>NZ_CP191849.1:7300000-7620000 GCF_050956135.1 Actinoplanes sp. CA-131856 | reverse complement strand
TCCATGAGCCGTTCGGCCTCGGTCTCGGGCCGGTCCAGCAGGCGGGCCGCCGCGGCGACGGTGATCTCGGATTCGTCGGACAGGGCGACCAGCCCGAACGCCACGGCCGCGAACGGGTCGGTGGCGTGCAGGGCGGCCAGTTCCCGTTCGAACGGGGCCTCGACCAGAAGGCAGTCCTCGTGCAGGGCGACCGGCTGGCGCATCTCCACCCGCAGCCGCTCGCCGATCGCGGCGACCGACCAGGTGGGCCGGGCGGCCAGGCGTTCGGCGCCGAGGCGTACCGCCAGGGGCAGGTGTGAGCAGGCGGCGGCGAACCGCAGCGCGGCCTCGCGCTCCGCGTCGACCCGGTCGCGGCCGGCGACCCGGCGGAACAGCTCGACCGAGTCGTCCGGGTCGAAGGGCGGCACGGAGATCCAGCGTGTGATCGACGTGCCGGGGACGCGGCGGCCGCCCGTGACGATCGCGGCGCTCCCGCTTCCCGCCGGCAGGAGCACATTCAATTGCTCGGCTGTACGGGCATGGTCGAGCACGACGAGGAGGCGGCGCCCGTGCGAGACGGTCCGCCACAGCGTGGCCTGTTCCGCCGGATCGTCGGGCACCGCCACCCCGAGCGCCCGCAGGAAGCCCGGCAGCACCGCATTGTCGTTGCCGTCGCGCAGATCGGCGTAGAGCTGCCCGTCCGGGAAGCGGTGCCGGAGCCGGTGGGCCAGGTGGACGGCGAGTGTGCTGGTGCCCACCCCGCCGAGTCCGACGAGGCCGACACTGGAGGCGCTGAGACCGTCCGCGAGGAGCAACCCGGTGACCCGGTCGATCAGGTTCGCCCGCCCGACGAAGTCCCGCAGTCCCGGCGGCAGTTGCTCCGGCGAAGCGGCGACCGGCTCGTCCGTCCGCGGGGCCGGCTCGCCGCTCAGGATCAGCTGGTAGACGTCGCGCAGCGCCTGTCCCGGGTCGAGCCCGAGCTCGTCGGCGAGCAGCTCACGGACGCGCTGGAACTCGGCCACGGCCATCGCCTGCCGCCCGGTCCGGTACAGCCCGAGCATCAGCAGGGCGCTCAGGCCCTCGTCGAGGGGATGCTGCTCGACCAGCGCGCTCAACTCGGTGACGGCGGCGCCCGGATTGCCCGAGGCGACGTCGAGCGCGAGCCGCTCCTCGGTGGCGGCCCGCCGCTCCCGGTCGAGCCGGACCCGCTGGGCGGCCGCGTACGGACCCGGGACGTCGGCCAGTGCGGGCCCCCGCCACAGGCCGTCGGCATTCTGGAACGCCTGCGCCGCCTTGCACTGCTCGCCGGCCTCGCGCGCCGCGCGGGCCCGGGTCACCGCCGCCGTGAAGTCCGCCAGATCGAGCGCCCCGGGGCCGAGCCGCAGCAGGTAGCCGCCGTTGACGGTCACGATCGTGTCGGCGCCGAAGGACTGCCGCAGCCGGGAGACGTACGTCCGCAGGGTGAGCGCGCTCGTCCGGGGCGGATCCTCGCCCCACACCGCGTCGATCAGCGCCTCCAGCGTGGCCTGCCGGCCCTCCCGCAGCGCCAGCGCGGCCAGCACGGCGCGCTGCTGCGGCGTGCCGAGATCGAGCTCCTCGTCGCCCGCCCACGCCCGCACCGGACCGAGCAGCTGGATACGCAGCGCCGTCACGTCCCCCGTCATCCGACCATTGAAGCCGGTCGGCGAGCTGGGCATCTACCTTCCGTCAACTCTTTGTCGAACCGCGGGCGGCTCAATGGACCCACCGCGGCCGGCACCCACGCCGGCCCCTTTTCCGAAAAGGCCGTTACATGACCGCGTCACACTCCACCGGTGCTCCCT
The DNA here is from genome assembly GCF_050956135.1 of Actinoplanes sp. CA-131856. Taxonomy (GTDB): domain Bacteria; phylum Actinomycetota; class Actinomycetes; order Mycobacteriales; family Micromonosporaceae; genus Actinoplanes. Next base: position 7,618,198 of record NZ_CP191849.1, on the reverse strand, counting down.
TCGCGGCCGACGTCGCCGCTCTGCGCGCGTCCGTCGCGGGCCCCGTCCTCCTGCCGGGGGACGAGGGTTACGCGGAAGAGATCCCGGCCTACAACCTCACCGTCGTCCACACCCCGGCCGTTGTCGTCGGCGCGACCGACGCGGAGGACATTCAGTCGGCCGTACGCTTCGCCGCCGCTCACGATCTGCCGATCGCCGTCCTCGGCGCGGGCCACGGCACCTCCGTCTCGTCGGCCGGCTCGGTGCTGATCACCACCCGCCGGCTGACCGGGCTGGCCATCGACGCGGACGCCATGACGGCCCGGGTCGAAGCCGGCGTGCGCTGGGGCGAGTTCATCGAATCGGCCGGGAAGCTGGGCGTGGGCGCGCTGAACGGGTCGTCGCCGACCGTGACAGTGGTGAGCTACACCCTCGGCGGCGGACTCGGGCCGTTCGGCCGCAAGTACGGCTACGCCGCCGACCACGTCACCGCGCTGGACGTGGTGACCGCCGACGGCGAGCTGCGGCGCGTCACCGCGGACAGCGAGCCCGACCTGTTCTGGGCGCTGCGCGGGGCGAAGGGCAACTTCGGGGTCGTCGTGGCCATCGAGTTCACCGTCTTCCCGATCACCGGGTTCTACGGCGGTGGCCTCTTCTTCCCGGGCGAGCTCGCGGGTGAGGTGCTGCACCGGTTCCGCGAGTGGACCCGGGACCTGCCGGAGGAGATGTCGGCGTCGGTCGGTTTGCTGCACCTCCCGGCCGCCCCGTTCGTGCCGGAGCCGCTGCGCGACCGGCTCGTCGCCCATCTGCGCGTCGCGTACCTCGGCGATCCGGCGGACGGGGAGGCCCTGATCGCTCCGTTCCGGCAACTGGGCACGCCGATCATCGACGCGGTCGGCCCGATGCCGTACGCGGCGGTGGCCGCGGTCCACAACGACCCGGTCGACCCGCTGCCGCTCTACGAGCACGCGGCGCTGCTCCGGGAGCTGCCCGCCGAGGCGGTCGAGACGATCCTGCGGCACGCCGGGCCGGAGGCCGATTCCCCGCTCGTGCTGGCCGAGGTGCGGCACCTGGGTGGCGCGCTCAGTCGTACCCCCGCAAGCCCCAACGCCGTCGGCAACCGTGACCGGACGCTCTACAACGTCTTCCTGGTCGCCGCGGGCGGACCGCCGGACGCCGAGGCCCTGCACGCCTGTCAGCAGCGGCTGATCGACGCGCTGGAGCCGTGGTCGACCGGCCGCCGCTACCTGAACTTCATGTTCGCGGCCGACGCCGACCCGGCGACCGCCGCCCTCGCCTACGCGCCGGACGCCTACACCCGGCTGACCGGGATCAAGCGCCGTGTCGACCCGGCCAACCTGTTCCGCGTCAACCACAACATCCCGCCCGCCGAGTGAGCCCTACCTCCGGCTGGTGCAGGAGGTCGTGGCCTTGACGGCCGGGTTGCTCTCCGAGGTGAGGGTCACGGCCGCGCGGCGGGTGTCCTTCGTCCAGACCTCCACCGCCGAGGTGTGGCCGGCGGGGACGCCGACCACCGCGCGGGGGAGGGTGGCGCCGGAGGCGGTGACACGGAAGACGTCGGCCGCCCGGCCGGTGTTGCGGACCGGGATGGTGCAGCGGGTCCAGCCGGTCCGGTCGGGGCGGGCCGTGGCCGGATAGGCGCGGACGCCCCGCGTGGCCGGGCCGGCGCCGTCGAGGGAGCGGACGGCCACCTCGTACGAGAGAACGCCCTTGCGGTCCCGCTTGCGGTCGAGGATGTAGAAGTGCAGGCGGTTGGCCGTGTCGACGTACTCGAAAGCGCTCCCGGAATTTGTGCCGGCGTGGAAGAGGGCGTCGGAGAGCTGGCGGTAGTCGCCGATCGTCATCTTCTGCGGGGTGCCGTCGGGCAGGACGAAGTCGACCTTGTCGATGTCCCGCGGATTGGCGTCGATGGTCCAGATGAAGGGAGCGGCGTCCTGGTTCTTGGTCTTGGCCAGCAGGACGCCGGAGTCGGGGGTGAACGAGTCGAAGCCCATCCGGTCGACGACCTCGAGGGTGTAGTTGTCGTAGCCGCCGCCGTCGCAGAACGGGTCGGTCGCGGTGTCGCAGGCCGGTGAGCGGTCGCCGCCGTCGAGGGTGACGTTGATGCCGCCCGACTCGACCACGCGAGCCGTCACAGTGGTCAGCACCAGACCCGACGTGGCCAGCGCGTCGCGGGACAGCCGCAGCACCGCGCCGGGGGAGGCGATGCCCAGCTTCAACTTGTTGCGCAGCATGTGCTGGGCGCCCATCGACGAGCCCGAGGTGCCGGGGATCAGCCAGCGGCTGTGCGGTCCGCCGGGCCCGTTGAAGGTGCCGCGGCTGAGCATCTCCCACGGGCCGCTGTAGTCGCGGCGGGCCGGGACGCTGTACGGGTTGTTGTAGTTGTCGCCGACGCCGAGGATGTGGCTGAACTCGTGCGCGTAGGTCGACATGCCGGAGCTCTCGGCCTGCAACGAGCTGCCCTGGGTGGCGTTGGGCCAGATGTTGGCCGAGGCCTGCCACGAGGTCCAGTCGACGTAGCGGGTGGCGTTCCAGTTCGGCAGCGCCGTGTCCGGCGGCCCCCACTCGTCGGTCACGTCCTCTTTGGTGGTGAACTTCATCGGCCCGAACTCCTGCCAGGTGGCCGACTCGTCCTGCCCGGCCGACAGGAAGAAGACGAAGTCGAACTTGGCCGCCTCGGCCTCACCGACGGCGGCGATCCAGGCGGCGCGGGCGTCGGTGCGCAGGTTGCGGTTGCAGACGTCGCCGGCCGGGCAGCCCTGGCCGCGCTGCATCTGGGCCTCGATGCCGTACTCGTGGCTGTCGGCGGGCATCTGATAGACGCCGAAGGAGCTGAGCTCGATGCCGAAGCGCCCGAGCGAGTCCTCCATCCAGTACTCGTGGATGGTGTGGCCGCGGTTGAGCGTGCCGGGCTTGTTGAGGAAGTCCCGATAGAACTGGGGAACCTCGGACCGGGTCAGATTCTGTACGCCGGACGGGTTCCCGTAGATCGTGGAGTTGGCCGGCTGGGTGACGACGAACGGCTGGTTCGGATAGTCGACGAGCACGAGGGCGCCGTTGAAGTTGCGCTCCGAGCCCTTCACGGCCGGGTCGGCCCAGTTCGTGCCCGGCACGGGCTTGTAGTCCGACCACGTCATGGTGTCGGGCAGCTCGTAGCGCTGCGGATCGACCGGCTGCGGCCCGCTCGGCTTGCTGAGCGCGGCCGCCTCGTCGACCTGCCACGGCTGGGTCTGCGGCCAGTGCCGCATCCGCCAGGGCGTGTCCGGATCGACCTCGCCGGGCGGCGCCGCCGAGGCCGGCGTGGCGGTGAGGGCGCCGGCCACAGCCAGCACCACGACGGACATTGCCGAGACCAGGCGCCGCGCACTCGTCATGAACGCCATCCTGTCGCATGAATTTATAAACCTCAATGCTCGGGAGCGCTCCCATTGGCCGTCTCCCCATGCGAGTATCTATTTACACGTGTCAATGACAAGCGTGGAAGGGCCTGGCATGAAGCTCAGCCGCATCCTGCTCGTTCTGGTACTGGCGCTGGCCGGGGGTGGGCTGGCCGGTGCGTCGGCGGCCGCCGCACCGGTGCATCGGGTCAGTTACGACAAGCACTCGCTGATGGTCGACGGGCGGCGGATTCTGGTGCAGGCGGCCGAGTTCCACTATTTCCGGCTGCCCAGCCCGGAACTGTGGCGCGACATCCTCGAGAAGGAGAAAGCGGCCGGCTTCAACGCCGTGTCGATCTACTTCGACTGGGCCTTCCACTCGCCCGCGCCCGGTGTCTACGACTTCAGCGGCGTGCGCGACGTGGACCGGCTGCTGCGGACGGCCGAGCAGGTCGGGCTCTACGTCATCGCGCGGCCGGGGCCCTACATCAACGCCGAGACCACCGGTGGCGGCTTCCCGGGGTGGCTCAAGCTCGTGCCGGGGCGGGCCCGCAGCAGCGCTCCCGGCTACACCGCCGCCTACCGCGAGTGGCTCGGGCACATCAACCCGATCATCGCCCGGCATCAGATCACCCGGGGCGGATCGGTGCTGCTCTACAACGTCGAGAACGAGTACGCGGTGAACACCGACGCCGCGTACATGCAGGATCTTCAGGACACCGCGCGCGGGCACGGCATCGACGTGCCGATCACCACCAACCTGTGCTGCGACGCCGCCTCCTGGACCTCGACCTGGGCGTCGGGGCCGGGTGCCGTGCAGATTCCGGGGGTGGACGACTATCCGCAGTCCTTCGACTGCGGCAACGCCGCGACCGTCTGGGGCGCCTGGGGGCCCGGCATCACCGAGCGGGTGCGCGAGGACGCGCCGGTCTTCGCGGCCGAGTACCAGGCGGGCGCGATCGACGTGAACAACGCCGGGTACGAGGCCTGCCGTGAGCTCACCGGCGTGGCGTACACCAGGTATTTCCCGAAGAGCAACCTGATCACGAGTGGGGCCACGGCCTTCAGTTACTACATGGGCTTCGGTGGCACCAACTGGGGCTGGCTGGCCCAGCCCAACGACGTCTACACGTCGTACGACTACGGGGCCGCCATCACCGAGTCGCGGCAGCTCACCGCGAAATACGACGAGTACAAGCGGCAGGGCTACTTCCTGCGCGCCACGGCCGGCTCGCTCACCCGCACCGACCCGGTGGCCGCGCCCCAGGCGGCCGGGCTGGAGACGCTCGCGCGGGCCAACCCGGACGACGGCGCCCAGTTCGTGCTTGTGCGCAATCCGGGGACGGCGACCGTGCCGAGCACTCTCGACTGGGGCGGCCACGCCTTTCCGGTGACGCTCGCCGGGCGCGACGCCAAGGTCCTGGTGGGTGAGTACGCCTTCGGTGGCCAGCGGCTCGTGGCATCCACCTCGGAGATCCTGACCCACGAGGCGATCGGCGGGCGGGACGTCGCGGTGCTCCACGGCGACGACGGCACACCGGGCGCGACCGTGCTGCGCTATCCGTCCCGGCCCCGGGTGACCGTCCTCGACGGCCGGGTCACGCCATCTTTCGACCCGGCGAGCGGCGACCTGCGGCTCGACTACACGCACAGCGGCCTGGCCCGGGTGCGGATCGACGGCGGCGGCCGCCGGCCGCTGCTGCTCCTGCTCGGCACCACCGGCACGGCGGCGTCGTTCTGGCGGGCCGACACCGCCGCCGGCCCGGTCCTGGTGCGTGGCACGGCCCTGCTGCGCTCGGCCACCGCGAGCCCGGGAGCGGTGGCGCTCCGCGCCGACACGGCGACGGCCGGACCGGTCGAGGTGTTCACGGCCGGGCGGGCGCTGACGGTGAACGGCGAGCGGGTCGCCACCTGGCCCACGCCGAGCGGATCGCTGCTCGGCCGCCTGCCGGGGCCACGGCCGGTCGCCCTGCCGGCGCTCACCGGCTGGCGGCAGCACGCCGAGGCGCCCGAGGCCGCTGCCGGCTTCGACGACTCCCGCTGGGCCGTGGCGGACAAGACCACGAGCCTGAGCCCCTTCGTCCCGCTCACCCAGCCGGTGCTGTTCAGCGACGAGTACGGCTTCCACACCGGCAGCGTCTGGTACCGGGGGCGGTTCACCGCCACCGGCGGCGAGACGTCCGTGTCGCTCAACGCCATCACCGGCAAGCGCGGCAACTACCTGGTCTGGTTGAACGGGCGCTATCTGGGCTCGGCGGCCGGTGGGGTCCAGGCCGACTCGGACGCGCCGGTCAACCCGTCGCCCGGTGCGGGGGAGTTCGCGGTGCCGGCCGGTCTGCTCGAGCCGGGTGCCCCGGCCGTGCTGTCGGTGCTGGTGCAGAACATGGGCCACAACGACGACTGGACGGCCGACGACAACCGGTTCCGGCAGCCTCGCGGGCTCGTCGGGGCGCGGGTCAACGGGTCGGAGGCGCCGGTGACGTGGCGGATCCAGGGCACCGCGGCGATCGATCCCGTGCGCGGCGCGCTGAACAACGGCGGCCTCTACGGTGAGCGGGCGGGCTGGAGCTTGCCCGGTCACGCCGACCAGGGCTGGCCGAGGGCCGGCACGACCGTCCCGGCCGGTGTCACCTGGTTGCGCACCGCGTTCCGGCTCGGCCTGCCGGAGGGGCAGGACACCTCGGTGCTGCTGCGTTTCCCCGGTACGCCACCGGCCGGCCACCGGGCCGTGGTCTATCTCAACGGTTGGCAGGTCGGGCAGTACGGGGCGGCCATCGGCCCGCAGACCGACTTCGTCCTGCCGGCCGGGCCGTTGCGTACGGACGGCCGGAACTCCCTGGCCATCGCCGTCATCGCCACGTCGCCCGGCGCGGTCACCATGCCCCGTCTGGCGATCGCCGGCAGCCAGCGGGGCGGGGTTAGTTGACCATGAGTTACCTAACCGTTACACGACGGGCTCTTGCTTGAAACGTGACACAGGCCCGAAGTTTGTCCAAGGACTAAACAAATATCGATGCGGGATGGCTTTTCGGCGGGCCGGACCGACCTCAAAGGACACAAGGAGATCCTGTGCCCCATCGACGCCTTCGAAAAGTGCTCACCGCCGTCCTCTCCTCCTGCGCCGTCCTGGCCGTGACGCTGATCAGCGCGCCGGCCGCCCAGGCGGCACCGGCCGCCGCGGCCGCGGACCCGTACTCGGTGCTCGTCTTCTCCAAGACCGCCGGGTTCCGGCACGACTCGATCCCGGCCGGCATCGCGGCCATCGAGAAGCTCGGCGAGGACAACGGATTCACCGTCGACACCACTGAGGACGGCGCCGCGTTCACCGACGCCAACCTCGCCAAATATCGGGCCGTCGTCTGGCTCTCGACCACCGGCGACGTGCTCGACGCGGGTCAGCAGGCCGCCTTCGAGCGCTACATCCAGGCCGGCGGCGGCTACGCCGGCATCCACGCCGCCTCCGACACCGAGTACAGCTGGCCCTGGTACGGCGAGCTGGTCGGCGCCTACTTCAACAACCACCCGGCCAACCAGCAGGCCACGGTCAAGGTCGAGGACCACGCTCACCCCTCGACCGCCCACCTGCCGGACAGCTGGTCGCGGTTCGACGAGTGGTACAACTTCCGGGCCAACCCGCGCGGCAAGGTGCACGTGCTGGCCACCCTCGACGAGACCAGCTACAGCCCGGGCACCGGCGCGATGGGCGCCGACCACCCGACGGCCTGGTGCCGCGACTACGACGGCGGCCGGACCTGGTACACCGGCGGCGGTCACACCAACGAGTCGTTCGCCGATCCGCAGTTCCTGGCCCACCTGCTCGGCGGCATCCAGACCGCGGCCGGCGTGGCCGACGCGGACTGCGGCGCCTCGCTGACCAGCAGCTTCGAGAAGGTCGCGCTCGACGGCAACACCAGCAACCCGATGGAGCTGGACATCGCCAAGGACGGCCGCGTCTTCTATGTGGAACGCGACGGTCGCGTGCAGATCATCAAGCCTGACACCGGCCGTACGGTCACCGCTGTCGACCTCGATGTCTTCACCGGCAACGAGGACGGCCTGATCGGCATCCGGCTCGACCCGGACTTCGCCACCAACGGCTGGGTCTACCTGTACTACGCCCGCAACGACGGGACGCCCCGCAACCTGTTGTCGCGCTTCACGGTCACCGGCGACACCATCGACGTGGCCAGCGAGAAGGTCGTCCTGGAGGTCGCCACGCAGCGCAACACGTGCTGCCACGCGGGCGGCAGCATGACCTTCGACCGCGACGGCAACCTCTATCTGGCCACCGGCGACAACACGAACCCGTTCGAGTCGGACGCCTACACGCCGATCGACGAGCGGGCGGGCCGGCAGGACTACGACGTCCAGCGCTCCTCGGGCAACACCAACGACCTGCGCGGCAAGGTGCTGCGGATCCATCCGGAGGACGACGGCTCGTACACCGTGCCGGCCGGCAACCTGTTCGCGCCCGGCACCGCCAAGACGCGGCCGGAGATCTACGCGATGGGCTTCCGCAACCCGTTCCGGATCGGCGTCGACCCGAAGACCAGCACCCTCTACGTCGCCGACTACGGGCCGGACGCCAGCACCACCAACCCGAACCGGGGCCCCGAGGGCACAGTGGAGTGGAACATCGTCGGCAAGCCGGGCAACTACGGCTGGCCGTACTGCACCGGCGCGAACTACGCCTACAACGACTACCAGTTCCCGTCCGGGCCGAGCGGCGCCAAGTTCGACTGCGCGGCGCCGAAGAACGATTCCCCGAACAACACCGGCCTGACCGACCTGCCGCCGGCCATCGCGGCCACCGTCGACTACGACTACGGCGGCAACCCGCGCTTCCCGGAGATCGGTGGCGGCGGCGCGCCGATGGGCGGACCGGTCTACCGGTACGACGCCGAGCTGAGCTCCGACCGCAAGTGGCCGGCCTACTACGACGGCAAGGCCATGTTCGGCGAGTGGAACCAGTCGAAGATGTACACGATGCAGGTCAGCCAGGACGGCAAGTCGCTGGTCGACATCAACCAGCTGCTGACCGGCATGAGCTTCATCCGGCCGATGGACTTCGAGTTCGGCCCGGACGGCGCCCTCTACATGATCGAGTGGGGCAGCGGCTTCGGCGGCAGCAACGACGATTCCGGCGTCTACCGGATCGACTACGTGGCCGGCGACCGGGCCCCGATCGCCGCCGCGAGCGCCACCCCGACCTCGGGCCCGGTGCCGCTGACCGCGAAGTTCTCCAGCGCCGGCTCCCGTGACCCGGACGGTGGCGCGCTCACCTACGCCTGGACGTTCGGCGACGGCGGCACCTCGGACGAGGCCAACCCGACGCACACCTACACCAAGGCCGGCAACTACAACGCGCAGCTCACCGTCACCAACCCCAAGGGGCGTACGGCGGTGGCCAACGTGCCGGTGACGGTCGGCAACACCGCTCCCACCGTCTCCATCGAGTTCCCGCCGGACGGCGGCTTCTTCGACTGGGGTGACCAGGTCAAGTACACGATCAAGGTGACCGACCCCGAGGACGGCGCCATCGAGTGCGACCGGGTGAAGCTGCAGGTGCTGCTCGGCCACGACGAGCACGCCCACCCGCTGGAGCAGCACACCGGCTGCACCGGCACCGTGCAGACCGCGCTCGCGGCCGGGCACGGCGCCGAGGCCGACGTCTTCGCGGTCTTCGAGGCGACGTACACCGACGACGGCGGCGAGGGCGGGGCGGCCGCGCTCACCGGCCGCGCCATCGAGCAGTTGCAGCCCAAGCGCAAGCAGGCCGAGTACTACACCGGCACCGGCCGGGTGGCCGGCAGCACCGGCGGCGGCGACGCCGGCGTCGTGCGGGAGACCACCACCGACCCGGCCGGCGGCGGCCAGAACATCGGCTTCATCGAGGACGGCGACTGGTGGTCGCTCGACCCGGCCAGCCTGACCGGCGTCGACTCGATCCGCTTCCGGGTGGCCTCGGCCGTCAACGGCGGCGCCATCGAGATCAGGTCGGGCGCGGCCGACGGCCCGCTGCTCGCCACGGCCACGGTGCCCGGCACGGGCGGCTGGCAGACCTGGGCCGACGTCACGGTCCCGGTGACCGCCACCGAGACGGAGTCGCTGTTCTTCGTCGCCCAGGATCCGGGCGGCGGCGCCGGATCGCTGTTCAACGTGAACTGGATGGACTTCCTCGGCCGCGGCGTCACGGAGAACGCGCCGCCGACGGTCAGCGCGGTCGCGACGCCGGCGAGCGGCACGGCGCCGGTCACCGTCGCCTTCGACGGCACGGCCACCGACGCCGAGGGGGACACCCCGCTGACGTACGCCTGGGACTTCGGCGACGGCGGCAAGGCCGACACGCTGGACGCGAGCCACACGTACCAGGTGCCGGGGAACTTCACGGCCACGCTGACCGTCACGGACAAGCGCGGCGCGAAGGCGTACGTCAATGTGCCCGTGAAGGTCGAGGCGCCGAACACGTCCTGCTTCGGGGCGCGCTCGGACGACTTCCTCGGTGACAGCCTGAACCGCACGCGGTGGTCGGTGGTCCGGGAGAACCAGACCTTCTCGGTCGGCGGCGGATCGCTGAAGTTGCCGACGATGGTGGGCGACCTCTACGGCGCCCGTAACGACGCCACCAACCTGGTGCTGCAACCGGCGCCGAGCGGGGCCTGGCAGGCCACCACGAAGATCACCCTGCCTGTCACCGCGAACTACCAGCAGGCCGGGCTCCTGGTCTACGGCGACGACGACAACTACGCCAAGCTCGATCTGCTCTACAACGGGGCCCGCACTGTCGAGTTCATCCGGGAGACGGCCGGTACGCCGCGCAACGAGAGCGGCGACAGCACCCCGGCCCCGGCCGGCGACACGTTCTACCTGCGGCTGACCAGCGACGGGACGAACCTGACGGCGGCCACGTCGGCCGACGGGCAGACGTTCACGGCGGTCGGGCGGGCGGCCGCGCTGGCCGGCATCGTCAACCCGCGGGTCGGTGTGTTCGCGCTCAACGGCGGCACCACCGCCCCGGTGGTGGACGCGGCGTTCGACTGGTTCCAGATCTCGCCCGACGCGCCGGCCGAGCCGGTGGCCCCGTCGGACGAGTTCACCGGCACGACGCTCGACAAGTGCCGGTGGAACGCGGTCGTCCGGGAGGACGCGACGGCGTACAGGATCGCCGATGGGTCCTTGCGGATCGACACCCCGGCCGGTGACATCTACGGCGGGGGCAACACCGCGCCGAAGAACTTCATCCTGCAGAACGCGCCGTCGGGCGACTGGACCGTGGAGACGAAGGTCGACGGGAGCGCGCTGAACGAGCGGTACCAACAGGCCGGCCTGATCGTCTACGGCGACGACGACAACTACGTCAAGCTCGACTACGTCCTCGACAACGAGGCCGGGCAGGCGGCGAGCCGGCGCATCGAGTTCCGCAGCGAGATCGGGGCGGCGGTGCAGGATCCGCAGCCTCAGTCCGGCAACCTGACGTCGGGGGTGTGGCACCTGCGGCTGGCCAAGGCCGGTAACACCTACACGGCGTCCTACTCGGCCGACGGCACGACGTGGACGTCGTTCCCGGCGCTGACCAACGCGGCCGTCTCCAAGGTCGGCATCTACAGCATCGGCACCGACCAGACCGCGGCCAAGACGGTGGCGTTCGACTACTTCCGTCTGACCGCCGCCAACGCCGACACCACGGCCCCGGTGACCGCGGCGTCGGTCTCCGGCACCCCGGTCGACGGCTGGCACACGGGAGACGTCACGGTCACCCTCGCGGCCACCGACGCCGGCGGCGTCGAGAAGACCGAGTACCAGGTCGACAACGCGACGGCCTGGACCGCCTACACCGCGCCGATTCCGGTCACCGGTGACGGGTCGCACGAGGTGCGGTTCCGTTCCACCGACAAGGCCGGCAACGTGGAGGCGGCCAAGTCGGTCGCGGTGAAGATCGACAGCACGGCGCCGCTGACGTCGGCGTCGTTCGCCCCGGCGAACGACAACGGCTGGCACGCCGGGGCCATCCCGGTCACGCTGACCGCGGCCGACGCCGGGTCGGGGGTCGGCAAGGTGGAGTGGTCGCTGGACGGCGGCGCGTGGACTCCGTACACCTCGCCCGTGGACGTCAAGGGTGACGGCCAGCACGAGCTGCTCTACCGCTCCACCGACAAGGCGGGAAACGCGGAAACCCTCAAATCCGCTGTCGTACGGATCGACGGGGCCAAGCCGACACTGCTGGTGGCCGGGGTGGCGCACGGTCAGCTCTACGGCGACAGCCAGGACGTGCGCATCTCGTGGCAGGCGGTCGACCCGACCTCCGGCGTCCAGAGCACCAGCGCGACGCTGAACGGTCAGGCGTACACGAACGGCGCCCTGCTGGCGCTGTACGAGCTGCCGCTCGGTCTGCACGACCTGACGGCGACCGCTGTCGACAAGGCGGGCAACCGCACGACGACCACGGTCCAGTTCTACGTCACCACCTCGTTCCGGGACATGCAGAACCTGCTGGACCGGTTCAAGGCGACCAGCCGGCTCTCGGCCAAGGCCCACAAGGACCTGACCAAGAAGCTGGACGCGGCCCGCAAGTCCGAGGCCGCGGGCAAGGACGACAAGGCCATCAAGGAGCTGAACGCGTTCAAGACTGCGGTTGTCTCTCAGGCGACTGAGGCCGACGTCCGGAACACGCTGCTCCGCGACGCCGACGCGATGATCGTCCGCCTCGGCGGCACGGCCAGCGCGGCCGGCGTCAAGGCGAACGACGGCAAGCTGCTGAAGGGAGCCGGCCGCCTCGGCGGCGACCCGACCCGGATCGCCGCGAAGCGCTGACGCTGGGAGGGCCCGTCCGTCGCCGGGCGGGCCCTCTCCGTGTTCTACGAGGACGTCAGACGGGCCGCGAACCGCTCGGCGATGTCGCGGTCGAGGGCGTCCGGCACCGGCTGCACGCCGTGGCCGACCGTGCCGGTGGCGATCGCGGCCAGCGACGCCGCCTGCAGGGTCAGACCCAGATCCATGGCCTCGATCGGGTTGCCGCCCGCCGCGACCAGGTTGATCATGCGGGTCCCGGCCAGCACGATGACGCGGCGGCCGTCGGCGAGCAGATGCTCGCGGTGGTGGGACCCGGTGTCGGGGCCGGGTGTGCCGAGCAGACCCAGATCCACCTCGTCGCCGCGGTGGCCGACGCCGGCCAGGACCACGCCGTCGCGGAGGCGCTCGATCTGCGCCGGCCCGAGCACGTGGGGCCGCCCGGTGGCCAGGAAGACCAGGTCGGCGCCGGGAAGCAGCTCCTCCACCGGCCCGGTTCCGTGGCCCTCCAGGGCGGCTTCGAGACTGCGGTACGGGTCGACCTCGGCCACCGACACCCGCGCCCCGAGCAGGCGCAGCGTCTGGGCCACCCCACGCCCGCACGGGCCGTAGCCGACGACCACGGCGTTCGCGCCCGGGAGCATGCGGTTGGTGGCGTTCATGAAGCCCTGCACCACGCTCTGCCCGACCCCGAAACGGTTCTCGACCAGCTGCTTGAGCGGGCTGTCGTTGATCACCACGACCGGGAACGGCACATCGGAGTGGCCGCCCTCGCGCAGTCGCAGACCGCCCGTGGTCGTCTCCTCGGTGCCGCCCCGGAAACTGCTCGGGACGCCGCGGGCCAGCAGGCCGAGGGTCAGGTCGGCGCCGTTGTCGAGCAGCAGGTCCGGTTCGAGGTCGAGCACCTGGGCGACCTGCGGGTCGTCGTCACCGGCGTACACCTCGACGCCGATCGCCCGCAGCGCCTCGGCCACCTCGGGCTTGGTCGTGCCGGGCGAACCGGTCAGGCGCACATGGGCGCCGGCCCGGACCAGGAGGGTGGCCAGGACGGCGGTCTTCGGTTCGATATGAAGGCACATTCCCAGACGTACGCCTGCGAAAGCGTCCCCGGACCGGCCCATCGTCTCGTGCAGCAGAGGCATGTGGGCGGCGGCCCAGCGCACGGCCGGGTGTTCGTACGAGGACAGCAAGGACTCAGAAATCACGTCGGTTGTCTTTCAGTAGTCGGCGGGCAGGGTGGAGGCCGGCCCGAGCTACTGGTAGAAGTCCATGCGGTACGAGTGGTCACCGAACACGGCCCGGCGCCGCAGAGGGCACACGCCGGGCGTCGAGGTCATGCGGCGATAGTAGCGGAGGTCGGACCGATGTACGAAGACCCCTTCGAGACGAGCGAGCGGACGGCGCTGCGAGAGGCGACGGCGTCGTTCGTACGCCAGGAGATCGCACCTCACCTCGACGAATGGGAACGGGCGGGTGAGATCCCACGCGAGCTCCACCGGCGGGCCGCCGCGGCCGGGCTTTACGGCATCGGGTTCCCCGAGGAGCACGGCGGTGACGGCGGGGACACGGTCGATGTGGTGGTGGCGACCGAGGCGTTCCTCGAAGCCGGTGGGTCGTCGGGATGTCACGCGGCGCTGTTCACGCACGGGATCGCGCTGCCGCACATCGTGGCCGGCGGCGACGAGGGGCTGATCGAGCGGTTCGTACGGCCGGCGCTGGCGGGCTCGAAGATATGTGCGCTCGGCATCACCGAGCCGGAGGCCGGGTCGGACGTCGCCGCGCTGCGCACCACGGCGGTGCGGGACGGGGACTTCTACGTGGTCAACGGGGCGAAGATGTTCATCACCTCGGGGACGCGGGCCGATTTCGTGACTTTGGCGGTACGGACCGGTGGCGCCGGCGCCTCGGGCATCAGCCTGCTGGTCGTGGAGAAGGGGACGCCGGGATTCACAGTGTCGCGGCGGCTCGACAAAATGGGGTGGCTCTGTTCGGACACGGCGGAACTGTCATTCGCGGATTGCCGGGTGCCGGCGAGCAATCTGATCGGCGACGGTTTCTCGCTGATCGCGCAGGTGTTCGTGCCGGAGCGGATCGTGGTGGCCGTGCACGCGTACTCCATAGCGCAGCGATGCCTTGATCTGAGCGTGGAACACACGCGGAACCGGTCGACGTTCGGCAAGCCGCTCGCCGCGCGGCAGGTGGTGCGGCACAAGCTCGTGCAGATGAGGCAGCGCGTCGAACTGGCCCGGACATATACGCGGCGGGTGGCCATGCGGCACGCGGCCGGCGACATGGTCGTGGGCGAGGCGTGCCTGGCCAAGAACGCCGCCGTGGACGCGTGCAAGTACGTGGTCGACGAGGCCGTCCAGTTGCACGGCGGCATGGGATATATGCGCGAGTCGGAGGTGGAGCGGCATTACCGCGACGCGCGCATCCTGGGCATCGGCGGCGGGGCCAGCGAGGTGATGACCGACCTCGCCGCAAGAATTTTCGGCTATGGTGTCTGATCCGGGCCTGGCCGTTCGTAGGACAGATATGACCAAGCTGAGCTATGTGACGAATGTTTCGCTCGACGGCTACATCGAGGACGAGGGCGGCGTCTTCGCCTGGGCGCCGCCCGACGACGAGGTTTTCGCGTTCACCACCGAGATCATGCGCTCGGCGGGCACGTTCCTTTACGGGCGGCGGCTGTACGAGTTGATGGCCGTCTGGGAAACCGACGCCTCCCTCGCCGCGAAGTCCGACCTCATGGCTTCGTTCGCGAAAGCCTGGCAAGCGGCCGACAAGGTCGTCTACTCCACGACTCTCACCGCAGCGCCGACGGCCCGCACACGCGTGGAGCGCCGTTTCGACCCGGCGGCCGTCCAACGACTGAAAGACGCCTCCGACAGCGACATCACCATCGGAGGCGCCGATCTGGCGGCACAGGCCATCCGGGCCGGCCTGGTCGACGAATGCCAGTTGCTCGTCTGGCCCTTGTCATTGGGAGGCGGCAAGCCGGGCCTGCCACCCGGCCCGCGCATCGACTACGAGCTCCTCGGCGAACACCGCTTCACCAACGGCGTCGTCCACCTGCGTTACCGCCCCCTGGTCAAGTCTTAGCCGTACGGGTTGAAGGGGATGCCGGAGGGCTTGGCGGCGTTCAGGAGGTATTCGAAGGAGCCGTCCTTGATTTTGATGGTGGCGGAGCCGAAATTGGCGGCCATCAGCTTGTCGCGCAGGGCCACGGTGGGGTAGCCGTTCCAGTCGACAAGGGCTGGGTAGCGCCAATTGTGGTAGTGGTTCTCCGGGGGCTCGTCATTGCCGTTGGCGAGCCGGAAGAAGTGGGTGGAGGCGCCGTCCTTGTGGTAGACGACCTTCGGGTGGCTGCCGTCGAAACGGACCTGGGAACGGGTGTAGGTCACCTGCGAGCTGTGCTGGGTCGTGGTGACGTACTCGACCTGGTTGGAACCTTGGTTGACCCAGGAGATCACGTGTTCCCAGTCGTGACGGTGGCCGCCGAGACCGCTGCCGGCGACGGCCTGGTCCTTTTCGAAATAGCTGGCGTAGACGATGGCGCACCAGCCGTTGTTGCATTTCGAGCGGGCGTACGTCTGCGAATTGTCGAGATCCCATTGGTCACGGCAGGAACCGTTGACGGCGCCCGTGGTGTTGAGGCCGCCGTTGAGGGTGCCGTCGGGGCCGATGGCGGGGACGGCGTAACAGCCGTCGGTGTCGTAGTCGTAGGCGGGGGAGAACGACTGCTCGTATCCGCCGGCGTTCTGGGGGAGGTTGGGGGGAGGGTCGGCCAGGGCGGGGGAGGCCGCGACCAGGAGGAACAGGGTGGCGAGACCGGACACGGCCCCGAGGCGTACAAGGCGCATGGCTGATCTTCGCGGTTGTGATTGAAAAGGGTCAATAGATAGGCCGTGAACACATGGCGGCGGCCGGGTCCCTAGGCTGGAGGGATGAAGGTTCTGTCCATCCAGTCGGCGGTCGCGTGGGGCCACGTCGGCAACTCCGCGGCCGTGTTCCCGCTGCAGCGCATCGGCGTCGAGGTCGTGCCGGTCTACACGGTCAACTTCTCCAACCACACGGGGTACGGCGCGTGGCGCGGCCCGCTGATCCCACCCACGGATGTGGCTGAGGTGCTGCTGGGCGTGGAGGAGCGGGGAGTGTTCCCGCAGATCGACGCGGTGTTGTCGGGCTATCAGGGCGGCGTGGGCATCGGCGACGTGATCGTCGACGCGGTGCGCCGGGTGAAGGAGGCGAACCCGGCGGCGGTGTACGCCTGCGACCCGGTCATGGGCAACGCGAAGTCGGGCTGCTTCGTGGCCCCGGAAATCCCGGAGCTGCTGCGCGACCGCGTGGTGCCGGTGGCCGACATCATCACCCCGAACCAGTTCGAGCTGGGCTTCCTGACGGGCACGTCACCGGCGAGCATCGAGTCGACGCTCGAGTCGGCCGACCTGGCCCGCGAGATGGGCCCGTCGACGGTGCTGGTGACAAGCGTGGAACGGCCGGACCGCGAAGAGGGCACGATCGAGATGCTGGTCGTCGACCCGTCCGGCGCCTGGCTGGTGAACACGCCCCATCTGCCGTTCAAGGCAAACGGCTCGGGAGACGTGACGGCGGCGTTGTTCACCGCGCATTACGTGGCCACCAAGGACGCGGGGGTGGCGCTGGAGCGTACGGCGTCAAGCGTCTTCGACCTGATTGAGACGACGTACCGCTCCGGCCAGCGCGAACTGCAGTTGGTGGAGTCCCAGGAGTTCTACGCGAACCCGCGCATGCAGTTCAAGGCCGAAAAGGTGCGTTGACGGGGTCGCCTAGCGTGAGGCCGTGATGGACGAGCCGTTGGACGGGCTGGCGGTGGAGCGGATCGAGGAGTGGCAGCGAGGCTTCGAGGAGCGCGCTGCCCAGGCTCGAGCGCTGACCGAGCGCGTGGCCGGCCTGTCGGCCACGGCGCGGGAGGGTGACGGAATCGTCGAGGTGACCGTCGGGTCGAACGGGCAGATCGTCGACCTGCGGCTCGACGAGGAGACCCGCCGGCAGCCGGCGGCCACCACGGCCCGGCAGATTCTGTCCGCCGTGACGGCGGCCAAGGAGTCGCTCGCGCGGGACTTCGCTCAGGCGACGGACGAGACCGTTGGGCTCGACAGCGTCACCGGGCGGGCACTCATGGAGTCGATGAACCGGCAGTTAGGGAACTAGGTCGTCATCGTCGTCGCTGTCCGGCGTCGGCCAGGCCTCGGGGATCAGGGTGATCTCGGGCCGGTCCGTCGGCCCACTGCCGAAGGGGTACCGCGGGGTGCCGGCCGGGATGCCGACGCGGCCCAGCCAGATGCCGTGGTGGCACCGGTCACACCATGCCGTGATCGAGCCCGTCGGGCTGTCGGGATTGCCATAGAAGGTGAGCTGGATGTGGCCGCCGTCGCCCTCCGGGCAGGGAACGTCGATCGGCTCGGGGAAGGCCGCGTACACCTTGGTGAAGGCCTGATACCAGGACTCCCAGCGGCACTCGGCGTCCGTCATCTCATTCCCCCTCGAGAAGGTGCTTGTGATCCTGCCACCACTGTTCCTCATGGGCGTACGCCCGGGCCTCGTAGGCCTGACGTGCCTCCTCGGTCCACGGGAACGGTAGTCCGTTGCGGAGTTCGTCGAGGTGGAAGCGCTCGTGCGCGAGCGTGCGGGCCAGCTGCTCCTCGTCCATGAAGGCGTCCCGAGCGAGCTTGATCTCGCCGTCGGGCATCGTCACGCCATAGAACTCCTTGCCGGGTCCGCCGCCGCGGCGGAACTTGTCGATCGCGAACTTCACGTCCGTCATGTCGATGCCGTACTTCTCCGCCAGCGCGAGCACGTTGTCGCGGCTCATAAGGATCTTCCGGCCGTTGCGGGCGATGCCGTCGCCCTCGCGGAAAAGGCCCCGTTCCAGGCCGCGCGAGCCGCGCAGGCGGGCGATCAGATCCTGGACGATCTCGCCGAGCCGGCGCATCATCGTGCCGAGGTTGCGGAGGCTGGAGAGCAGGTCTTTGAGCCAGCGGGCGATCTTCGCGGCCCACGCCGCGCACAGCGTGGTCACCTGCTCGACCACCAGCGGCGTGGCCGTGCCGAGCGAGGCGATCAGCTCGCCGGCGTACACGATCAGTCTCGAGACGACGGTCGCGATCGCGTCGCGCACCATCATGCGCACCGTCGCGATCAGCACCCCGGCGCCTTCGGTGATCAGCGCCATGGTGTCGGAGGCCTTGGCCAGGGCTTGCAGCGATTGGTCGCGCTGGTCAGCCCATTTCCGGTACGCGTCGGAAGCGGCACCCTGCCACTCGGTCAGGTCGAACCGCACCGCCCGGGTCAGCTCGTCCGACTCGGAGCGCAGCCTCTCGGCGACGTTACGCCAGGTCTGCGCGTGACCGGCGATCGCGCCCGGGTTGCCGGCCAGCCAGTCCTCGGCCAGCCAGACACCGGCCCAAGGCGACTTGGGCTGCTCGACGGGGCCGGAGATCAGCGGGTTGGTGCTCATTCGAAGTTCTTCCGCAAGCCGGCACTATAGGCGTCTGACGCGTCGTATTCGCCGGCCGTGACACGCAGTTTCGTGCCGGTGTCACGCAGGGACTCGGCGCACTCGTCGAGGCCGTCGACGAGGATGTCGTGCAGCACGTTGAGCATCGCCGGCACCATCACACAAAGCTGTCCGTACGCTCCGTTGTCGGCGCGGACCGCACGGCCGGCCCCGGCCGCGGTCGCCACCCCGTCGGCCACCGCCTCGACGTGGCCCGCGTGCGTGACCAGTTCGGTGGAGCGCACGCCCACCCGATCGGACATGGAGACACGGTAACGACGCGCGTCAATGCCGGCGCGCGGCTGTGCGAAGAGTCGGCTATGGGCTACAGGTCCAGCCAGCGCCGGGCCGCCTGGTAGCCCTCGAGACTGGACTCGCCGATCACGTCGGTCGCTTCGAAGATCCGGACGCCGTCGACGCGCTCGACTGTGCGGTTGCGGCGCAGCTGCCGGAGCACCGCCGGGTCGACGCCGGTGAGATAGAGCCGCCCGCCCGCGTCGGCCAGCCGCGAAGCGTAATCCGACAGGACGGCGAAGGCGGTGGCGCCGAGCATGGCCCGGCCTCGCAGCCGCAGGACCACGACCGGCCGCTCGGTGCCGGCCGGGTCGGGCAGGCGCGCCTGCAAGGTCCGGGCCCCGGCGTAGAACAGGCTGCCGTAGACGTCCAGCAGCGTCACCTCTCGTGACTCCAGCTGCCGGGGCGCCGGCTGCTCGACGAAGGCGCCGTCGTCGCGCGGCGTCAGCCGGACCACCCGCAGGTCGGCCGCCTCCCGGTTGAGCTGCATGAGCAGGGACAGAGCGACGCCGACCCCGACCGCGGCCGCCACCGGCAGGAACAGCGTGGCCAGGAAGGTCGCCACGACCGCGATCCTCGAGATGGCGCCGGTCCGCAGGATCGCCCGCAGGTCGGCGGCCCGGAAGGCGCCGATCGCGGCCACGATGAGCACCGCGGCCAGTGTCGACATCACCACGGCGCCGACCAGGCCGGAGAACAGCAGCAGCAGTACGGCCAGCCACAGCCCCGAGAAGACGGCGGCCCACCGGTTCGTGGCGCCGGCCGCGACGTTCAGCGCGGTGCGGCCGACCGACCCGCCGACCGGCTGGCCCCGGAACAGGCCGGCCAGCAGGTTGCCCACGCCCTGGGCCAGGAAGTCGCGGTTCGGGTCGGCGCGGGTCTTGTCGGGGTTGGGGGCCGACTCGCTGACCCCGGCCCCCTGCACCAGGACGACGAGCGCGACCGCGAACGCGCCGGCCAGCAGGCTCAGGGAGAAGTCCGAAAGGCGGGGCAGGGTGGGGGTGGGAAGGCCGCCCGGGATGACGCCGACCACCGGCACCGAGACCGGGAGGACGGCCACGGCCGCGGCGGGCACGATCAGCGCGACGAGCGTCGCGTAGGCCCCGAACCTGGTGCGCCGGAACGCCACCAGCACGACCAGGGCGAAGAGCCCGGCCAGCAGTGCGCCGACGTTCACCCGGTCGAGGTGCCGCAGCAGGGCGAGCGGTCCGCTCTCGGTGGTGCCCGCGAGGATCGGAATCTGGGCCAGGATGATGTTGACGGCCACTCCCGACAGAAATCCGATCATCACGGAGTGCGGCACGAACCGCAGGTAGCGCCCGAGCCGGAGCAGCCCGGCCAGGACCATCAGTGCCCCGGCCATCAGGGTGAGCAGGAACAGCGCTCGCGGGCGGTCGGCGGCCGGCACGTCGGCGAGGGCCGAGCCGGCGGCGACGGCCGCGGCGCTGGTGGTCGTGATGACCATGAGGCGGGTGCCCGCGGTGAGACCGCCACCGATCGGGCCGAAGATGCTGGCGTAGAGGCCGAACACCGGGTTCACCCCGGCCAGCACGCCGGCCGCCATGCCGTCGGGCACGCCGCTGATGGCCCCGGTCAGTCCGGCCACCAGATCTTTGCGGACCTTGCGAACCCGGCCGGCGATCACCACGCCCGTGATTGTCGGCCCGGCGTCCCGGCCCGAACATCACGCGCGGCGGATGAGCGCGCGGCCGATGAGTGCGCGGTGGATCAGCGTGCGGCGGCTGAGAGCAGGGCGGATGGAAGGACGAAATTGCTTGCTGGTAGACAAGTGTCCATGTCAGAGGCGAACGAGGACCAGCGCGCGTTGTTCGGTCAGGCGACCGCGGTCTTCGCGTCGCTGTCTGGGCCGGAACATGTGATCGAGATGGGGAGTTTCTCGCCCGGGCCGGACCTGCGGGATTCGCTCGACCAGGTCTATCGCTCCGGGAAGCCGCTCACCCAGCGGGACGTCCCGGTCGGCGAGGCCTCGTTCGACTTCACCTTCGAGCCGCGCCGCGACGCGGACGGCGAGGTGATCGGCGTCCATCTGATCGGCGTCGAGACCACCCAGATCAAGCAGGCCCAGCGGCTGATGGCCGAGCACCGGGCGCTGCTGGAGCAGATCGCCCGCCAGGCGCCGCTGACCGAGGTGCTCGACGGGATGGCCCGCAGCATCGAGGCGCTCGCGCCCCGGGAGGTGCTCGTCTCCGTGCTGCTGGCCGACCCCGACGGCCGGCACCTGCGCCACGGCGCCGCGCCCAGCCTGCCCGCCTTCTACAACGAGGCGATCGACGGGATCGCCACCGGCGAGGGCGTCGGCTCCTGCGGTACCGCGGCCCACCGGCGGGAGCCGGTCATCGTCACCGACATCGCCTCCGACCCGTTCTGGGACGACTTCCGCGACCTGGCCGGGCGGGCCGGCGTGGCCGCCTGCTGGTCCACGCCGATCCTGGACCGCGACGGTGGCCTGCTCGGCACGTTCGCCATGTACCACCGCGAGCCGCGCGTCCCGGAGGAGGCCGACCTCGCGCTGGCCCGGGTCTTCGCCGGCACCGCAGCCCTGGCCATCGAACGCCACCATGCCGATGAGCGCGCCGAGGCGGCCGCCCGTGAGGCCGAGGAGCGCGCCGCCCGGATGAAGGCGGCCGCCGCCGCGCAGGCCGCCGCTCCGCACCCCGAGCACTGCCAGCTGGGCGGCCCGCAGCCCTGCCCGGCCCCGGCCGAGATCAAGCTGGCCGACTCATGGGGCGACGCGGCGTGGGGCTGCCCCGACCACGTGGAGGAGGCCATCATCAGCGTGCGGTCGGTCTTCATCGCCAGCGAGGAGCTGGGCGGCCTGGCCGCCTACGTGAACCGGACCTGAAGGAAACCGTAAGGGCCGCCGGGCAGAGTGCTCGGCATGCGCAAGCTCATCAACTCCACATACCTCACCCTCGACGGCGTCATCGACAACCCGGTGTGGACGTCGCCGTACTTCGCGTCCGAGGCGGCCGAGGTGGCCGGCGAGATCACCGGCGGCGCCGACGCGCTGCTCATGGGCCGGGCCACCTACGACGGCTTCTCGCAGGCCTGGCCGGCCATGGACGAGAGCGACCCCAGCACCGGCGCCGCCTTCTTCAACAACGTGAAGAAGTACGTGGCGTCGACGACCCTCAAGGACCCCTCCTGGAACAACACCGAGGTGCTGGAGGGCGACCTGGTCGAGGCGGTCACGAAACTCAAGGCGGAGAACGGCCAGGACATCGTTCAGTACGGGTACGGCTCGGTGACCGCCCAGCTCGTCCGGGCCGGCCTGGTCGACGAGGTGAAGTTCTGGATCCATCCGGTCATCGAGGGCGTGCCCAGTTTCAGCACCGCGCTGAGCGACGTGAAGGCCACGTTCGAACTGATCGGCACCCGGGTCTTCACGAACGGCGTCATCGTCGCCACCTACCGCCCGAAGGCGACCGCCTGATCGAGGGTGAGCCCGGCCCCGTCGGCGACCAGGGCGTCGAAGCGCCCCCGGCCGAGCGCGGCCACCGCCCGCCGCTCCGCCCGGCCGAGCTCACGCCGCTCGGCCGGGGAAGCCGGGGCCTCGTTCTGTTCGCGGGCGGCGGCCGCGGCGCCCAGCAACCGGGCCGCGGCGGCCGGCTCGGCCAGCGCGGCCATCCCCTCGACGGCGCCGATGCCGTCGCGGGTGGAGCCGATCGAGGCCTTGTACGCCTCCACGTGCAGCGCCCAGGCGGCCGCCGGATCGCCCTGGAGCTCCCGGGCGTAGCCCAGCTCGACCAGGATCATCGGCAGGTACGGCGGCGGCTGCGGCTGAACCCGCCCCTCGTCGGCGATCCGGCTCAGGTGGGTGACGGCCTGGCCGAGCCGCCCGGAGCGCCGGGCCGCCATGCCGAGGCTCATCTCGGCGAAAACGACGGCGGTCGGCGCACCCTGCTCGACGGCCAGCCGATAGGCGCGCTCGGCCAGCTCACGGCCGTTCTCGTGGTCGCCGCCCTGCACGGCCAGCCAGGCCAGCCAGGACAGTTTGGCGCCGACCTCGGGCCACAGCGAAAGCTCGGTGGCCCAGCGCAGCCCTTCCCGGTGCACGGCGGCCGCCCGCTCGTCCTCACCGCGGAACTCGGCCAGCCCACCGACCCAGTCACTGGCCCGAAGCCGCCCCCACCGGTCACCCAGCTCGGCGAAGAGCGCGTCACCGCGCGTGGCCGCCGCCTCCAGCGCGGCCAGATCACCGGCCGCGTGCGCGAGCATCGCCCGCGACGTCAGCACCGCGGCCTCGGTCCACGGCCCGTCGTACCGGTCGGGCAGCAGCTCGGCGGCGAGGGCCAGATCACCGCGGTCCAGCACGGCGTGGGCCACGAACCAGGCCGAGCGCCCGTCCGGATCGGGAGCGAGCACATCCCGTACGCCCGAAGTAACCGGCTCACCCTGCAGCAGAGCGAGACCAAGCCGCCAGGGCGCCGCCAGGCGCTCCTGCTCCGCCGGACCGGCGGCGGCCAGGGCCTGGCGCGCCTCGCTGAGCCGCCCGCGCAGAAACCAGTACCAGGTGAGGGCGAGCGCCAGCCGCAGCCCGCCGCCGTAGGTGAGCGCGGCCCGCAGGTTGGCCCGCTCGGCGTCGAGAACCGCCAGCCACTCACGCTGCTCGGGCCCGCGCAACCGCGGATCGGCGCGTTCGGCCAGATCGAGGAAGTACGCGGCGTGACGGCCCCGAATCGCGGCGGCGCCGGCAAGCCGCGCGGCGCCGAACTCGGCCACCGACTCCAGCAGCCGATAGCGCGGCCCGTCCTCGGCCACCACGAGCGAGCGCGCCACGAGCCGGTCGATCGCGTCCAGGCCGGCGTCACACACCTGCTCGGCAGCCTCGGGCGTACAACCGTCGCGGAACACGGAGAGCCGCGCCAGCACGGTCCGATCGGCCGGTTCGAGCAGATCCCAGCTCCAGCCGATCACCGCGGTCAGCGTGCGCTGTCGCTCCGGCACATCCCGCTGCCGAGTGGTGAGCAGCCGAAAACGATCGTCAAGCCCATCAACGATTCCCTGTACGCCCAGAGCCCGCACCCGGGTAGCGGCAAGCTCAAGGGCGAGCGGCAGCCCATCGAGCCGCCGGCAGAGCTGAGCCACCGCGGGCGCGGTCCCGGCGTCGAGCCGGAACCCGCGATGCTGAGCGGCCGCCCGAGCCACGAAGAGCCGCCCCGAGGCCGACTGTTGTACGGCCGCGACGTCCCCCGGTTCCCCGGGCAGAGCCAGAGGCCCTACTTCCCAGACCCGTTCACCGCTCAGCCCCAGTGGCTCACGGCTGGTGGCCAGTACCCGCACACGCGGAGCTTCCCGGAGCAGCCGTACGACAAGCCCGGCCGCCGCCTCCACCACATGCTCGCAGTTGTCCAGCACGAGCAGCATCTCGCGCTGCCGCAGCGCCGCCACCAGCCGATCATCGGCCGCCCCGGCGGTGCCCGGCGCTTCATGAAGCCCAAGCGCCTCAAGCGCTTGCTCCGCCACCGCTCGCGTGCCCGTAACCCGCGAGTTCGCCGCTCCCGAGTCCGCCACCGCCGCCCGGCCGGCCGCTGATCCGCCCTCGCTCGATCCGGCCTCGCTCGATCCGGAACCCCGCAGTGGCGCCAGCTCCACGAGATGGACGCCGTCCGGCGGCGTCTGCCCAGCCGCGACGGCTTCGGCGAGCCGGGTCTTTCCCACCCCGCCCGGCCCGACCAAAGTGAGCAGCCGGCTGGCCGGAATCAAGGCACGCAACTCGGCCAGGTCCTCGTCGCGGCCGATCAACTCGTCCGGCCGGACAACTGCAGGCGGCGCGACACCAGGCGGCGCGACACCAGGCGGCGCGACACCAGGCGGCGCGACACCAGGCGGCGCGACACCAGGCGGCGCGGCTCCGGGCGGTGCGACATCAGGCGGCGCGGCTTCAGGCGGGGCGGCTGCGGGCGGCGCGTTCAGGGTCGGGTCCTGGTTGAGGATGCGGCGGTGGAGGGCGGTCACTTCCGGGCCGGGGTCGAGGCCCAGCTCCTCGGCGAGGCGGGAACGCAAGCCGGCGTAACTTTCCAGGGCCTCGGCCTGCCGGCCCGCCGCGTACAGGGCTCGCAACTGCAGCGCGCGCAAGCCCTCGCGCAGCGGGTGACGCGCGACCAGTTCGGCCAGCGACGCGGCGGCCAGGTTGTGTTCGCCCCGGGCCAGGCGGGCCTCGGCCAGCCGCTCCTGCACGACGAGGCGCTGCTCGGTCAGCCTGGTCGCCTCGGCTCGGGTGAATTCGCGGTCGGCCATGTCGGCGTACGCCTCGCCGCGCCACAGCGCGAGCGCCTCGCCCAGCCGGTCCACGTCGGTGGTGGTGGCAGGGGCGGTGGCGGCGGCCAGCGTGGCGAAACGGTCGGCGTCGACATCGGCCGCGTGCAGCCGGTAGCCCGGCGCCCGTGACTCGATCAGGTCACGGGCGCCGGGCTCGGCGTCGTTGAGCGCCCTGCGCAGCTGCGACACGCGCACCTGGAGGGCGGCCGCCGGGCTGGCCGGCGCGTCGTCGCCCCACAGGTCGTCGATGAGCCGGTCCGCGGAGACCACCTGGCCGCGGTGGGCCAGGAGGTCGGCGAGCAGCATCCGCACCTTGGCTCCGGGCACCACCACCGGCTCGCCGTCGTCGGTGGTGACGGCGAGCGGTCCGAGGATCCCGAAGCGCACAGCGGGACATGCTACGACCGCGGGTCGACCCCACTCAGTCCGTGCCGGACTCCATGGCGGCCTGGTCGAGCAGCGCGTCCTCGGCGGCCGACTCGGCGCCCCGCGACGCGATCTCCTCGGCGCCGCCGGCCGGCAGCGCGCCGACCAGGCCCTGCGGGCTGCCGACCATGCCGAGCAGCGCGTACTGCTCGAGCTTGGCCCGGGAGTCGGCGATGTCGAGGTTGCGCATCGTCAGCTGGCCGATCCGGTCGGCCGGGGCGAACGCCGGCGTCTCGGTCCGCTCCATCGACAGCTTGTCGGGGTGGTAGCTGAACGCCGGGCCCTTGGTGTCGAGCACCGAGTAGTCGTCGCCGCGGCGCAGCCGCAGGGTGACCTCGCCGGTCACCGCGTTGCCGACCCAGCGCTGGAGGGACTCGCGGAGCATGAGCGCCTGCGGGTCGAGCCACCGGCCCTCGTACATGAGCCGGCCCAGCTTGCGGCCCTCGGTGTGGTAGCTGGTGACCGTGTCCTCGTTGTGGATCGCGTTGACCAGCCGCTCGTACGCGATGTGCAGCAGCGCCATGCCGGGCGCCTCGTAGATGCCGCGGCTCTTGGCCTCGATGATCCGGTTTTCGATCTGGTCGGACATGCCCAGGCCGTGGCGGCCGCCGACCGCGTTGGCCTCGAGCACCAGGTCGACCGGCGAGCCGAACTCCTTGCCGTTCACCGTGACCGGGCGGCCCTCGACGAAGCCGATGGTGACGTCTTCGCTGGCGATCGCCACCTCGGGGTCCCAGAAGCGGACGCCCATGATCGGCTCGACGATCTCGATGCCGGTGTCGAGGTGTTCCAGCGACTTGGCCTCGTGGGTGGCGCCCCAGATGTTGGCGTCGGTCGAATACGCCTTTTCGGTCGAGTCACGGTAGGGCAGGTCGTGGGCGAGCAGCCACTCGCTCATCTCCTTGCGCCCACCGAGCTCGGTGACGAAGTCTTTGTCGAGCCACGGCTTGTAGATGCGCAGCGACGGGTTGGCCAGCAGGCCGTACCGGTAGAAGCGCTCGATGTCGTTGCCCTTGAACGTCGAGCCGTCGCCCCAGATCTGCACCTGGTCTTCCAGCATGGCCCGCACGAGCAGGGTGCCGGTGACGGCCCGGCCCAGCGGCGTCGTGTTGAAGTAGGTCTTGCCGCCGGAGCGGATGTGGAACGCGCCGCAGGCCAGCGCGGCGAGCCCCTCCTCGACGAGGGCCGAGCGGCAGTCCACGAGCCGGGCCACCTCGGCGCCGTAGGCCAGCGCGCGGTCGGGCACGGAGGTCACGTCGGGCTCGTCGTACTGGCCGATCTCGGCGGTGTACGCGCAGGGCACGGCGCCCTTTTCACGCATCCACGCGACCGCGACCGACGTGTCGAGGCCACCGGAGAAGGCGATGCCGACCCGCTGGCCGACCGGAAGAGAGGACAGAACCTTGGTCACGGGAGGATTATGCACCCTCCCGCATTTTCATGCAAAACCCGTCCGGCGTGTCCAGGGCGGGCTGGTGAGGTCAGCCGGGCACGACCGCGCGGGCCATCAGCGAGACGCCCGGCAGCGACTGCACCGGCAGGAAGCGCTCGGTGACGATGACGGTGCTCAGGGCCGCGTTGACCAGTGGGTTCATCTTGCGGAGGTCGCTGCTGGTGGATTTCTTGCGGGTGTACGCCGCGGCCGGGCGCAACAGCACGTTCCAGCTCCAGAGCCGCTCGATCTCGAGGCCACCGTTCTCCAGGACCGTGCGCAGGGTGTCGCGCGTGTAGCGGCGGAGGTGCCCGACCGCGACATCGTGGGCCGACCACAGCCGCATGTCGCACGGGACGGTGATGAGCGCGCTGGCGCCGGGGCGCAGCACCCGGCGCATTTCGGATACAACCCGTTCATCGTCGTCAATGTGCTCGAGAACGTCGAATGCCACGACGAGGTCTACCGAATCAGATTTGAAAGGGAGATGACGGCCATCTCCGCGTACGGTGGACAATGCGCGTTTACGGGCGGCCGTGGCGCCCTCGTGGCCGTATTCGACGGCGATCGGTGACCAGCCGTGTTTCTGGAGGACCCGGGTGTTTCCGCCGCCCGCCGCGCCGATGTCCAGCGCCGTTCCGGGTGATCCGGGCAGCCGGCGCAGGTTACGGGCGAGAAGTGCCCGCCTTTCCCGGTACCACCAGTGCCGGTCTTCGAGGGCGACGAGCTTTTGGATTTCGGTGCTGTCCACCACGACATGCTAAGGCTTTCGAAAGCGCCGGGGAGGCGGATTTTCAACATGATCGAACAAGGATCCTCAACTCGAATCAAGGCCATTGACAGGGATAGGGATTGTTGCCAGTGTGCGTCCATCATGTTTCGTGTTTGACTTTGTTCAGGCGGTCAAATGTCTCGCAGAATCTCTCGCGCGCTTCTCACCCTGCTCCTGGCCGGCGGGGTGGTCGTCTCGACCGGTGAGCAGGCGTCAGCCGACACCTCGTGCGCCACCACCGGCTCGGTCGACTATGGATTCGATCTGGCCGGCGGCGGCTGGAAGTTCACCACCGGCGACGACGTCGCCTGGGCCGCCCCGTCGTTCGACGACGCCGCGTGGAAATCGTGGAGCGTGCCCGACAACTGGAACAACGAGGCCGATCTGAAGAACTACGACGGCTTCGCGTGGTATCGCAAGACCTTCACCCTGCCCGCGCGCCCGTCCGGCGTCACCGACTCGGCCGTCATGGCGACCCTCGGCCAGATCGACGACGCCGACCAGACCTTCCTCAACGGCACCGAGATCGGCCGGACCGGGGGTTTCCCGCCCGATTTGGACTCCACCTGGGAGGTGCCGCGTGAGTACTACCCGGCCGACGGGCTGCTGAATTGGGGCGGCGCCAACACCATCGCGGTCCGGGTCTACGACGGCACCGGCGGCGGCGGTTTCTACGCCGGCCCGGTCGGCCTTTACACCAAGGCCCACTTCCGCGGGGGCAAAGCCGCGAGCAAGAGCCAGTTGGCGTACGCCTGCGCGCTGCTCACCAAGCAACACCGTGCCATCGCCGCGGGCGACCTGAGGACGTACGCCTCGACCTTGGCCAAGGATTTCTTCCACCAGGGCGACACGGCGGCGAGGCGGCTCTCCGAGATCAAGGCCTGGAACAAGCGGGTCAGGCTGACCGACGCCCAGGCCGAGGTCTTCGTCGACGAGAGGGGCCGCATCGTCGTCGACACCATCCGGAGCTGGACCGCGACCGACGGCACCGAGCTGCTGCCGCCCACCCGCGAGCTGCTGCACTTCGACCCGCGCAAGGGCGTCGAGCTGGGCGACCAGTCCCGCTTCTTCCGCGACAGCTACGTCTCGGCGGCGATGAACAAGCGCGTCCAGTTCAACGTCTACCTGCCGGCGGGCTACACCCGTACGACCGCGAAGCGCTTCCCGGTCGTCTACATGCTGAACGGGTTCAACGGCAGCAACATCGAGTGGGAGGCCCGTGACATGGGCACCGTCCTCGACAAGCTGATCAAGGACAAGGGCCTGGCCGAGATGATCGTGGTCTTCCCGGACGGCGGCAGCGGCTGGTACGTCGACACGTCGGCCGGCAACTACAAGTCGATGATCGTCAAGGAGGTGCTGCCGATGGTCGACCGGGTCTACCGCACGATCCCCGACCGGGAGCACCGCGGCATCACCGGCGTGTCGATGGGCGGGCAGGGCGCCTTCACCCTCGGCCTCACCCACCCCGAGCTGTTCAGCTCGATCGCCAGTCACATCGGCGCGCTGAGCCTGGCCCCGCTGGTCGGCACGGCCGAGGAGCGCGCGGCCAACGCGTACCTCCAGCCGATCAAGCTGGTGCAGTCGATGACGGCGGCCGAGCTCGGCCGGCACACCTACTACTTCGACGGCGGAGATTCGGACGAGTACGGCTTCGGTACCGCGGCCCGGACCATGAGCGTGGCCCTGGCCTCGAAGGGCGTGAAGCACGACTACCAGCTCGGCCCGGGCAACCACGCCGACTCGTACTGGATGCCCAAGCTCGACCGCTCCTTCGCCCTGCACAGCGAGCAGTTCAGGAGCTGAACAACACCGCGCAGTCGACGGCGCGCCGCCACCTCGTATATTCGGCGGCGCGCCGCTCGGCGTCCATGGCCGCGACCCAGCGACCGGCCCGGTGCCGGTTGTTGCGCAGATCTTGCAGGTCGGACCAGTAGCCGACGGCCAGCCCGGCCGCGTACGCGGCGCCGAGCGACACCGTCTCGGCGACCATCGGCCGGACGACCGGCACGTCGAGCACGTCCGCGACGATCTGCATGAGCAGGTTGTCGGAGGTCATCCCGCCGTCGACGTTGAGCGTGGTCAGGGCGAGCCCGGAGTCGGCGTTCATGGCGTCGACCACCTCGCGGGTCTGCCAGCCGGTGGCCTCGAGCACGGCCCGGGCCAGGTGGCCCTTGGTGATGTACGAGGTGAGCCCGACGATCACGCCGCGCGCCTCGCTGCGCCAGTGCGGCGCGAACAGCCCGGAGAAGGCGGGCACGATGTAGCAGCCGCCGTTGTCGGTCACGGTGCCGGCCAGCGTCTCGATCTCCGAGGCGGTGCCGATCAGCCCGAGCCCGTCACGCACCCACTGCACGAGTGATCCGGCGATGGCTATGGAGCCTTCCAGGGCGTACGCCACCGGTTCGCTCCCGATCCGGTAACCCACAGTGGTCAGCAGTCCGTGCGTCGACCGCACCGGCGTCGGTCCGGTGTTCATGAGCAGGAAACCGCCGGTGCCGTACGTGCATTTGACGTCACCGGGTGCGAAGCACGTCTGCCCGAACAACGCGGCCTGCTGATCGCCCATGGCGGCCGCGATGGGCACGCCCGGCAACACCGAGTCGGCCGCCCCGTACACCTCGGACGAGGACCGGATCTCGGGGAGCATCGCGTGTGGGATCGTGCACACATCGACGAGAGAGGCATCCCAGTGCAGCGTCGCCAGGTCCATCAGCATCGTCCGGCTGGCGTTGGTGACGTCGGTGAGGTGGTGTCTGCCCCCGGTCAGGTTCCAGATGAGCCAGCTGTCCATCGTCCCGAAGAGCACCTCGCCCTTCTCCGCGCGGGCCCGCAGCCCCGGCGTGTGATCGAGCAGCCACCGCACCTTGGCCGCGGAGAAATAGGTGGCCGGCGGAAGCCCGGTCCGGTCCCGGACGAAGTCGGCGTCCAGAGCGGAGACGAGCGCGGACGTGCGGGTGTCCTGCCAGACGATCGCCGGCGCCACCGGCACCCCGGTCTTCCGGTCCCAGACGACGGCGGTCTCCCGCTGGTTGGCGATGCCGATCGCGGCGACCTGCGACGCCTCGATCCCGGCCGACGCCATCACCCGTTTGATCAGCTTCTGGGTGTCCCGCCAGATCCGCGCGGCGTCGTGCTCGACCCATCCCGGCTTCGGATAGCTCTGCGGATGCTCGGCCCGGGCCACGGCCACGACGGTGGCCCGCCGATCGAAGAGAATGCACCGCGTCGAGGTGGTCCCCTGGTCGATGGCCAGGACGTAGCGCTCGGTCATGAGCGCGGGCCGGTCAGGTCTCGGGTGATCGACTCGGCGGTGGCGCGGACCTGGGCGACGAGGGCCGGGCGGGGGCGCAACCGGGCGTCGCAGACGCGTTCGACCGGACCGTAGATGCCGATCGCGCCGACCACCAGCCCACCGATGCCGCGGATCGGCGCCGCGATGCCCCCGCGACCTGGCTCCCATTCCTCGACCGCGTCGCCCCAGCCCTGGCGGCGGATCTCGGTCAGTGCGGCGGCGAGGCCCCGCCGATCGGTCAAGGTCTTCCGGGTGTACGGGTCGAGGCCGCCCCGGACCGCGGCGTCGGCCGCCGGCGCGTCGTAGGCCAGAAGGACCTTGCCCAGCGACGTCGCATGCGCCGGAATGACCAGGCCGATCTCCATGGACTGGCTGGTGTCGTCGGGCCGGAAGACATGGTGGACGACCTTCACCCCCGCGCCGTCGAGGACGCCGATGCGTACCGACTCGACCGTGCGGGAGGCCAGCGCGTCGGCCCAGTCGAGGGCCCGCGAGCGCAGCTCGTTCACGTCGATGCCGCCCCGGCCGAGCTCCAGCAGGCCCCGGCCGAGCCGGTAGCGGGCGGTGCGCGGGTCCTGCTCGGCGAAGCCGACGTGCTCGAGCGTGCGCAGGATGCTGTGCGCCGTCGACTTCGGCAGCCCGAGCGCGTCCGCCACCTCTTTGACCCGCAGCCGCCCTGGACCGGCCGCGAGCAGGCGCAACACGGCCGACGACCGCTCGACGGACTGAATCATGCCGGGCACGTGCGGCATTGTCGCACGATCGGCGGCTCAGGACGGCGTGACCAGCCGCGTCTCGTACGCGACCACCACCGCCTGGACCCGGTCGCGCAGGCCCAGCTTGGCCAGGACGCGGGCCACGTGGGTCTTCACCGTCGCCTCGGACAGGAACAGGCGCCCGGCGATCTCGACGTTGCTCAGGCCCTGCGCGACCAGGGTCAGCACCTCCCGCTCGCGCGGCGTGAGGGTGGCCAGGTCGCGGTGCAGGGGCGAGTCGCGCGGCTCGGGCGTGGTGAAACGCTCGACGAGGCGGCGGGTGATGCTCGGGGCGAGCAGCGCGTCGCCGTCGCGGACGATGCGGACCGCGGCGACCAGATATTCGGGCGTGACGTCCTTCAGCAGGAAGCCGCTGGCGCCCATGCCCAGGGCCGCGTAGACGTAGTTGTCGAGGTCGAACGTGGTCAGCATGATGACCCGGGGCGGACCGGCGGCGGCCAGGATGCGGCGGGTGGCCTCGATGCCGTCCATGTCCGGCATGCGGATGTCCATGAGGACCACGTCGGGCCCCACCCGCCGGACCGCTTCCACCGCCTCGGCGCCGTTCTCGGCCTCGGCCACCACGTCGATGCCGTCCGCGGCCAGGATCATCCGGAAACCGGCCCGCACGAGGGCCTGGTCATCGGCGATCACGACCCGCAGCGGCACTCCGTTCATGGTGTCTCCAGCGGAAGTCGGGCCTGGACGCGGTAGCCGCCGGTGAGGCGGGCGGCGGCTTGCAGGGTTCCGCCGTAGACGGCGAGTCTTTCACGCAGCCCGGCCAGCCCGCGGCCCGTGGACCGGGCGGCCTCCGGGGTCGGCCGCCCGCCGGTGTCGGTGACGGTGATCCGCAGCCCGTCCGGCGAGTACGCGACGTCGACCGTGGCCCGGGCGCCGGACGCGTGCTTCACGGTGTTGGTGAGCGCTTCCTGCACGACGCGATAGGCCGCGAGCTCCAGGCCGGCCGGCAGCGGGTAGGGGTCGCCGCTGGTCGTGACCTCGACGTCGACGCCGGCGTCCCGCACCCGGTCGATCAGCGGCGGCAACTGGGCCAGGCCGGGCTGCGGGGCGAGGTCGTCCTGGTCGTCCGCCGCCGACAGCAGGCCCATGACACCGCGGAGCTCACCCAGCGCCGCGCGACCGCCCTCCTCGACGGCGAACAGGGCGTCGCGGGCGGCCTCGGGCGCGTCGTCGAGGACCTTACGGGCGGCGCCGGCCTGGATGACCATCATGGACACGTTGTGGGTGACGATGTCGTGCAGCTCGCGGGCGATGCGGGCGCGTTCCTGGCGGGCCGCCTCCCGCGTCGCGTCGGCGCGTTCCTGACGCAGCCGGTCGGCCCTCTCACGCCAGGTGCGCATGCCGTGCACGGCCAGCCCGATCGGCAGCAGCACCAGGAAAGGCACCCAGGCCACCGGCACGATCGGCACCGCCAGGTCGGGGAACGAGCTGTACAGCAGCGCCGCCACCGGCAGCGCGGCCAGGGCCCACATCCGGTAGGGGCTGTACGCGGCGGCGGTGTACCCGGCGATCACGCAGGCGTAGAAGGAGACGCGCAGGATGTCGGTGCTCGGCTCGACGCCGTGCAGCGACAGCACCGTGATGCCGAGGATGACCGAGAGGGTGGCCAGCGGATAGCGGCGCCGCATGAGCAGCGGCAGGATCGCGGCGATGGCGATCCAGCCCGGGCTCTGCGGGTCGCGTATCTCGCGCAGGTCGTTCCCCCACGGGTCGACCGGAACCTGCCCGCGTTCCGCCGGTTCCGGAGGATCCGGGAAATCAGGGAGATCCGGCGGCACGACCATCGCCACGTCGTTGGTGGTGTCGAACAGGTGCTCGGTGATGTTGGTGCCGCTGAGCGCGACCACGACGAAGACCACGACCAGCAGCGCGTCGAAGGCCCAGTTGCGGCGGGTCATCCGTGGCTGCGGGCCGGAGCGGCGCAACGCCCGCGCGAACAGGGGCAGCATCCGCTCATTGTGTCGGGGCGGGTCGACCGCACGCATCCACCTCTGGACTACGCCGCAAGGATGACACCGGGAAGAAAGGGGGCTCCCACGGCCGACGACCTGTGCGCTCGGTCGCCCCTAGCGTCCCGTCCATGATTGATGTCGTTGATGTGAGCCGTCGTTACGAGGGCGACCGGGCCGCCCTCGACCACTTGAGTCTCCAGGTCGCCGAGGGCGAGTGCCTGGCCCTGCTCGGACCGTCCGGCAGCGGCAAGTCGACGCTGCTCAACCTGATCGCCGGCCTCGACCGGCCGACCGAGGGCAGCGTCACGGTCGGCGGCACCCGTGTGGACCGGCTCGGCGAGGCCGCGGCCGCCCGCTATCGCCGGGCCACCATCGGCCTGGTCTTCCAGTTCTTCAACCTGCTCGACGACCTGACCGTCACCGACAACGTGCTGCTGCCGGCCCAGATCGCCGGCCGGCCCTCGGCCGATTCGCGCCGACGGGCCCGCGAGCTGCTGGAGACGCTCGGCATCGACCGGCACGCCGGCGCCTATCCCGGCCGTCTGTCCGGTGGGGAACGCCAGCGGGTGGCCGTGGCGCGGGCCCTGATGAACCGGCCGCCGCTCCTGCTGGCCGACGAGCCGACCGGCGCGCTCGACACGGCGTCCGGCGCCGAGGTGCGCAAGCTGCTGATCGACCTGCACGCCGACGGCCAGACCATCGTCCTGGTCACCCACGACGAGGTCCTCGCCGAGGCCGTCGCGACCCGCACCGTACGTCTCGTCGACGGGCAGGTGGCAGCCGGATGAGCGCCGTCCGTACCGTCGTCCGGGGCGCTCAGCGGCGCCGCGTCTCCACCCTCGTGATCATCGCGGCGACGGCGATGGCCGTCACCGCGACCGTCCTGGCCGGCCTGCTGCTGGCCGCCTCCTCGGCGCCGTTCGCCAACGCGTTCGACGGCCAGAACGGCGCGCACCTCACCGCGTTCTTCGACGCGAAGGCGACGACGAGGGACCAGGCCGCGGCCACCGCGTCGCGGGCCGGGCAGGCGATCGGCCCCTTCCCGGTGGCCACGGCCGCTGTCCGGCCCGAGGGCCTCCAGGGCATGCCGCCCATGGCGCTGAAGGTCGTCGGGCGAGATGACCCGGCCGGCGATCCGATCGACCAGGTGACCCTGCTGTCCGGGCGCTGGGCGCGGGCCACGGGCGAGGTCGTGGTGGCCCGCAGCAACCTGAGGATCCCCGCCGGAACGGTCCTGAGTGTGGACAACGGATCCACGCTGACGGTGGTCGGCGAGGCCCGGTCGATCAGCCAGACCGCGCAGGGCTGGGTGACACCCGATCAGGCCGCCGCGCTCGGCCAGACCGGCTGGCAGATGCTCTACCGGTACGCCGACGCCGGCACCGAGACCGCGATGACCGCACACCAGGCTGCCCTCGGCCCCGGCGCACAGACGCAGTCCTGGCTGGGTGTCCGCGACGACGCCGCGCACCGTACCCAGCTGTTCGTGCCCCTGCTCAGCGCGTTCGGGCTGATCGGCCTGGCCCTGGCCGCCCTCGTCATCGGCAACGTCGCCGCGGGCACGGTCGCCTCGGCCACCCGCCGCATCGGCGTCATGAAGGCGCTCGGGCTGACACCGGCCCAGGTGGTGCGGGCCTGCCTGGCCCAGGCCCTGATCCCGGGAATGATCGGCGCGGTCCTCGGCATCGTCGCCGGTGACCTGCTCACGGTGCCGCTGACCGCCGACGTGGCCGACCTGTTTGGCACCGTCCCGATGTCGGTCACCCCCTGGGTCGACGCCGCCGCGATCGTCGCCGCGGCGCTGGTCATCGCCGCGACCGCGGCCCCGGCCGCGTGGCGGGCGGCCCGGCTGCGCACGGTGGACGCCCTCGCGGTCGGCCGCACCCCGCTCAGCGGCCGGGGCCGTCTGGCCGCCCGCCTGGCCGCCCGTTCCGGGCTGCCGAGGCCGCTCAGCCTGGGGCTCGCCCAGCCGTTCACGCGGCGGGCCCGGCTGCTGGCCATGCTGTTGACGGTCGCGTTCGGCACGGCGGCGGCGACGTTCGCCATCGGCCTGGGCGCCTCGCTGCGCATGATCCAGGCGGCCGACCAGAAGCCCGTCACCTCGGCCGATGTGGTGGTCCATCCAAGCCCGAACGCCAACGACAGGGAGGCGGGCGCCGTCATCGCCGCCACACCGGGAACGGGCAGCTACTACGGCCGCGGACCGGCGGACATCACCGTCGACGGGCTGCGCGAGGCCGCGCACGGGACCGTCACCACAGGCGACGCTCGCGCCGCCGGCTACGAGATGCTCGAAGGCCGCTGGTACGCCGCTCCGGGCGAGGCGGTCGTCACGACCGGGTTCCTCACGGCCACCGGCAAGAACATCGGCGACACGGTCACCGGCGCCGGTCACGAGCCGTTCACGCTCGTCGGTGAGGTGTTCGACGGCAGCGCCAACAACCACCTCTACACCGACGTCAGCAGCATGCCCGGCCTGACATCGCCGTTCGAGTGGTACGTCAAGCTCGAGCCGGGCACCGACAAAGCCGCCTATCTTCAGTCCCTGACCAGCCGGAATCTAGCGGCCGAGGCCACACAGGCCGAGGGCGCCGACGGCACGCTGATCGTGCTGAACTCGCTCACCGCCCTGCTCACGGCGCTCCTGGTCTCGGTGGCGGCGCTGGGCGTGCTCAACGCGGTCGTCCTCGACTCGCGCGACCGGGTGCACGACATCGGCGTGCAGAAGTCGATCGGCATGACCCCGAAGCAGACCGCCGCCATGGTGGTCGCCTCGGTCGGCGTGGCCGGCCTGCTGGGCGGGGCCGCCGGCGTCCCGGCCGGTTATCTCGTGCACCACTGGGCGGTGCCCGCCATGGCCCGCGGGGCCGGCATCCGCCTCCCGGAGAGCACCATCGACGTGTACGCCCCCGGCCTGCTGTTCACCTTGACCCTGGCCGGCCTGATCCTGGCCGCGATCGGCGCCCTCCTCCCGGCCGGATGGGCCGCCCGCACGCGAACGGCGGTGGCCCTTCGTACCGAATAGCGCCCCGTTCAACTGCGGGACCGGTGCCGATTGGACAGGGCGGAAGTGTTCGAGCGCCACGTTGTCGGGCGCTCGGACCTTCGCTGTAATGGCGCGACCGGCCTACCACAGCCGTCGTTCCGGGCGACGCGCGCGACGACGGGGAAGGACAGCATGGTCGCAATCGAAGCGGGCTCAGTGGAGTTGACGGCCGCCCAGCGGGGCGTCTGGACCGCTCAGCAGCTCGCACCGGAGAGCGTCGCGTTCACCATCAGCGAGTACCACGACATCCACGGCACCCTCGACGCCGCTCTGCTCGCGCGGGCGGTCCGGTCGGCCCTGGGCGAGGCCGAGGCGTTCCGCCTCCGGTTCCGGACGGTCGACGGCGAACCACGGCAGTACGCCGGCGACGTCCCGGACGAGGTCGAGGTCGTCGACCTCGGCGACCGGCCGGATCCGGTGGCCGCCGCGCTGCGGTGGATGCGCGAGGACGCGGCGCGGCCGGTCGACCTGCTCCACCAACCGCTCTCCCGGTCGGCCGTCCTCGTCGCCGGGCCCCGCCGGCACTTCTGGTACCAGAGGTTCCACCACATCGCCGTGGACGGCTACAGCAGCTCGCTGTTCAGCGCCCGCGTGGCCGAGCACTACTCGGCGGCGCTCGCCGGCCGCGACCCGTCCGGCCCGGGCCTGGAGCCGCTGTCCGTGCTGCTGGAGGCCGACCGGGCGTACCGGGGATCGCCGCCGGAAGAGCGCGACCGGCGCTACTGGCTCGACCGGCTCGCGGCCCTGCCCGAGGCCGGAAGCGGACGGCCGGCGGCCCCGAACCTGGTGCGCCCGGTGCGGCACTCCCGCACGATCGGGCCGGAGACGGCGGCCGGCCTGCGCGAGGCGGCCGCCCGGCACGGCACGAACCTGGCCGGACTGGTCATCGCGGCGGCCGCGCTCCATCAACACCGGATCACCGGGGCGCGGGACGTGCTCCTCGGCGTTCCCGTGCTGGGCCGCACCGGAACGCGGGAACTGCGGGCCGTGGGCGAGACCACGAACCTCATGCCGCTGCGGCTGGACGTACGGCCGGGCACCACGGTCGCCGAGCTGATCGAGCGGACCACCCGGACCGTACGCTCCGGCCTGCCCCACCAGCGCTACCGCTTCGAGGAGCTCCTGCGCGACCTGGGCCGCCCGGCCGGCGCGCCGCTCTACTCGGTGAAGGTCGACCCGATGACCTTCGACTACTCGGCGCGCTTCGGCGACTGCGTCTTCACGGTCCACAGCCTCACCGGCGGCCCGGTCGACGACATCGGGATCGACGTCTACGACCGCACCGGCGCCGGCGGGCTCGAGGTGGACGTCGACGTGAACCCGGCCGTCCGCGACGGCGCCGAGGGCGCGGACATCGCCCGGCGGTTCACGCGCGTGCTGGAGTCCCTGGCCGGAAGCGGGCCCGCCGATCGGGTCGGCCGGGTGGGCCTGCTCGACCCGGCCGAGCGCCGCGCCGTGCTGGTGGACTGGAACGCCACCGCCGCCGGGACGCCCGGCGGCGATCTCGTGGAACTGTTCGACCGGCAGGTCGCGGCCGCCCCCGACGCGCCGGCTCTCCTGGCCGATGGCGTCACCCTGAGCTATGCGCAGCTCGACGAGCGGGCCAACCGGCTGGCCTGGCATCTGCGCGGCCTCGGAGTGCGCGCGGAGTCGCTGGTGGCCGTGGCGATGCCGCGCGGCGTCGACCTGGTGGTGTCACAGCTGGCCGTGCTGAAGGCGGGCGCCGCGTATCTCCCGGTGGACGTGACGCTGCCGGCCGAGCGGATCGCCTTCATGATCACCGACAGCCGGGCCATCGTCGTGCTCGGCCCCGAAGAGGTGCTCGACGACCTGCCGGTGCGCGGTGTGCTGACCGTGGACGTGGCCGCCGCGGACGGCCCGGCACACTCGCCGGGGGTGAGGATCGACGCCGGCGGCCTGGCGTACGTCATCTACACCTCGGGCTCCACCGGCACGCCCAAGGGCGTGGCCGTCACCCACCAAGGCGCCGTCAACCTGGTGGCCGCGCAGCGCGGGCGTCTCGGCGTGGGGCCGGGCGACCGGGTTCTGCAGTTCGCGTCGGCCGGCTTCGACGCGGCCGTGTGGGAGATGGTGATGGCCTGGTGCTCCGGGGCCGCCCTCGTCGTCGCCGGCCCGGACGCCCTGCGCGGCGGCGGCCTGGCCGATGTGGTGGGGCGCTTCCAGGTGTCGCACGCGACGCTGCCGCCGGCGGTGCTGGCCGCCTCCGACCCGGCCACGTTCCCCGCGGTGCGCACGCTGGTGTCGGCCGGCGAGGCCCTGGATCGCCGACTGGTGTCGCGCTGGTCCCGGGGCCGGCGGCTGATCAACGCGTACGGGCCGACCGAGACGACCGTGTGCGCGACGATGTCGTCCCCCCTGGGCGAGCAGGACGCACCGGTGATCGGCGAGCCGGTCGTGAACACCCGGGCCTTCGTCCTCGACGAGGGTCTGGAGCCGGTGCCGGCCGGGGTGGCCGGCGAGCTGTACGTGGCCGGCCCTCAGGTCGCGCGCGGTTACCTCAACCGGCCGGGCCTGACCGGGCACCGCTTCGTCGCGTGCCCGTACGGCTCCGGCGAACGCATGTACCGCACGGGCGACCTGGCGTCCTGGACCCCCGGCGGGCAGCTGGTGTTCCTCGGGCGGGCCGACGACCAGGTGAAGGTGCGCGGCTTCCGCGTCGAGCCGGGCGAGGTCGAAGCGGTGCTGACCGCTCACCCGGCCGTCTCCCGGGCGGCGGTGACCGCCCGGGACGACCGGTTGATCGCCTACGTGGTGTCCACTGAGGACGGCCTGTCGGCGTCACTGCGGAGCTTCGCGGCCGAGCGGCTGCCCGAGCACATGGTTCCGGCCGCCTTCGTCACGTTGGCGGCGATGCCGCTGACGGTGAACGGCAAGGTCGACCGCCGCGCCCTGCCCGATCCGGACTTCGCGGCGGCGGCCGGGTCGGGAGGCGCGCCCAGCACTCCCGCCGAACAACTGCTGTGCGACGCGTTCGCCGAGGTGCTGGGGCTGGACGCGGTGGGGGTCGACGACAACTTCTTCGACCTCGGCGGTCATTCGCTGCTGGCCACCCGGCTCATCGGGCGCCTGCGCGAGCTGTTCGGCGTCGACCTGCCGATGCGGGCCCTGTTCGACGCGCCGACCGTGGCCGGTCTGTCCGGCCGTGTCGCCGAGGTGGACACGACCCGGCCGGCCCTGTCGGCCCAGGCGCGACCGGAGCGGGTGCCGTTGTCGTTCGGGCAGCGCCGGTTGTGGTTCCTGGCTCAGATGGAGGGGCCGAGCGCGACGTACAACGCTCCGGTCGTGCTCGGTTTGTCGGGTGATCTGGATGCTGGGGCGCTGGAGGGCGCGTTGCGGGACGTGCTGGTGCGGCATGAGGCTCTGCGGACGGTCTATCCGGCGGTGGACGGTGAGCCGTATCAGCGGATTCTGGGTCCGGCTGAGCTGGACTGGCGTTTGTGGACGGGTGAGTTTTCCGAGGTGGCGTTGCGGGAGGCGACTGGGTACGCCTTCGATCTGGCGACTGAGGTGCCGGTCCGGGCGTGGCTGTTGCGGTCGGGGCCGGGGGAGCAGGTGCTGGTGCTCGTGCTGCATCACATCGCCGCCGACGGCTGGTCGATGGGCCCGCTGACCAGGGACCTGTCGGCGGCGTACGCGGCGAGGTCGCGCGGTGTGGCTCCGGATTGGGCGCCGCTGCCGGTGCAGTACGCGGATTACGCGCTGTGGCAACGGGATCTGCTCGACGAGGACCGGCTGGCGCAGCAGGTCGGCTACTGGCGGGAGACGCTGGCCGGTGCG
Organism: Actinoplanes sp. CA-131856; assembly: GCF_050956135.1. Classification (GTDB taxonomy): domain Bacteria; phylum Actinomycetota; class Actinomycetes; order Mycobacteriales; family Micromonosporaceae; genus Actinoplanes. The sequence continues at coordinate 7,577,423 of NZ_CP191849.1, read as the reverse complement.
CCGGAGGAGCTGAACCTGCCGGCGGATCGGCCGCGCCCGGCGGTCTCGAGTCATCAGGGTCATCGGGTTCCCCTGCGGGTGCCGGCCGAGGTGCACCGGCGGTTGGCCGAGGTGGCCCGGGCCGAGGGCGTCACGGTGTTCATGGTGTTGCAGGCGGCGGTGGCGGTGTTGTTGTCGCGGCTGGGTGGCGGCACCGACATTCCGATCGGTTCGGCGGTCGCCGGGCGTACGGACGCTGGTCTTGATGATCTGGTGGGGTGTTTCGTCAACACGTTGGTGATCCGGACCGATCTGTCGGGCGATCCGGAGTTCCGGGAGGTGCTGGCCCGGGTTCGCGAGGCCGGGCTGGGCGCGCTGGCGCATCAGGATGTGCCGTTCGAGCGGTTGGTGGAGGAGTTGGCGCCGGCGCGGTCGCTGGCGCGGCATCCGTTGTTTCAGGTCGTGTTGACGATGTTGAACACGGTGCCGCTGGACGAGACCGACGCCGGGTTGGAGCTGTCCGGGGTGGAGGTGCGGTCGCTGTTCCCGGGGCGGCCGACCGCCAAGTTCGACCTCGACGTGCTGGTCGGCGAGGTCCTCGACGACCACGGGCAGCCGGGCGGGCTGCGGGGAACGGTGACGGCCGCCGCGGACCTGTTCGACGCGTCCACGGCCGAACGGATCACCGGCTGGCTGGTGCGGGTGCTGGAGATCGTCACCGCCGAGCCGTCGTCACGGTTGCGGGCCGTCCGCCTGGCCGGCGACGTGGAGCGAGCCGTAGTGCCGCGCGGCCGGACCGGCACGCCGGTGCTGGAGTCCTTCCGGAGGCAGTCGGGGGTCGCCGTGGTCGCCGGTGACGTCGAGGTGTCCTACGCGCAGTTGGACGCCCGCTCCAACCAGATCGGCCACTACCTGCGCTCGCAGGGGATCGGCGCCGATTCGGTCGTGGCTCTGTGTCTGCCGCGCGGCATCGACATGATCGCGGCGATCCTCGGAGTCTGGAAAGCGGGCGGCGCCTACCTGCCGATCGACGCGCGGATGCCCATGGAGCGCATCGCCTTCATGCTCGACGACAGTCGAGCCGCGCTGGTCCTCGGCTTGGCGGAGGTTCTCGACGATCTGCCGGTGGGCCGGGTGCCGCTGGTTGCTCTCGACGACCCGATGGTGTCGCTGTGCCCGGAAACCCCGCCGGCGGTGGAGATCGACCCGCGCACCCTGGCTTACGTCATCTACACCTCCGGTTCGACCGGTGTGCCCAAAGGTGTCGCGGTCACCCACGGCTCGCTGGCCAACTACGTGTCCTCGGTGTCGCAGCGGCTGGGCTGGTCCGGTGGCCGCTATGGGTTGTTGCAGCCGCAGGTGACCGATCTCGGTAACACGGTGGTCTTTACGAGTCTGGCCACCGGCGGCGAGTTGCACATTCTGGATCAGGTGACGGATCCGGTTGCGGTGGCCTCGTACATCGCGGAGCACCGGATCGATCACGTGAAGGTGGTGCCCTCGCACGCGATGGCGTTGTCCGTCGAGGCGGTGATGCCGGCGAAGTCGTTGGTGTTCGGTGGTGAGGCGGTGCCGCCGGGGTTGGCCGTACTGGGCCGGAAGGTGTTCAACCACTATGGGCCGACCGAGACCACGGTTGGTGTGGCGACCGCTGAGTTGACCGGCGAGGGCGTGGCGCCGATCGGTCGTGCGCTGGCCAACACCCATCTGTTCGTGCTGGACGACTCCCTGGATCCGGTGCCGCTCGGCGTGATCGGGGAGCTTTACGTGGCCGGCGCGGGTGTCGCGCGGGGCTATGTGGGCCGGCCGGGGCTGACCGGTGAGCGGTTCGTGGCGTGTCCGTTCGGCTCCGGTGAGCGGATGTACCGCACCGGTGACCTGGTGCGGCGGCTGCCCGATGGGCAGCTGGTGTTTGCCGGCCGGGCGGATCAGCAGGTGAAGGTGCGCGGGTTCCGTGTCGAGCCCGGTGAGGTCGAGACCGTGCTGCGCGGTCATCCGCTGGTCGAGCAGGCGGTGGTGGTCGCGCGCGACGATCGCTTGGTCGCCTATGTGGTGGCTGACGGCGACGTCTCTCTGAAGGACTTCGCCGCCGCGCGTCTGCCCGAGCACATGGTGCCCTCGATCGTGGTCACGATGGCGGCGCTGCCGTTGACGGCGAACGGGAAGCTGGACCGCCGCGCCCTGCCCGAGCCCGGCGCCGGGGCGGGCGCGGGGCCGGGCCGCGCGCCCGCCGATGCCGTCGAGCAGCTGGTGTGCGACGCGTTCGCCCACGTCCTCGGCGTCGACCGGGTCGGTGTCGACGACAACTTCTTCGACCTCGGCGGGCATTCGCTGCTGGCCGTGCGCCTGGTCTCCCGCATCCGGGCCACCCTCGGCGCCGACCTGGAGATCCGGCTGCTGTTCGACCGCCCGACCCCGGCCGAGCTCGCCCGCGAGCTCCGCGACCTCGACGCCGAGGGGTCGCACCGGCCGGTTCTGGCCGTCGGGGCGCGCCCCGAGCGGGTGCCGTTGTCGTTCGGGCAGCGCCGGTTGTGGTTCCTGGCTCAGATGGAGGGGCCGAGCGCGACGTACAACGCTCCGGTCGTGCTCGGTTTGTCGGGTGATCTGGATGCTGGGGCGCTGGAGGGCGCGTTGCGGGACGTGCTGGTGCGGCATGAGGCTCTGCGGACGGTCTATCCGGCGGTGGACGGCGAGCCGTACCAGCGGATCCTGGCTCCGGCCGAGCTGGACTGGCGCCTGTGGACGGGTGAGTTTTCCGAGGTGGCGTTGCGGGAGGCGACCGGGTACGCCTTCGATCTGGCCACGGAGGTGCCGGTCCGGGCGTGGCTGTTCCGGTCGGGGCCGGGGGAGCAGGTGCTGGTGCTCGTGCTGCACCACATCGCCAGCGACGGCTGGTCGATGAGCAAGCTGGGACAGGATCTGTCGCGGGCGTACGCCGCGCGGTCGCGGGGTGAGGCCCCGGTGTTCGAGCCGCTGCCGGTGCAGTACGCGGACTACGCGCTGTGGCAACGCGAACTGCTGAGCGACGACCTGTTGTCGTCGCAGGTGGGGTATTGGCGGCAGGCCCTGGACGGCGCGCCGGAGGAACTGGCGTTGCCGGTGGACCGGCCGCGCCCGGTGGTCGCCTCGCACCGCGGGCACAGCGTGCCCCTGCGGGTGCCGGCCGAGGTGCACCGGCGGCTGGCCGAGGTGGCCCGGGCCGAGGGCGTCACGGTGTTCATGGTGTTGCAGGCGGCGGTGGCGGTGTTGTTGTCGCGGCTGGGTGGCGGCACCGACATTCCGATCGGTTCGGCGGTGGCCGGGCGTACGGACGCTGGTCTTGATGATCTGGTGGGGTGTTTCGTCAACACGCTGGTGATCCGGACCGACCTGTCGGGCGATCCGGAGTTCCGGGAGGTGCTGTCGCGGGTGCAGGCGACGAGCCTCGGGGCCCTCGCGCATCAGGACGTGCCGTTCGAGCGGCTGGTGGAGGAGTTGGCGCCGGCGCGGTCGCTGGCGCGGCATCCGCTGTTCCAGGTCGTGTTGACGATGCTGAACACGGCGCCGCTGGACGAGACCGACGCCGGATTGGAGCTGTCCGGGGTGGAGGTGCGGTCGCTGTTCGCCGGGCGGCCGACCGCCAAGTTCGACCTGGACGTGCTGGTCGGCGAGGTCCTCGACGAGAGGGGCGAGCCGAGCGGGCTGCGCGGCGTGGTCACCGCGTCGGCCGACCTGTTCGACGCGTCCACGGCCGAACGGATCACCGGCTGGCTGATCCGGGTGCTGGAGACCGTCACCGCCGAACCGGCGGTCCGCTTGCACGCGGTCACGGTGACCGAAGAAGCCGAGCGCGAGTTGGTGCTGCACACCTGGAACGACACGGCCGCGCCGATCCCGGCCGCTTCGGTGCTTTCGTCCATCCCAAGGCACTCGGCGGTGGCCGTAGTCGCCGATGGGGTCGAGGTGTCGTACGCGCAGTTGGACGCCCGCTCCAACCAGATAGCGCAGTATCTGCGCTCGCAGGGGGTCGGCCCCGATGCGGTGGTGGCTCTGTGTCTGCCGCGCGGCATCGACATGATCGCGGCGATCCTCGGAGTGTGGAAGGCCGGCGGGGCTTATCTGCCGATCGATGTGCGGATGCCGGTGGAGCGGATCGCGTTCATGTTGGCCGACAGCCGGGCGGCGTTGGTGCTTGGTCTGGAGCTTGACGATTTGCCGGTGGGTCGGGTGCCGTTGGTTGCTCTGGATGACCCGATGGTGTCGCTATATCCGGAAAATTCGCCGGATGTGGACATCGACCCGCGCATGCTGGCTTACGTCATCTACACCTCGGGTTCGACCGGCCGGCCAAAAGGCGTAGCGGTCACCCACGGCTCGCTGGCCAACTATGTGTCGTCGGTGTCGCAGCGGTTGGGCTGGAACGGTGGCCGCTACGGCCTGTTGCAGCCCCAGGTGACCGACCTCGGCAACACGGTGGTCTTCACGAGCCTGGCCACCGGCGGCGAGTTGCACATCATCGACGAGGTGACCGATCCGGTTGCGGTGGCCTCGTACATCGCGGAGCACCGCATCGATCACGTGAAAGTGGTCCCGTCCCACGCCGCAGCGCTGTCCGTCGATGCGGTGATGCCGGGCAAGTCGTTGGTGTTCGGTGGTGAGGCGGTGCCGCCCGGGTTGGCCTTCGAGGGAAAGACTTTCAACCATTACGGGCCGACGGAGACCACGGTTGGTGTGGCGACCGCTGAGTTGACCGGCGATGGTGTGGCTCCGATTGGTCGTCCGTTGGCGAATACCCGGCTGTATGTCCTCGACGACGCGTTGAGCCCGGTCCCGGTGGGAGTGACCGGGGAGCTTTATGTTGCCGGTGCTGGTGTCGCGCGGGGCTATGTGGGGCGGCCGGGGTTGACCGGTGAGCGGTTCGTGGCTTGTCCGTATGAGGCTGGCGCACGGATGTATCGCACGGGTGATCTGGTGCGGCGGTTGCCGGATGGGCAGTTGGTGTTTGTCGGGCGTGCGGATCAGCAGGTGAAGGTGCGTGGGTTCCGGGTGGAGCCGGGTGAGGTCGAGCAGCTGATTCTGGCCGATCCGGGGGTCGAGCGGGCGGCGGTGGTTGTGCGTGATGACCGGCTGGTGGCCTATGTCGTTGGTGAGGACAATGATCTGCGGTCGGTGCTGGCTCGGCGGTTGCCCGATTACATGGTGCCGTCCGTGGTCGTGGTGTTGCCGGAACTGCCGCTGACCGCCAACGGCAAGCTCGACCGCCGGGCTCTCCCCGCGCCCGAACGCCGCGACTCCGGCGCCGTCCGGGCACCCAGCACCCCCGAGCAGGCGCAGCTGTGTGACGCGTTCGCCCACGTTCTCGACCTCGACGCGGTCGGTGTCGACGACAACTTCTTCGACCTCGGCGGGCACTCGCTGCTGGCCGTGCGCCTGGTCTCCCGCATCCGGGCCACCCTCGGCGTCGACCTCGAGATCAGGCTGCTGTTCGACCGGCCCACCCCGGCCGAACTGGCCGACCAGCTCGGCACCAGATCTGTGCGCCCGGCGCTGCGCCCCATGCCCCGATCGTGACACGACCGAACCCGTCAGGGAGGAAAGGCATGCCCTACGACCTCGAGGATGCTCCGGACCTCGTCACTCTGATGCGCCAGCACGCCCTCATGCGGCCCCGCTCCGACGCGCTGGTCTTCCTGGCCGACCCCGACGACCTCTACGGCGGTGCGGTCCGCTGCACCTTCGAGGAGCTGGACCGGGAAGCCCGCGCGTGTGCGTCCTGGCTGCGGGAGCGCCTGCCCGTGGGCTCCCGGGTGCTTCTGCTGCACCCCAACGGCATCGAGTGGGTCACCGCGTTCTTCGGCTGTCTGTACGCCGGGATGATCGCGGTTCCGGCGCCGCAGCCCGGCCGCTACCGGCATCAGCGCAGCCGCATCGCCACCGTGGCGGCCAGCGCCGGGGCCGCGGCCGTGCTCACCGACGCCGCCGACCTGCCCGAGGTGCTGGCCTGGGTGGAGGAGTCGGGCCTCGGCGACGTCCACGTCGCGGCGAACGGCACTCCCGGGTTCGGCGATCCCGGGGCGTGGGAGCCGGTGCCGCTGACCCGGGACACGATCGCCCTGTTGCAGTACACCTCCGGGTCGACCGGTGACCCGAAGGGCGTCGTGGTCCGCCACGGCAACATGCTGAACAACCTGACCGCGCTGGCCGCGCTCGGGGGCGGCACCGCCTGGCCGGCTTCCATGCGGGTCGGCGGATGGCTGCCGCTCTACCACGACATGGGGCTCGTGGCCATGCTGATGGTCGGCGTGATGCGGGGCGGGACGGTCGTGCTGATGACGCCGTCCGCCTTCGTCCGCAGCCCGGTGCGCTGGCTGCGGGCCATGGACGCGTACGGCATCAACGTCGCCTTCGCGCCCAGTTTCGCCTACGACCTGTGTGTCCGCCGGATCTCCGACGACGAGGCCCGCGGCCTGGACCTGTCGGGCTGGCACATCGCGGTGAACGCCTCGGAACCGGTCGACCCGTCGGTCCTCGAGCGGTTCGCCGCCAAGTTCGCGGTGGCCGGTTTCCGGGCCGAGTCGTTCGCCCCCGCTTACGGGCTGGCCGAGGCCACGGCGTACGTCACCGGGACCGCCGGCCGCCCGACGGTGGTCCGCCGGGTCGACATCGGGTTGCTGGCCGAGGGCCGGTTCGCCGAGGGCGGCTCCGGCGAGACCCGTGACGTGGTCAGCTGCGGGCCGCCCACCTCGGCCTGCGAGATCCGGGTGGTCGACCCGGCGACCCGCGAGGAGCTGCCCGAGGGCCGGCTCGGCGAGATCTGGTTGCGCGGACCGAGCGTCTGCGACGGCTATTGGCGCCGCGACGACCTGGCTCACCTGCACGACGCCGAGACCGCCGGCGGCCGGCGGGGCTTCCTGCGGACCGGCGACCTCGGCGCGATGTACGAAGGCGAGCTGTACGTCCACGGCCGGCTCAAGGACATGCTGATCGTGCACGGCCGCAACATCTATCCGCACGACATGGAGCAGGAGCTGCGGAGCCAGCATCCCGAGCTGGGCCGGGCCGGTGCCGTGTTCGCCATGCCGGGCGAGCAGGACGGCGTGGCCACGCAGGCCGTCGTCGTGACCCACGAGGTCGGCAAGGTGCCGCCGGAGCGGTGGCCGGCGCTGGCCGGCGAGCTCCGCCTGACCGTCACCCGCGAGTTCGGCGTACGGGTCGCCGTGGTGGCGCTGCTGCGGCCCGGCACGGTCCGCCGGACCACCAGCGGCAAGGTGCAGCGCGCCGCCATGTCCGAGCTGTTCCGGACCGGCCGCCTGGCCCCGATCTTCCAGGATCCGCCGGCCGACGACCGTGAACCGTCCCTGGCATGACCGACCGAGAAGGAGTTTCCATGTCCTCGACCGAGCTGTGCGAATGGCTGTGCGCCTATCTCGTCGCGGAGTTGCGGGTGCCGGGCGGCCGGATCGACCCGGACGAGCCGATGGTGAACTACGGGCTGGACTCGCTGACCGCGGCCGCGGTCCTCACCGCGGTGGAGCGCCGGGTCGGTTTCGAGGTCGACCCCAACGCCCTGTGGGACCATCCCACCGTCGCCGCCTTCACCGGATTCCTGGCCGAGCGGACCACCTCCACCGTCTGACACACGTCCTCCACAGGGGACCGCCCGTCCGGGCGGTCCCCTTTTCCGTGCCACCCGGATAACTGTTTCTTTTGCGCAGTTGGACGAATGCGCAGCGCCTTGCCGGTCCGCCGGAACGTCGGTCATAGTGAGCCCGGCCCTTATTGCCGAAAGATAAGGATGGTCCGGTGCCGAACCCGTTCGAAGATCCCGATGCGAGCTATCTGGTGCTGGTGAACGATGAGGGCCAGCATTCGCTGTGGCCCGTTTTCATCGACGTTCCCGAGGGCTGGACGACGGTATTCGGAGAGGCGTCCCGCGACGACTGTCTCGAATACATCGAAAAGTCGTGGACCGATCTGCGGCCCAAGAGCCTCGTCGAGGCGATGAAAGGGCAGTAGACCGCAGCCCGTCGAGGACGCCGGCGAGCCTCTGGTCCGCCGGCGTCCTTCCTCATGAGGTGGAGCACCCGATGGATCCGCACGGCCTCGACGACATGGGCCCGCTCCCGGAATATCTGCGGAACGGCACCGGCCCGGCGGTGCCGATCGTGACACCGGCCGGCGACCGGATGTGGCTCGTCCGTGACTACGCCACGGCCCGTCTCGTGCTGTCCGACGCCAGGTTCAGCCGGGCCGGAGCGGTCGAGCCGGACGCGCCCCGCTTCGTCGACACGCAACCCGTGCCGGCCTCGATGATGAGCATGGACGGCTCGGAGCACACCCGGCTGCGGCGGATCATCGCCGGCACCTTCACCTCGAGCCGGGTCGCGGCCATGGCCCCGGAGGTCGGCCGTCTCGTCGACCGCCATCTCGACGCGATCGAGGCCGCCGGTCCCGGTGCCGACGTGATGGAGCTGCTGGCCGTGCCGCTGCCCCTCGCGGTCCTGTGCACGCTGCTGGGCGTCCCGCACGAGGACAGCCCCCGCTTCGCGTCCTGGGTGCGCGTGCTGTTCGACATCTCGGCCAGCACCCCGCAGGACAAGGTCCGCCATCGCGTCGAACTGGCCCGTTACATGGCCGCCCTGGTCGGCCGCAAGCGCGAGGAACCCGGCACCGACCTGCTCACGGCCCTGATCGAGCGGCACGAGGGTGGCGAGCTCTCGCTGACCGAGCTGGTCACCATGGGCCTGAGCCTGCTGATGGCCGGATATGAGACGACCATCGGCCAGATCGGGCTGTCGGTGCTCACGCTCCTGTCCGAACCGGACCGCCGCGGCGGCCTGCTCGACGATCCGGCGCCCGCGGTCGAGGAGCTGCTGCGGCTGAACCCGTCCACCCCGCTGAGCTTCCCACGGGTGGCGCTGGAGACGGTGAGGCTCGGTGAGGTGACGGTCCGGGCCGGCGAGGGCGTCGTGGTCTCGCTGCTGGACGCCAACCACGACGACCGCGTGTTCGCCGCGCCGGCCCGGCGCCGCCCGGCCCATCTCACCTTCGGCCACGGACCGCACCGCTGCCCCGGCGCCCCCTTGGCCGGGCTCCAGGTGCGCACGGCCGTCGAGGGCCTGCTGCGCCGTTTCCCGGGGCTGCGCGTCGACGACGGTCCCGGCGCCGTCACCTGGCCCGAGGGCCTGCTCACCCGCGGCCCCGAGCGGCTCCGCGTCCAGTGGTGACACCTGTCCAAGTGCGGTGAATCGGCGGTTGTACGCCTGTGCGACCTCCGATCTTGTCCCGCGACCGGTTATGAGTTGGAATTTTCGCGTTCCGTCCCGCACCTCCGTCAATGGCGCGCGCCTGCTGGATCGAATTGCGGACGTAAGAGGAGACGCACTGATGATTCCCTTGTCGTTCGGGCAACGCCGGCTCTGGTTCATGGATCAGCTGGAAGGTCCGAGTCCGACATATAACAGCGTCATTGCCGTACGCCTCGAGGGAGCGCTCGACGAGGCGGCCATGAATGCGGCGCTCCGCGATGTGATCGTCCGGCACGAGTCATTGCGCACCGTTCTTCCCGCGGTTGGCGGCGAGCCGCATCAGGTCGTCCTCGACCCGGCCGAGGTGGACTGGCGACTGGAGGTGCGCCGGCTGCCGGCGGAGGAGCTGGCCGCCGCGGTCGGCCGGATCCGCGAGGAGACCTTCGACCTGTCGGCCGACCTGCCGATCCGGGCCTGGCTGTTCCGCTGCGGTGACACCGACCAGACCCTGGTGCTGCTGGTCCACCACACCGCGTGCGACGGCTGGTCGCACGGGCCGCTGATGCGCGACGTGTCGACGGCGTACGCGGCCCGTCTGAACGGCCGCGCGCCGCGCTGGGAAGCGTTGCCGGTGCAGTACGCCGACTATGCGCTGTGGCAGCGGGAGCTGCTGAGCGGCGAGGTGCTGGCCTCGCAGGTGGATTACTGGCGGCAGACCTTGGCGGGTGCGCCGGAGGAGTTGTCTCTTCCGGTGGATCGGCCGCGTCCGGTCGAGGCGAGTCATCGGGGTCATCGGGTTCCGCTCGAGGTGCCGGCCGAGGTTCATCGGCGACTGGCCGTGCTGGCCCGGGCCGAGGGGGTGACGCCGTTCATGGTGTTGCAGTCGGCGCTGGCGGTGTTGGTGTCCCGTTTGGGGGCGGGGGCCGATGTCCCGATCGGTTTTCCGGTGGCGGGGCGTACCGACGAGGGTTTGAACGATCTGGTCGGGTTTTTCATCAACACCTTGGTTCTTCGTACGGATCTGGGCGGTGACCCGGAGTTTCGGCAGGTGTTGTCCCGGGTGCGGGAGGCGTCGCTGGGTGCTCTGGCGCATCAGGATGTGCCGTTCGAGCGGTTGGTGGAGGAGTTGGCGCCGTCGCGGTCGCTGGCGCGGCATCCGCTGTTCCAGGTCGGCATGACGCTCCAGAACAACCAGCACCGGGTGCCGGAACTGCCCGGCATCCACACCGGCACCCTGGTGTCGGATCTGGGCGGCGCGGTCGCGGCAGCGGCCCGGTTCGACGTGTACCTGACCGTGATCGAGCGGTTCGGGCCGGACGGGTCGCCGGCCGGGCTGGGCGGTGTGGTGACCGTCGCGGCCGACCTGTTCGACGTGGAGTCGGCCGAGAGGTTCGCGGACCGGTTCGCGCGGGTGCTGGACGCGGTGACGGCGTCACCGGCCATCCGCTTGCACGAGGTCGACGTGCTCGGCGCCGAGGAGCGGTCGCGACTCCTGCACGGTTGGAACGACACGGCGGCGCCGGTGCCGAGCGCCTCGGTGGTGGAGTCCGTCCGGCGGCAAGCGGCGGACGCGGTGGCGGTGGTCGCGGATGGCGTCCGCGTCTCGTTCGGGCAGTTGGACGCTCGCTCGAATCAGGTGGCCCACCATCTGCGGGCCCGGGGCGTGGGTGCGGAGTCGGTGGTCGGCCTCCGGCTGCCCCGCGGTCTCGACATGCTCACGGCGATTCTGGGTGTCTGGAAGGCGGGGGCGGCGTATCTCCCGATCGACCCTGAGTTCCCGGCCGAGCGTGTCGACTTCATGGTGGCCGACAGCGGCGCGCGGCTCGTGCTGGCCGATCTGGAGGCGATCGCGGGGCACCCATCGGATGCGCTGGAGGTGCCGATCGATCCACGCTCGCTGGCCTACGTCATCTACACCTCGGGTTCGACCGGCCGGCCGAAGGGCGTGGCGGTCACCCACGGCTCGCTGGCCAACTATGTGTCATCGGTGTCGCAGCGTCTGGGCTGGAACGGTGGCCGCTACGGCCTTTTGCAGCCGCAGGTGACCGACCTGGGCAACACGGTGGTGTTCGTCAGTCTGGCCACGGGCGGCGAGTTGCACATCATCGACGAAGTGACGGATCCGGTTGCGGTGGCCTCCTACATCGCCGAGCACCGCATCGATCACGTGAAGGTGGTGCCGTCCCACGCCGCGGCGCTGTCCGTCGAGGCGGTGATGCCGGCGAAGTCGTTGGTGTTCGGTGGTGAGGCGGTCCCGGCCGGGTTGGTTCCGTCAGGTCGCAGGGTGTTCAACCACTATGGGCCGACGGAGACCACGGTGGGTGTGGCGACCGCGGAGTTGACCGACGCCAGTGTGGTGCCGATTGGTCGTCCGCTGGCTAACACCCGGCTGTACGTCCTCGACGACGCGCTGAGCCCGGTCCCGGTGGGGGTGACCGGGGAACTCTATGTGGCCGGTGCTGGTGTCGCGCGGGGCTATGTCGGGCGTCCTGGGCTGACCGGTGAGCGGTTCGTGGCGTGTCCGTTCGGGTCGGGTGAGCGGATGTACCGCACGGGCGATCTGGTGCGGCGGTTGCCGGATGGGCAGCTCGTGTTCGTCGGGCGTGCGGATCAGCAGGTGAAGGTGCGCGGATTCCGGGTCGAGCCGGGTGAGATCGAGCAGCTGATTCTGTCGATCCCGGGGGTTCGGCAGGCCGCGGTGATCGCCCGCGAGGACCGGTTGGTCGCCTACATCGTCGGTGACGAAGGTGATGTGCGGTCGGTGCTGGCGCGGCGGCTGCCGGAGTACATGGTGCCGTCGGCGTTCGTGACGCTGCCGGCGCTGCCGCTGACGGCCAACGGGAAGCTGGACCGCCGGGCGTTGCCGGAGCCGGGCCAGGGGGCGGTCGCCGGCCGCGAGCCGGCGGGTGAGGTGGAGGCGTTGCTGTGCAGCGTGTTCGCTCAGGTTCTGGGTGTGGATGCGGTCGGGCTCGATGACAGCTTCTTCGATCTGGGCGGGCATTCTCTGCTGGCGATCCGGTTGCTGTCGCGGATTCGGGCGGTGGTGGGGGCGGAGGTCCGGATCCGGACCTTGTTCGAGGCTCCGACACCGGCGGGGCTGGCCTCACGGCTAGGGTCCGGTGAGGTCCGGCCCGCCTTGCGGGCGGGGGAGCGGCCGGAGCGGGTGCCGTTGTCCTTCGCACAGCGCCGACTGTGGTTCCTGGCCCAACTGGACGGGCCGAGCGCGACGTACACCATTCCGCTGGTCGTCCACCTTGACGGTGCGGTCGACGCGGTCGCGCTGGATGCCGCGCTGCGCGACGTCATCGACCGGCACGAGTCGCTGCGGACGGTGTTCCCGAGCGCCGACGGCGAGCCGTATCAGGAGATCCTGGAGACGGAGGGGCTCGATTGGCGTCTGGAGGTCGCCGACGCGGCACCGGACGAGGTGACCGGATATACCTTCGATCTGGCGTCGGAGCCGCCGATCCGGGCCTGGCTGCTGCGCGGGCAGATCCTCGTGGTGGTGGTGCACCACATCGCGACCGACGGCTGGTCGCACGCGGTGCTGGGCCGGGATCTCTCGAGGGCGTACGCGGCGCGGGTGCGGGGTGCCGCGCCGGAGTTCGAGCCGCTGCCGGTGCAGTACGCGGATTACGCGCTGTGGCAACGGGATCTGCTCGACGAGGACCGGCTGTCGCGGCAAGTGGGCTACTGGCGTGAGGCGCTGGCCGGCGCGCCCGAGGAGCTGGCCTTGCCGGTGGACCGTCCGCGCCCGGCCGTCTCCGGCCATCGGGGCCACCGGGTGCCGTTCCACGTCTCGGCCGAGGTGCACCGCCGGCTTTCCGAGATGGCCCGGGCCGAGGGCGTGACCACGTTCATGGTGATGCAGGCCGCCGTGGCGGTGCTGTTGTCGCGGCTGGGCGCGGGCCACGACATCCCGGTCGGGTCGGCCGTCGCGGGCCGTTCCGACGAGGCGCTCCACGACGTGATCGGGTTCTTCGTCAACACCTTGGTCATTCGTACGGACCTGTCCGGTGACCCGGAGTTCCGGCAGGTTCTGGCCCGGGTGCGGGAGACCACCCTCGGCGCGCTGGCGAACCAGGACGTGCCGTTCGAGCGGCTGGTGGAGGAGCTGTCCCCGGCGCGGTCGCTGTCGCGGCATCCGCTGTTCCAGGTGATGCTGACCGTGCAGAACAACGAACGGGCCGCCCTCGACCTGCCCGGCGTCCGGGCCGGCGTCTGGACACCCCCGGCCGGTCGTGGCGTCACCGCGGTGGCCAAGTTCGACCTGGAGGTGACGGTCTCCGAGGTCTTCGACGAGAGCGGCCGTCCGGCCGGGCTGCGAGGTTCGCTGACCGCGGCGGCCGACCTGTTCGAGCCGGCGACCGCCGAGCGGATGACGACGTGGCTGAGCCGGCTGCTGGGGTCGGTGGCCGGCGCGCCCGGCGCCCGGCTGCGCACGCTCGGCGTGCTGGACGACGCCGACCTCCGGCTCCTGGACGACTGGAACGACAGCGCCGGTGAGCTGCCCTCGACGACCCTCCCGGCGCTGTTCGAGGAGCAGGTGCGGCGGACCCCGGAGGCGACCGCCCTGGTGTTCGGCCAGGACTTCGTGGCCTCGTTCGCCGAGCTCAACACGGCGGCGAACCGCCTGGCCCGGGTGCTGATCGACGCCGGAGCCGGCCCCGAGTCGGTGGTGGCGCTGGCGTTGCCGCGCTCGGCCGGCACCGTGGTGGCGATTCTGGCCGTGTGGAAGGCGGGCGCGGCGTTCCTGCCGGTCGACCCCGCGCTGCCCCGGGAACGGATCGACTTCCTGCTGCGCGACACCCGGCCGGTTCTGGTCGTGACCACCCAGGAGCTGCGTGACGCCGTGCCGGACGGCACGGGCCGCCTTCTGCTCGACGCCCCGGAGACGGCCGAGGCCCTGTCGCGGCAGCCGGGCGACGACGTGACCGGTGTGGGACTGCGCGGGCGGAATCCCGCCTACGTGACCTACACGTCGGGCTCGACCGGCCGGCCCAAGGGCGTCGTGGTCGAGCACCGCGGCGTGCTGAACCTGTTCCTGCATCACCGCGACGGCTTCGTGGCCACCGCCGGCGTGCGGCTCCGGACCGCGCTGAGCGCCTCGTTCTCGTTCGACACGTCCCTCGAGGGCGTTCTGCTCCTCGCGGACGGCCATGAGCTTCACGTGCTCGACGACGACGTACGGCTGGACCCGCGGGCCTTCGCCGACTACGTGGCCGACCGCCGGATCGACTTCCTGGACGTGACGCCGTCGTCGGCGCGGCAGCTCGTGCAGGCCGGTCTGCTGAGCGACCGGCGGCATCGCCCGCGCGTGGTCATGCTCGGTGGCGAGGCGATCGAGGAGCCCCTGTGGCGTGAGTTCGCCGCGGCCGCCGACACGGTCGGCTTCAACTTCTACGGTCCGACCGAATGCACCATCGACGCCCTGTCGGCCCGGATCGACGGAGATGTCCCGGCTGTGGGCCGGCCGTTGCGCAACACCCGGGCGTACGTCCTGGACGAAGGTCTCTCCCCGCTGCCGGTCGGCGTGACCGGCGAGCTCTATCTCGCCGGCGCCGGGCTGGCCCGGGGTTACGCCGGCCGTCCGGGCCTGACCGCGCAGCGGTTCGTGTCGTGCCCGTTCGGCCGCGGCGAGCGGATGTACCGCACCGGCGACCTCGCCAAGTGGACCGCCGACGGGCGGCTGGTGTTCGCCGGTCGCGCCGACGAGCAGGTGAAGGTGCGCGGATTCCGGGTCGAGCCGGGCGAGATCGAGCAGGCGCTGCTGGCCCAGGACGGCGTGCTCGAGGCGGCGGTGATCGCCCGGGACGACCGGCTGATCGCGTACGTCGTCGGTGACGCGCCGGCCGAGCGGTTGCGGACGGCGGCCGAGCGGCGCCTGCCGGACTACATGGTCCCGTCGGCGATCGTGACGCTCGACGCGTTGCCGCTGACCGCGAACGGCAAGCTGGACCGGGCCGCCCTGCCCGCGCCCGATTTCACGACCGGCGCCGGCCGCGCGCCCGCGACCGTGCCCGAGGAACTGCTGTGCGCCGCGTTCGCGCAGGTGCTCGGCCTCGCATCGGTCGGTGTCGACGACAGCTTCTTCGACGTGGGCGGGCACTCCCTGCTCGCGGTGCGGCTGGTCGCCCGGATCCGGGTGGTGCTGGGTGTCGAGGTGGCGATCCGGACGCTGTTCGAGGCGCCCACGCCGGCCCGGCTGGCAGCCCGGCTGGCCGACGCCGCAGTGGCGCGGCCGGTCCTGCGGGCGCGGACCCGCCCGGAGCGGGTGCCACTGTCGTTCGCGCAGCGCCGGCTCTGGTATCTGGCCCAGGCGCAGGGGCCGAACTCCACGTACAACGTCCCCGCGGTGGTCCGGCTGGCCGGCGCGGTCGACCCGGCCGCCCTGGACGCGGCCCTGCGGGACGTCATCGGACGGCACGAGTCGTTGCGCACGGTGTTCCCGGCGGCCGACGGCGAGCCGTACCAGCGGATCCTCGGCCCCGAGGAGCTGGACTGGAGCATGCCGACCGCGGACGTGAGCGGCGCCGAGCTCGGCCCGGCGATCGTGCGGGCGGCGGAGCAGACGTTCGACCTGGCCGCCGAGATTCCGGTGCGGGCGTGGCTGTTCCGGCTCGCCCCCGGCGAGCACGTGCTGGTGCTGGTCGTGCACCACATCGCCAGCGACGGGTGGTCGCTGGGCCCGCTCCAGCGCGACCTGGCCACCGCCTACGCCGCTCATCTGAACGGCGAGACGCCCGAGTTCGAGCCGCTGCCGGTGCAGTACGCCGACTATGCGCTGTGGCAGCGGGAGCTGCTGAGCGGGGACGTGCTGGCCTCGCAGGTGGGCTATTGGCGGAGGGCGCTCGCGGGCGCGCCGGAGGAGCTGCCTCTTCCGGTCGATCGGCCGCGTCCGGTCGAGGCGAGCCATCGGGGTCATCGGGTTCCGCTCGAGGTCCCGGCCGAGGTCCATCGGCGACTGGTCGACCTTGCCCGGGCCGAGGGCGTGACGCCGTTCATGGTGTTGCAGTCGGCGCTGGCGGTGTTGGTGTCCCGCTTGGGGGCGGGGGTCGACATCCCGATCGGGTTCCCTGTCGCGGGGCGTACCGACGAAGGCCTGGATGATCTGGTCGGGTTCTTCATCAACACCTTGGTTCTTCGTACGGATCTGGGTGGTGACCCGGAGTTTCGGCAGGTGTTGTCCCGGGTGCGGGAGGCGTCGCTGGGTGCGTTGGCGCATCAGGATGTGCCGTTCGAGCGGTTGGTGGAGGAGTTGGCGCCGTCGCGGTCGCTGGCGCGGCATCCGCTGTTCCAGGTCGGCATGACACTCCAGAACCTCGAACGTGTCACCCTGCGCCTGCCCGGAGCCGAACTCGTCGACGACCCCGCTCTGGGCCGGGTGATCAATCCGGCCGCGCGGTTCGACATGTACGTCACGGTGGTCGAGCGGTTCGGGCCGGACGGGTCGCCGGCCGGGCTGGGCGGCGTGGTGACCGTCGCGGCCGACCTGTTCGACGTGGAGTCGGCCGAGAGGTTCGCGGACCGGTTCGCGCGGGTGCTGGACGCGGTGACGGCGTCGCCGGCGCTGCGGCTGCGCGAGATCGACGTGCTCGGCGCGCAGGAGCGGTCGCAGCTTCTGCATGGCTGGAACGACACGGCGGCGCCGATGCTCGGCGCCTCGGTGCTGGAGTCCGTGCGGGGGCACTCGGGAGTGGCGGTGGTCGCCGGTGGTGCCGAGGTGTCCTACGCGCAGTTGGACGCTCGCTCCAATCAGGTGGCCCACTATTTGCGGGCCCAGGGTGTGGGTGTGGAGTCGGTGGTGGGGCTGCGCCTGCCTCGGGGTGCCGACATGATCACGGCGATTCTGGGTGTCTGGAAGGCCGGGGCGGCTTATCTGCCGATCGACCCTGAGTTCCCGGCCGAGCGTGTCGAGTTCATGGTGGCCGACAGTGGCGCGCGGCTGGTGCTGACCGATCTGGACGGGTCAGCAGGTTTTGCGGAGACCGCGCCGGACATGGTGATCGACCCGCGCTCGCTGGCCTACGTCATCTACACCTCCGGTTCGACCGGCCGGCCGAAGGGCGTCGCGGTCACTCACGGCTCGCTGGCCAACTATGTGTCGTCGGTTTCGGAGCGGTTGGGCTGGTCCGGTGGCCGCTACGGCTTGTTGCAGCCGCAGGTGACCGATCTCGGTAACACGGTGGTCTTCACGAGCCTGGCCACCGGCGGCGAGTTGCACATTCTGGATCAGGTGACGGATCCGGTGGCGGTGTCGTCGTATATCGCGGAGCACCGGATCGATCACGTGAAGGTGGTGCCGTCGCATGCGGCGGCGTTGTCGGTCGATGCGGTTATGCCGGCGAAGTCGTTGGTGTTCGGCGGTGAGGCGGTACCGGCTGGATTGGTTCCGTCAGGTCGCAAGGTGTTCAACCACTATGGGCCGACCGAGACCACGGTGGGTGTGGCGACCGCGGAGCTGACCGACGCCAGTGTGGTGCCGATTGGTCGTCCGCTGGCTAACACCCGGTTGTACGTCCTGGACGAGGCGTTGAATCCGGTCGCGGTGGGGGTGACCGCTGAGCTCTATGTGGCTGGCGCGGGTGTGGCGCGTGGCTATGTGGGGCGGCCGGGGTTGACCGGTGAGCGGTTCGTGGCTTGTCCGTTCGGGTCCGGCGAGCGGATGTATCGCACGGGTGATCTGGTGCGGCGGTTGCCGGATGGGCAGCTCGTGTTCGTCGGGCGTGCGGATCAGCAGGTGAAGGTTCGTGGGTTCCGGGTGGAGCCGGGTGAGGTCGAGCGGCTGATTCTCTCCGCGCCGGGCGTTCGGCAAGCGGCGGTGATCTTGCGTGATGACCGGCTGGTGGCCTATGTGGTCGGCGGTGAGGGCGACCCGCGGTCGATGCTGGCCCGGCGGCTGCCGGAGTACATGGTGCCGTCGGCGTTCGTGACGCTGCCGGAACTGCCGCTGACCGCCAACGGCAAGCTCGACCGTTCCGCGCTGCCCGCCCCGGATCAGGCCGCCGGCCCCGGGCGCGGCCCGGTCACGGTGCGCGAAGAGCTGCTGTGCGGGCTGTTCGCCCAGGTTCTCCAGGCGGACGCGGTCGGTGTCGACGACAGCTTCTTCGAGCTCGGCGGGCATTCGCTGCTCGCCATCCGGCTGCTGTCGCGCATCCGGGCGACCTTCGGGGCGGAGGTCCGGATCCGCACGTTGTTCGAGGCGCCGACACCGGCCGGGCTGGCCGCGGCCATGTCCGAGGGGGCCGCCGATCCGGCGCGCGCGGTGCTGCGGGCGGCCGAGCGGCCGGAACGGGTGCCGTTGTCCTTTGCTCAGCGGCGGCTGTGGTTCCTGGCCCAGCTGGAGGGGCCGAGCGCGACGTACAACATTCCGTTGGTCGTCCGTCTCGATGGCGTCGTGGACGCGGTCGCGTTGAACCTGGCCCTGCGCGACGTGATCGGTCGCCACGAGTCGTTGCGAACGGTGTTCCCGAGTGCCGACGGTGAGCCGTACCAACGGATTCTCGACCTCGACGAGCTCGACTGGCGGCTGGAGTCCGGTGAGGTGTCGCCGGACGAGGTGACCGGGCACGCCTTCGATCTGGCCTCCGAACCGCCGATCAGGGCCTGGCTGCTGCGGCCGGGCGGCGACGAGCAGGTGCTGGTGCTCGTGCTGCACCACATTGCCAGCGACGGCTGGTCGCACGCGGCGCTGGGGCGGGATCTCTCGAAGGCGTACGCGGCGCGGTTGCGCGGTGAAGCCCCGGACTGGGCGCCGTTGCCGGTGCAGTACGCCGACTATGCGCTGTGGCAGCGGCAGCTGCTGACCGGCGATCGGATGTCGCAGCAGGTCGCCTACTGGCGGGCGGCGCTCGCGGGCGTACCCGGGGAATTGGCTCTGCCGACGGACCTGGCGCGCCCGGCGGTGGCCTCGCACCGGGGCCACCGTGTGCCGGTGCGGGTGCCGGCCGAGGTGCACCGCCGCCTGGCCGAGCTGGCCCGGGCCGAGGGCGTGACCACGTTCATGGTGGTGCAGGCGGCGCTGGCCGTGTTGTTGTCGCGGCTCGGCGCGGGCAACGACATCCCGGTCGGGTCGGCCATCGCCGGCCGCACCGACGAAGCGGTGAACGATCTGGTCGGATACTTCGGGAACACACTGGTCATCCGCACCGACCTGTCGGGCGACCCGGCCTTCCGCCAGGTGCTCACCCGGGTGCGGGAGACGACCCTCGACGCGCTGGCCCACCAGGACGTGCCGTTCGAGCGGCTGGTCGAGGAACTCGCCCCGGCCCGGTCCCTGGCCCGGCATCCGCTGTTCCAGGTGATGCTGACCGTGCAGAACAACGAACGGGCCGCCCTCGATCTGCCGGGAGCGCGGACCGGCGGCTGGACATCGTCCCCGGACGGCGGCCTTGTCACCACCGCCAAGTTCGATCTCGACATCATGCTGTCCGAGACGCTCGACGACGGCAGTCGCCCGGCCGGTCTGCGTGGTTCGCTGACCGCGTCGGTCGACCTGTTCACCCCGGGCACGGCCGAGCGGCTCGTTGCCACCTTCCTCCGGGTGCTCGACCAGGTGACGGCGACACCCGCCGTGCGCCTGCGCGGTGTCGAGGTGCTCGGCCCGGCCGAGCGCGCCCAGGTGGTGTCGGCCTGGAACGACACCGCGGCTCCGGTGGCCGCGGAGACGGTTCTGGACCTGTTCCGGAGCCGGGTCGCCCAGGCGCCGGACGCGGTGGCCGTGGTGGCCGACGGCGCCGAGCTGACGTACGCGCAATTGGACGCCCAGACCGACGAACTGGCCTGGCTGCTCCGGGAACGGGGAATGGGCGCCGAATCGGTGGTCGGGGTCTGCCTTCCGCGCGGGGTCGATCTGATCGTCGCCGTTCTCGGCGTGTGGAAGGCCGGCGCGGCCTATCTGCCGATCGATCCGCAGTACCCGGCCGAGCGGATCCGTTTCCTGATCGCGGACAGCGCCACCGGGCTGATCCTGGCCACCGGGGAGACCGCGGACGCGGTCGGCGGGGCGCCGGTCCTCCGGCTCGACGACCGGCCGCCGGCTCGCCCGATGTCGCCCGTCCGGCCGCATCCGGCCGGGCTCGCGTACGTCATCTACACCTCCGGTTCCACCGGTGTGCCCAAGGGCGTCGCGGTGGCCCACGCGGGCGCGGTGAACCTGGCGCTGGCCCAGGCCGAGCGGTTCGCGGTGTCGGCCGGGTCGCGGGTGTTGCAGTTCGCGTCGATCGGCTTCGACGCGGCGGTCTCGGAAGTGTTGATGGCCCTGTGTTCCGGTGCGTCGCTGGTGGTGGCTCCGGCCGAGGAGCTGCTTCCGGGTGCGCCGCTGCTCGGCGTGCTCCGGCGGCATCGGGTCACGCATGCGACGTTGCCGCCGGCGGTGCTGGGTGTGCTGGATCCGGCCGTCGTCGATCTGGGCACCGTGGTGTCGGCGGGTGAGGCCCTGGACCGGCTGTCGCTGGATCGGTGGGCGCCGGGCCGCCGGTTCATCAACGCGTACGGGCCGACCGAGGTGACCGTCTGCGCGTCGATGTCGCGGCCGTTGGCGGCCGGGGACGAGCCGGTGATCGGCGACCCGATCGCCAACGGCCGGGCCTACGTGCTCGACGACGGTCTCTCCCCGGTGCCGATCGGGGTGACCGGTGAGTTGTACGTGGCCGGTGCCGGCCTGGCACGGGGGTACGCCGGCCGGCCGGGCCTGACCGCGGAACGCTTCGTGGCGTCACCCTTCGAGTCCGGGGAGCGGTTGTACCGCACGGGTGACCGGGTGCGGTGGACCGCCGGTGGGCAGTTGGCGTTCGCCGGGCGGGTCGACGATCAGGTGAAGATCCGTGGCTTCCGGATCGAACCGGGTGAGATCGAGCAGGTGCTCCTGGCCGACGAGGCGGTCCGGCAGGTCACGGTCGTCGCCCGGGAGGAGCGGCTGATCGCGTACGTCGTCGGCGACGCCCCCGAGCAGCGACTGCGTGACCTGGCCGCCGCCCGGCTCCCGGACTACATGGTGCCGTCGGCGTTCGTGACGCTGGCCGAGTTGCCACTGACCCCGAACGGCAAAGTCGACCGAGAGGCGCTGCCCGAACCGGACTACGCGAGCGGCACCGGGCGGGCACCGGCCAGCGTGCCCGAGGAACTGCTGTGCGCCGCCTTCGCTCAGGTCCTCGACCTCGACGCGGTCGGCGTCGACGGCAACTTCTTCGCGCTGGGCGGGCACTCGCTGCTCGCGGTCCGGCTGCTGTCACGGGTCCGGACGGTGCTGGGCGTCGAGGTGCCGCTGCGGACGCTGTTCGAGGCGCCCACCCCGGCCGGGCTGGCGGCCCGGCTGAACGGCCCGGAGACCGGACCGGTCCGGCTCGCCCTGCGGGCGGGCGAGCGCCCGGAGCGGGTCCCGCTGTCGTTCGCCCAGCGCCGCCTGTGGTTCCTGACCCAGCTGGAAGGAGCGGATCCGGCCTACAACACCCCGATGGTGGTCCGGCTGACCGGCACGCTCGACGTGGCCGCCCTGGACGCGGCGCTGCGCGACGTGCTCGTCCGGCACGAGGCCCTGCGGACCGTCTTCCCGGCGGTCGACGGCGAGCCGTACCAGCGGATCCTCGACCCGGCCGAGCTGGACTGGCGCCTGCACACCGGCGCGTTCTCCGAGGCGGCGCTGCGGGAGGCGACGGAGCACGCGTTCGATCTGGGTTCCGAGATCCCCGCACGGGCGTGGCTGTTGCGGTCCGGCGAGGACGAGCACGTCCTGGTGCTGGTCGTGCATCACATCGCCAGCGACGGCTGGTCGATCGGGCCGCTGGGCCGCGATCTCTCGGCGGCCTACGCGGCGCGGCTGGACGGAGCGGCACCGCAGTGGACCGCCCTGCCGGTTCAGTACGCGGATTACGCGTTGTGGCAGCGGGAGTTGCTCGACGCGGATCGGCTCGCGCGGCAGGTCGGTTATTGGCGTGAGGTGTTGGCGGGTGCGCCGGAGGAGCTTGTTCTGCCGGTGGATCGGCCGCGTCCGGCGGTGGCCTCGCACCGCGGGCACCGGGTGCCGTTGGAGGTGCCGGCCGAGGTGCACCGGCGGTTGAGTGAGGTGGCTCGGGCCGAGGGTGTCACGACGTTCATGGTGTTGCAGGCGGCGCTGGCGGTGTTGTTCTCGCGCCTGGGTGGTGGCACGGACATGGTGATCGGGTCGGGTAATGCTGGGCGTACTGATGAGGCTTTGCATGATCTGGTTGGTTTCTTCGTCAATTCGTTGGTGGTTCGTACGGATCTGAGTGGTGATCCGGAGTTTCGGCAGGTGTTGTCGAGGGTTCGGGAGGCCACTCTGGGTGGGTTGGCGAATCAGGATGTGCCGTTCGAGCGTCTGGTGGAGGAGTTGGCGCCGGTGCGGTCGCTGACCCGGCATCCGGTGTTCCAGGTCGTGCTCACGCTCCACAACCTCCAGCGCACCACGTTCGAACTGCCGAATCTGGACGTGGCCAGTGGTGCCGGGCTCACCGACGGCACGGCCCCGGCCGCGGTGAAGACCGACCTCGACCTGATGGTGGGCGAGGAGTTCGACGACGCCGGCCGCCCGGCCGGGCTGCGGGGCTGGGTGACCGGCTCGGCCGACCTGTTCGACCGCCGCACCGTCGAACGGCTGGTCGCCTGGCTGGCGCGGGTGCTGGACGTGGTGACGGCGGCGCCCGAGCGGCGCCTGCACGACATCGAGATCCTCGGCCCGGACGAACGCTCGCTGATCCTGCACGACTGGAACAGCACGGCGGCGCCGGTCGGGGCGGCCACGGCCCTGGAACTGTTCGGGCGGCGGGTGGCCGGGACCCCGGAGGCGATCGCGGTGCTGGGCGACGGGACCGAGCTGTCCTACGCCGAGCTCGACGCCCGCGCCAACCAGGTGGCGCACCACCTGCGCGGCCGGGGGATCGGCGCGGAATCGGTGGTCGGCCTCGGCGTTCCCCGCGGCGCCGACATGGTCGTGGCGATCCTGGCGGTGTGGAAGGCGGGCGCGGCCTATCTGCCGATCGACGTGCGGATGCCGGCCGACCGGGTCGCCTTCATGCTCGCCGACAGCCGGGCGGCGGCGCTGCTGGGTCCCGAGGAGGTGCTCGACGACCTGCCGGTCGGCCGGGTGCCGCTGATCGCGATCGACGACCCGGCGGTCGCACGTCATCCCGCGACCGCGCCCGCCGTCACGGCCGATCCCCAGGCGCTGGCCTACGTCATCTACACGTCGGGGTCGACCGGTGTGCCCAAGGGCGTGGCGCTGACCCACGCGGGTGCGGTCAATCTGGCGGTGGCGCAGATCGAGCGGTTCGCGGTGTCGGCCGGGTCGCGCGTGTTGCAGTTCGCGTCGATCGGGTTCGACGCGGCGACGTCGGAAGTGTTGATGGCGTTGTGTTCCGGCGCCTCTCTTGTGGTGGCTCCGGTGGATCAGTTGGTGGACGTGGTGCGCCGCCACGGCGTGACGCATGCGACGTTGCCGCCGGCGCTTCTGGGTGTGCTGGATCCGGCCGAGGTAAGTCTGAGCACTGTGGTGTCGGCCGGTGAGGCTCTGGACCAGCTTTCGCTGGATCGGTGGGCGCCGGGCCGTCGGCTGATCAACGCGTACGGGCCGACGGAGGTGACCGTGTGCGCGTCGATGTCGCAGCCGCTGGCGGCCGGTGACGAGCCGGTGATCGGTGAGCCGATCGCCAACGCACAGGTCTACGTCCTGGACGACACGCTCGCGCCGGTACCGGCCGGAGTGGTCGGCGAGCTTTATGTGGCCGGTGCGGGACTGGCTCGGGGCTATGTGGGCCGCCCAGGGTTGACGGCCGGGCGGTTCGTGGCGTCGCCGTTCGGGACCGGGGAACGCCTGTACCGCACGGGTGACCGGGTGCGGTGGACCGCCGAGGGGCAGCTCGCCTTCGTCGGGCGGACCGACGAGCAGGTGAAGATCCGTGGGTTCCGGGTGGAGCCGGGCGAGATCGAGCAGGTGCTGCTGTCGCATCCGGAGGTCAGCCAGGTCGCGGTGCTGGCTCGCGACGATCGGCTCGTCGCGTACGTCGTCGGCGAGGTCTCCGGCGAACAGCTGCGCGCCGGGGCCGAGCGGCGGCTGCCGGACTACATGGTGCCGTCGGCGTTCGTGGCGTTGCCGGAGTTGCCGTTGACCCGCAACGGCAAGCTGGATCGCGCGGCCCTGCCCGCTCCGGACGTCGACGCCGGCGCCGGCCGGGCGCCGATGTCTGTGCGTGAGGAACTGTTGTGCGCGGCCTTCGCCGAGGTGCTGGGCGTGGACGCGGTCAGCGCCGACGACAGCTTCTTCGCCCTGGGCGGCCATTCGCTGCTCGCGGTCAGGCTGGTGTCGCGGATCCGGGCCCTGCTCGGCGTCGAGATCGAGATGCGGGTCCTCTTCGAACGGCCGACACCGGCCGAACTGGCCGCGGCCGACACCGACGAGGCCCGGCCGGCGCTGCGGGCCGGGGCACGCCCCGATCGGGTGCCGTTGTCGTTCGCACAGCGCCGGCTGTGGTTCCTGACCCAGCTCGAAGGCCCGAGCGCGAAATACAACACGCCGCTGGTGATGCGGCTGAGCGGCGCCGTCGACCCGGCCGCTCTGGACGCGGCGCTGCGCGACGTGATCGCCCGGCACGAGTCGCTGCGCACCGTCTTCCCCGCGGTCGACGGCGAGCCGTACCAGCACGTGCTCGACGCCGGCCGGATCGGCTGGCAGCTGCCGTCGGTCGAGGTGACGCCGGACGAGCTGCCGGCGGCGGTGGTCCGGGCCGCCGGACACGCCTTCGACCTCGCGGCCGAGACGCCGATCCGGGCCTGGCTGTTCCGGGCCGGCCCGGACGAGCAGGTGCTGGTCCTGGTCGTGCACCACATCGCCAGCGACGGCTGGTCCGCCGCACCGCTCGGGCGGGACCTGTCGGTGGCCTACGCCGCGCGGTCGCGTGGCGAGGCCCCACGGTTCGAGCCGCTGCCGGTGCAGTACGCGGACTACGCGCTCTGGCAGCGCGATCTGCTCGGCGACGACCGGCTGTCGCAGCAGGCCGGCTATTGGCGGGAAGCGCTCGCCGGCGCGCCGGAGGAACTGGCCCTCCCGGCCGACCGGCCACGCCCGGCGGTGGCCGGACATCGGGGCCACCGGGTGCCGCTGCGGGTGCCGGCCGAGGTGCACCGGCGGTTGACTCAGCTGGCCCGGTCCGAGGGTGTGACCACGTTCATGGCGGTGCAGGCGGCCCTGGCGGTGCTGCTGTCCCGGCTGGGAGCGGGCGACGACATCCCGGTCGGGTCGGCGGTCGCCGGGCGCACGGACGAGGCCTTGAACGACTTGGTCGGTTTCTTCGTCAACACCTTGGTCATTCGTACGGACCTGTCCGGTGACCCGGAGTTCCGGCAGGTGCTGGGCCGGGTCAGGGAGACCACCCTGGGTGCGCTGGCGAATCAGGATGTGCCGTTCGAGCGGTTGGTGGAGGAGTTGGCGCCAACGCGGTCGCTGGCCCGGCATCCGCTGTTTCAGGTGATGCTGACCGTGCAGAACAACGAACGGGCCACGGTCGAGCTCCCCGGTGCTCGCGGCGGCTCCTCACTGCTGGACGACGGGTTCGCCACGGCGGCGACGTTCGACCTCGACGTGGTGATCACGGAGGCCTTCGACGCGGAAGGCCGTCCGGCCGGGCTGCGCGGCGGGCTGACCGCGTCGCTCGACCTGTTCGACCCGGCGACGGCGGAGCGGCTGGCCACCTGGCTGACGCGGGTGCTCGACGTCGTGACCGCGGCGCCGGGGACACGGCTGCGCGACGTGGAGGTGCTCGACGCGGCCGAGCGGGCACAGCTGGTGTCGGGCTGGAACGACACCACCACGCCGGTTCGCCCGGGGACGGTTCTGGATCTTTTTGCCGAGCAGGATCCGGATGCGGTTGCGGTGTCCTGCGGTGGCGATGAGCTGACGTATGCGGCCCTGGACAAGCGCTCGGACGAACTCGCCGCTGGTCTGATCGCGGTGGGTGTGGGCGTGGAGTCCATGGTGGGTTTGTGTCTGCCGCGTGGGGTGGACATGGTGGTGGCGATTCTGGCGGTGTGGAAGGCCGGTGCTGCGTATGTGCCGGTCGATCCGGGGTTGCCGGTGGAGCGGATCCGGTTTGTGCTGGCCGACAGTGGGGCCGGGGTGGTGCTGGCCGCCGCTGACATTCCGGACGTCGCGGTGCTGCGACTCGACGAGGTTCGCGGTGGGGTTCTCCCGCGCCGGCCGGTCCTGTCGGCGGCCTTGGCGTATGCGATTTACACGTCGGGTTCGACCGGTGAGCCCAAGGGTGTTGCTGTGTCGCACGGGTCGTTGATGAATCTGGTGTCGGTGTTCGGCCCGCTGATGGGTGCGGCGCCGGGAGTCTCGATGTTGCAGTTCGCGTCGTTCAGTTTTGACGCGTCGGCTTTGGATGTGGCGGTGGCGTTGTCGTCGGGGGCGACGCTGGTCATCGCGGACGAGCGGCAGCGAGCCGAGCCGCGGCGGCTGCGTGACGTGCCGGTCCAGGTGGCCAGTGTGGTGCCGTCGCTGCTGGGCGTGCTCGAGCCCGATGATCTGGCGTCGGTGCGCACGCTGGTCGTCGGGGCCGAGGCGCTGAGTGAGAAGGCGGCGCGCTTGTGGGCGCCGGGCCGGCGGCTGATCAACACGTACGGGCCGACGGAGTCGACGGTGATCACCGCGCTGGAGCCGGTCGACGACCGGCGTGCGGGCCCGGTGCCGTTCGGCCGGCCCATCGCCAACAGCCGCCTGTACGTCCTCGACGATGCGCTGGCGCCGGTTCCGGTCGGCGTCGCCGGCGAGTTGTACATCGCCGGTGCCGGTCTCGCGCGGGGCTATGTGGGCCGGGCGGCGCTGACCGGTGAGCGGTTCGTGGCGTGCCCGTTCGGCGACGGCGAGCGCATGTACCGCACGGGCGATCGAGCGCGGTGGGCGGCCGACGGGCAGTTGGTGTTCGCCGGTCGCGCCGACGAGCAGGTGAAGATCCGTGGGTTCCGGGTCGAGCCGGGCGAGATCGAGCAGGTGCTGCTCTCCGATGAGGGGGTGCGGCAGGTCGCGGTGATCGCCCGGGAGGACCGGTTGGTCGCCTACGTCGTCGGGACGTTCGCCGATCAGAAGCTGCGGGAGCTCGCGGCATCGCGGCTTCCCGAATACATGGTGCCGTCGGCGTTCGTGGCTCTGCCCGAGCTGCCGCTGACCCCGAACGGCAAGCTGGACCGGCGGGCCCTGCCGGAGCCGAACTTCACCGGCGGCGGCGGCCGGAAGCCGTCGACCGTGCGCGAGGACCTGCTGTGCGGCGCGTTCGCTCACGTGCTCGGCCTCGACACGGCCGGTGTGGACGACAGCTTCTTCGCCCTGGGCGGGCATTCGCTGCTCGCGGTGCGCCTGCTGTCGCGGATCAGGGCCCTGCTGGGCGTGGAGGTGCCGCTGCGGACACTGTTCGAGAGGCCGACCCCGGCCGGCCTGGCCGCGTGGATGGCCGGCGCGCAAGCCGGCCCGGCCCGGCCGGCGTTGCGGGCCGGCGACCGGCCCCAGCGGGTGCCCTTGTCGCCCGCGCAGCGCCGGTTGTGGTTCCTGGCCCAGCTGGAGGGCCCGGCCCCGACCTACAACATTCCGCTCGTCATGCGCCTGGGCGGCGCCGTGGACGCGGTCGCCCTGAACGCCGCCCTGCGCGACGTGATCGGACGGCACGAGCCGCTGCGGACAGTGTTCCCGTCGGCCGACGGCGAGCCGTACCAGCGGATCCTGGAGCCGGACGAGCTGGACTGGCGGCTCGGGACCGGTGAGCTCTCGGCGGCGGCGTTGCGGGAGGCGACGGAGTACGCCTTCGATCTGGCCACCGAGGTGCCGATCCGGGCCTGGCTGCTCCGGTCGGGCGACGGGGAGCAGACCTTGGTCGTGGTGACACACCACATCGCCAGCGACGGATCGTCGATGGCCCCGCTCGGGCGGGATCTGTCGGCGGCGTACGCGGCCCGGATGGACGGCGTGGCGCCGGACTTCCCGCCGCTGCCGGTGCAGTACGCGGACTATGCGCTATGGCAGCGGGAACTGCTGGGCGAGGAGCTGTTGGCGGCGCAGGTGGGTTATTGGCGTGCGGCTCTGGCCGGTGCGCCGGAGGAGCTGAGCCTGCCGGTGGACCGGCCGCGTCCGGCGGTGGCCTCGCATCGCGGTCATGAGGTGCCGGTGCGGGTGCCGGCCGAGGTGCACCGGCGGCTGGCCGAGCTGGCCGGGGCCGAGGGCGTCACCACGTTCATGGTGATGCAGGCGGCGGTGGCGGTGCTGTTGTCCCGGCTGGGCGCGGGCGAGGACGTCCCGATCGGGTCGTCGGTCGATGGGCGTACGGACGAGGCCTTGAATGATCTGGTCGGGTTCTTCGTCAATTCGTTGGTGATCCGGACGGATCTGTCGGGTGATCCGGAGTTCCGGCAGGTGCTGGCGCGGGTGCGGGAGACGACGCTGGGAGCGCTGGCCAACCAGGACGTGCCGTTCGAGCGGTTGGTGGAGGAGTTGGCGCCGGCGCGGTCGCTGGCGCGGCATCCGCTGTTTCAGGTGATGCTGACGTTCCAGAACAACGAGCGGGCCGCTCTCGACCTGCCCGGCGTGAATGCCGTCTCCCGGACCGCCGTCCCGAGCGGCGACGGGACGGCGCCGGCCAAGTTCGACCTGTACGTGGCGGTCAGCGAGGCCTTCACCGACGACGGTTCGCCGGCCGGGCTGCGAGGGCTGGTGACCGGTTCGGTCGATCTGTTCGACCGGTCGACAGTGGAGCGGCTGGTGGCGACCCTGCTGCGCGTGCTCGAGGCGGTGACGGCGGAGCCGGGTCTGCGTCTGCGTGAGGTCGAGGTGCTCGACTCCCAGGAGCGGGACCTGGTGCTGCGTGGCTGGAACGACACGGCGGCGCCGGTCCCGGCCGCCTCGGTGCTCGACCCCCTCGGTGGGCACTCGGGGGTGGCGGTGGTCGCCGACGGGGTCGAGGTGTCCTACGAGCAGTTGGACGCCCGCTCCAACCAGATAGCCCAGTATCTGCGCTCGCAGGGGATCGGCGCCGAATCGGTGGTGGGCCTGTGTCTGCCGCGCGGTGTGGACATGATCGCGGCGATTCTGGGCGTGTGGAAGGCCGGGGCGGCTTATCTGCCGGTCGATGTGCGGATGCCGGTGGAGCGGATCGCTTTCATGCTCGACGACAGCCGGGCGGCGTTGGTGCTTGGTTTGGAACTTGATGATTTGCCGGTGGGCCGGGTGCCGTTGGTTGCTCTGGATGACCCGATGGTGTCGTTGTATCCGGAGACTGCGCCGGCGGTGGAGATCGACCCGCGCTCGCTGGCTTATGTCATCTACACCTCGGGTTCCACGGGTGTGCCGAAGGGTGTGGCGGTCACTCACGGTTCGCTGGCCAACTATGTGTCGTCGGTGTCGCAGCGGCTGGGTTGGTCGGGCGGCCGCTACGGGTTGTTGCAGCCGCAGGTGACCGATCTCGGCAACACGGTGGTCTTCACGAGCCTGGCCACCGGCGGTCAGTTGCACATCATCGACGAGGTGACGGATCCGGTTGCGGTGGCCTCCTACATCGCCGAGCACCGCATCGATCACGTGAAAGTGGTGCCGTCCCACGCCGCGGCGCTGTCCGTCGAGGCGGTGATGCCGGCGACGTCGTTGGTGTTCGGTGGTGAGGCGGTCCCGGCCGGGTTGGTTCCGTCAGATCGCAGGGTCTTCAACCACTATGGGCCGACGGAGACCACGGTGGGTGTGGCGACCGCGGAGCTGACCGGCACGGGCGTGGTGCCGATTGGCCGTCCGTTGGCGAATACCCGGCTGTATGTCCTCGACGACGCGCTGAGCCCGGTCCCGGTGGGAGTGACCGGGGAACTCTATGTGGCCGGTGCTGGTGTTGCGCGAGGTTATGTGGGCCGTCCGGGGTTGACCGGTGAGCGGTTCGTGGCTTGTCCGTTCGGGTCCGGCGAGCGGATGTACCGCACCGGGGATCTCGCGCGTCGGTTGCCGGATGGGCAGCTCGTCTTTGTTGGGCGGGCGGATCAGCAGGTGAAGGTTCGTGGCTTCCGGGTCGAGCCCGGTGAGGTCGAGCAGGTGCTGCTCGGTCTGGGCGAGGTGCGGCAGGCCGCGGTGATCGTGCGGGACGACCGGTTGATCGCCTACGTCGTCGGTGACGAGGGCGATCTGCGGTCGGCGCTGGCCCGGCGGTTGCCGGACTACATGGTGCCGTCGGCGTTCGTGACGATGCCCGAACTGCCGCTGACCGCCAACGGCAAGCTCGACCGCTCCGCCCTGCCCGAACCCGACCGGAGCGGAGGCGCCGCCGGCCAGCGCGAACCGGCCACCGAGACCGAGGCGCGGCTCTGCGAGATCTTCGGCGAGGTCCTCGAACGGGATCTCGTCGGCGTGCACGACAACTTCTTCGACCTCGGCGGCCACTCGCTGCTCGCGGTCCGGCTGGTGACCCGGATCCGGGCGGTGCTCGGCGTCGAGATCGACGTCCGGCTGCTGTTCGACGCGCCCACACCGGCCCAGCTCGCGGAACAGCACGGAAACCAGAAGACGAACCGACCGGCGTTGCGTCCGATGCGTAGGGAGAACCACTGATGATTCCACTGTCATTCGCTCAGCGCCGGTTGTGGTTCCTCACCCAGGCCGAGGGACCGAACCCGGCCTACAACATCCCGATCGTCTCCCGGATCACCAGCACGGTCGACGCGGTCGCGCTGGAGGCGGCCCTCCGCGACGTCATCGGGCGGCACGAGCCGCTGCGCACCGTCTTCGGCGTCGAGGACGGCGAGCCGTACCAGCGGATCGTGGATCCCGAGGCGCTGAGCTGGGACCTCGGCGTGCTCGAGGTGGCGTCGGCCGACCTGGCCGACACGGTCGCGCGGGTCTCCGGCCGGGTCTTCGACCTGGCCGCGGACCTGCCGATCCGGGCCTGGCTGCTGCGGGTCGACGGCGGCGGGTCCGAGCCGGACGAGCAGGTGCTGGTCGTGGTCATGCACCACATCGCCAGCGACGGCTGGTCGGTGCGCCCGCTCTGGCGGGATCTCTTCATGGCGTACGAGGCCCGGCTGCGCGGCGAGGCGCCGGACTTCCCGCCGCTTCCGGTGCAGTACGCCGACTACGCCCTGTGGCAGCGGGAGCTGCTGGGCGACGAGTCGGATCCGGAGAGCCTGCTGTCGCGGCAGGTGGCCCATTGGCGGCAGGTCCTGGACGGCGCCCCCGAGGAACTGGCGCTGCCGGTCGACCGGCCCCGGCCCGCCGTGTCCGCCCATCACGGGCACCGGGTGCCGCTCGACGTCCCGGCCGACGTGCACCGGCGACTGGCCGATCTGGCCCGGGCCGAGGGCGTGACCACCTTCATGGTGATGCAGTCGGCGCTGGCGGTGCTGCTGTCCCGGCTCGGCGCCGGCACCGACATCCCCATCGGCTTCCCGGTCGCCGGCCGCACCGACGACGCCATGAACGACCTGGTCGGCTTCTTCGTCAACACCCTGGTGCTCCGCACCGACCTGTCCGGGGACCCGGACTTCCGTCAGGTCCTGGCCCGGGTGCGGGCGACGAGCCTGGCCGCGCTGGCCCACCAGGACGTGCCGTTCGAGCGCCTGGTCGAGGAGCTGGCCCCGGAACGGGTGCCGGGCCGGCACCCGGTGTTCCAGGTCGTGTTCTCGTTGCAGGGCGGTGGGCGCGCCTCACTGCGCGCCGACGACGGGACCGGAAGCCCCGCCACCTCGCTGCTGGAGCGCACCGGCACGCCGCCCTCCAAGTTCGACGTGGAGGTGACCGTCGGCGAGGTGCTCGACCGCCAGGGCCGCCCGTCGGGGCTGCGGGGATCGGTGACCGGATCGGTCGACCTGTTCGACCGGGCCACCGTCGAGCGGCTCGTCACCTGGCTGGTGCGGGTGCTCGAAGCGGTGACGGCGGAGCCGGGAAAGCGGCTGCACGAGGTCGGCGTGCTGGCCGCCGGGGAACGCGACCGGCTGCTGCGCGACTGGAACGACACCGCGGCGCCGGTGGACGCGGCCACGGTGCCGGAGCTGTTCCGGCGCCGGGTGGCCGGGACGCCGGACGCGGTGGCCGTGGTGTCCGACGGCGCCGAGCTGTCGTACGCGAGCCTGGACGCGCGGGCCGACGCCCTGGCGTGGGCGCTGCGCGAGCGCGGCGCCGGCACCGAGTCGGTGGTCGGCCTGTGCCTGCCCCGGGGCGCCGACATGGTCGCGGTGATCCTGGCCGTGTGGAAGACCGGCGCCGCCTACGTTCCGGTCGATCCCGAGTTGCCGGCCGAGCGGATCCGGCTCGTGCTGGCCGACAGCGGAGCCACGGTGTGCCTCGGCGAGGGCGGCGATCACGGTGTGCCGACGGTGGAGCTCGGCGAGGTGTGTGACCGGGGACCGTTCCCCGTCCGGCCGGTCATCCCGGCCACCCTGGCCTACGTGATCTACACGTCGGGATCGACCGGCGAGCCGAAGGGCGTCGCGGTCTCGCACGGGTCGCTGACCAACCTGGTGTCGGTCTTCGGCCCGCTGCTGGGCGCCGCTCCCGGTGTCCCGATGCTGCAATTCGCCTCCTTCAGCTTCGACGTCTCGGTGCTGGACGTGGCGGTGGCCCTGTCGTCCGGGGCGACGCTGGTGGTCGCCACGTCGCGGCAGCGGGCCGAGCCGCGGTCGCTGCGCGAGCTCCCCGTGCGGGTGGCCAGCGTGGTGCCGTCGCTGCTGGGCGTGCTGGAGCCGGACGACCTGGCCTCGGTGCGCACGCTGCGGGTCGGCGCGGAGGCGCTGAGCGAGGCCGCGGCCAGGACGTGGGCTCCGGGCCGCCGGCTCCTGCACACGTACGGCCCGACCGAGGCGACCGTCATCACCGCGGCGAGCCTGGTGGACGCGGACCGCCCGGGCCCCGTGCCGTTCGGCCGGCCCATCGCCAACACCCGCCTCTACGTGCTCGACGACGCCCTGACGCCGGTGCCGGCCGGCGTGACCGGCGAGCTGTACATCGCCGGGGCCGGCCTGGCCCGCGGATACGTGGGCCGGGCGGCCGCGACCGCCGAGCGTTTCGTCGCCTGTCCGTTCGGCGCCGGCGAGCGGATGTACCGCACCGGCGACCGGGCCCGATGGACCGCGGACGGGCAACTGGTGTTCGCCGGCCGCGCCGACGAGCAGGTGAAGATCCGCGGCTTTCGGGTCGAGCCGGGCGAGATCGAGCAGCTGCTGCTGGCCGACGACGGCGTGCGGCAGGCGGCGGTGATCGTCCGCGACGACCGGCTGATCGCCTACATCGCCGGCGACGCGCCGGTCGAGCGGTTGCGGCAGACGGCCGAGCGGAGGCTGCCGGACTACATGGTGCCGTCCGCGTTCGTGACGCTGCCGGAGCTGCCGCTCAACGCCAACGGCAAACTCGACCGCCGGGCGCTGCCCGCGCCCGATGAGCCCGGCACCGGCGCCGACCGGGAGGCGGCCGGCGAGATCGAGGCGCTGCTGCGGAACCTGTTCGCGCACATCCTCGGCCTGAGCTCGGCCGGACCGGACGACAGCTTCTTCGACCTGGGCGGGCACTCGCTGCTCGCGATCCGGCTGCTGTCCCGGATCCGGGCCACCATGGGCGTACAGGTCAAGATCCGGACCTTGTTCGAGGCGCCCACCCCGGCCGGCCTGGCCGCCGCCATCGCCGCCGCGAGCTTCGACTCGTCCCGTCCGGCCCTGCGCGCGGCCGAACGCCCGCAACGGCTGCCGCTGTCGTACGCCCAGCGCCGGCTCTGGTTCCTGGCCCAGGTGGAAGGCCCGAGCCCGACGTACAACATCCCGCAGGTGATCCGCCTCGGCGGGGACGTGGATCCGGCCGTCCTCGAGGCGGCGCTGCGCGACGTCATCGGCCGGCACGAGCTGCTGCGCACCGTCCTGGCCGCGGAGGACGGCGAGCCGTACCAGAGGATCCTCGACCTGGACGAGACCGGCTGGCGCCTGCGGGTCCGCGACGTCACCGCCGAGGAGCTGCCGGCCGCGGTGAGCGGCGTCAACCAGGGCACCTTCGATCTGGCCGAGGACCTGCCGATCCGGGCCTGGCTGTTCCGCACCGGGCCGGACGAGCAGATCCTCACCCTGCTGATGCACCACGTGGCGACCGACGCCTGGTCCCGGCGCCCGCTCGGCCGGGACCTCTCCACCGCGTACGCGGCCCGGCTGCGCGGCGAGGCGCCCCGGTTCGAGCCGCTGCCGGTGCAGTACGCCGACTTCGCGCTGTGGCAGCGGGAACTGCTGGGCGACGAAACGGATCCCGAGAGCCGGCTGTCCCGCCAGGTGGCGTACTGGCGCGAGGCCCTGGCCGGCGCGCCCGAGGAGCTGCCGCTGCCGATCGACCGGCCGCGCCCGCCGGTGGCCGGCCATCGCGGGCACCGGGTCGCCCTGGACATTCCGGCCGAGGTGCACGAGCGGCTGGTCGAGATCGCGCGGGCCGAGGGCGCCACCACCTTCATGGTGTTGCAGTCGGCGCTGGCGGTGCTGCTGTCCCGGATGGGCGCGGGCACCGACGTCCCGATCGGGTTCCCGGTCGCGGGACGCACCGACGACGCCGTGAACGACCTCGTCGGCCTGTTCCTCAACACCCTGGTCATCCGTACCGACCTGTCCGGCGACCCGGAGTTCCGGCAGGTGCTGGCCCGGGTGCGGGAGACGACGCTGGGCGCGCTGGCGCATCAGGACGTGCCGTTCGAGCGGCTGGTCGAGGAGCTGGCGCCGGCCCGGTCGCTGGCCCGGCACCCGCTGTTCCAGGTCGGCCTGACCGTCCTCAACGTCGACCGGGCCCTGCTCGAACTGCCCGGCGTGCACGAGGTTTCCCGAGCGCCGATCCCGCACATCGAGGAAACGGCGCCGGTCAAGTTCGACCTGTACGTGACCGTCCGCGAGTCCTTCGGCCGCGACGGCTCCCCGGCCGGGTTGCAGGGGCTGGTGACCGGCTCGGTGGACCTGTTCGAGCGGTCGACGGTCGAACGCCTGGTGTCCGGGCTGACCCGGGTGCTGGACGCGGTGACGGCGGCACCGGCGCTGCGGTTGCGTGAGGTCGACGTGCTCGGCCCCGAGGAGCGGGCGCAGGTTCTGCATGGCTGGAACGACACGGCGGCGCCGGTCGTGGCCGCCTCGGTGCTGGAGAGCATTCCGCGGCATTCAGCGGTCGCCGTGGTCGCTGATGGTGTCGAGCTGTCCTATGAGCAGCTGGACGCTCGCGCCAATCAGGTTGCTCGGTACTTGCGCGGTCAGGGGGTCGGCACGGAATCGGTGGTGGGGCTGCGCCTGCCCCGGGGTGCCGACATGATCACGGCGATTCTCGGCGTGTGGAAGGCGGGGGCGGCGTATCTGCCGATCGACCCCGGTTTCCCGGCTGAACGGGTCGAATTCATGGTGGCCGACAGCGGCGCCCGTCTGGTGCTGTCCGATCTGGACGCGGCCGGCGATCTTGCGGAGACGGCGCTGGACGTGTCGATCGACCCGCGCTCGCTGGCCTACGTCATCTACACCTCAGGTTCGACCGGCCGGCCGAAGGGTGTGGCGGTCACGCATGGCTCGCTGGCCAACTATGTGTCGTCGGTGTCGCAGCGGTTGGGCTGGTCGGGTGGCCGTTACGGGTTGTTGCAGCCGCAGGTGACCGACCTGGGTAACACGGTGGTGTTCACGAGTCTGGCCACCGGCGGTGAGTTGCACATCATCGATGAGGTGACCGATCCGGTGGCGGTGTCCTCCTATCTGGCCGAACACCGGATCGATCACGTGAAGGTGGTGCCGTCGCATGCGATGGCGTTGTCGGTTCCAGCGGTGACGCCGGGCAAGTCGTTGGTGTTCGGTGGGGAAGCGGTGCCGCCCGGGTTGGCCATCGAGGGAAAGGTCTTCAACCATTACGGGCCGACGGAGACCACAGTTGGCGTGGCGACCGCGGAATTGACCGGGTCTGGTGTGGCGCCGATCGGCCGTCCGCTGGCCAACACGCGGCTTTACGTCCTCGACGACTGTCTTTCGCCGGTCGGTGTCGGGGTCACCGGGGAGCTCTATGTTGCCGGTGCTGGTGTCGCGCGGGGCTATGTGGGCCGTCCCGGGTTGACCGGTGAGCGGTTCGTGGCCTGCCCGTACGAGGCCGGCGCGCGGATGTATCGCACGGGCGACCTGGTGCGGCGGCTTCCGGACGGGCAATTGGTGTTCGTCGGCCGTGCGGACCAGCAGGTGAAGGTGCGTGGCTACCGGGTCGAGCCGGGTGAGATCGAGCAGCTGATCCTGGCCGTTCCGGCCGTGCGGCAGGCCGCGGTGGTCGTTCGGGAGGGCCGGCTGGTCGCGTACGTCGTCGGTGATGCCGGTGATGTGCGGTCGGTGCTGGCCCGGCGGCTGCCGGAGTACATGGTGCCGTCGGTGGTCGTGTCGCTGGACGAGCTGCCGCTGACGGCCAACGGGAAGCTGGATCGTCAGGCGTTGCCGGAGCCCGGTCCGGTCGCGGTGGCCGGGCGGGAGCCGGCGGGCGAGGTGGAAGCGCTGCTGTGCACCGTTTTCGCTCAAGTTCTTGGCGTGAGCTCGGTCGGGCTCGACGACAGCTTCTTCGACCTAGGTGGCCACTCGCTGCTCGCGATCCGTTTGCTGTCGCGGATCCGGGCGGTGGTGGGGGCGGAGGTTCGGATCCGGACGTTGTTCGAGGCCCCGACGCCGGCGGGGCTGGCCTCGCGGCTGGGTTCGGATCGGGCTCGGCCCGCGTTGCGGGTGGGGGAGCGGCCGGAGCGGGTGCCGTTGTCGTTCGCTCAGCGCCGTTTGTGGTTCTTGGCCCAATTGGAGGGGCCGAGCGCGACGTACAACATTCCTTTGATCGTGCGGCTCGACGCCGCTGTCGACGCGGTCGCGTTGGACGCGGCTCTGCGTGACGTGATCGGCCGTCATGAAGCGTTGCGGACGGTGTTCCCGAGCGCCGAAGGCGAGCCGTATCAACGGATTCTCGATCTGGACGAGCTCGACTGGCGACTGCAGCTGAGCGACGTGTCACCGGAGCAGGTGACCGGGTATGCCTTCGATCTGGCGTCGGAGCCGCCCATTCGGGCCTGGCTGTTGCGCGGGCGGACCCTGGTGGTGGTGCAGCACCACGTCGCGGCCGACGGATGGTCGCACCGGCCGTTCCTGAAGGACCTGTCGGTGGCGTACGCGGCCCGGTCGCGGGGCGAGGCTCCGACGTGGGCGCCCTTGCCGGTGCAGTACGCGGATTACGCGCTGTGGCAGCGGGAACTGCTGAGCGAGGACCTGCTGGCGTCGCAGGTCGGTTACTGGCGTGCGGCACTGGCCGGTGCGCCGGAGGAGCTGAGCCTGCCGGTGGACCGGCCGCGTCCGGCGGTCTCGAGTCATCAGGGTCATCGGGTGCCGTTGCGGGTGCCGGCCGAGGTGCACCGGCGGCTGGCCGAGGTGGCCCGGGCCGAGGGCGTCACCACGTTCATGGTGATGCAGGCGGCGGTGGCGGTGCTGCTGTCCCGCTGGGGCGCCGGGACGGACATCCCGATCGGGTCGTCGGTCGCCGGGCGTACGGACGAGGCCTTGAACGACCTGGTCGGTTTCTTCGTCAACTCGTTGGTGATCCGGACGGATCTGTCCGGTGATCCGGAGTTCCGGCAGGTACTGGCGCGGGTGCGGGAAACCACACTGAGTGCGCTGGCCAACCAGGACGTCCCGTTCGAGCGGTTGGTGGAGGAGTTGGCGCCGGCACGGTCGCTGGCGCGGCATCCGCTGTTCCAGGTGATGCTGACCTTCCAGAACAACGAACGGGCCACCCTCGACCTGCCGGGAGCGCGCGCGGGCGGGCGCGACGGTGGCCTCATCACGGCGGCGAAGTTCGACCTCTACCTGGCGGTCGGCGAGATGTTCGATGACGATGGCGCGCCGGCGGGCTTGCGGGGTTCGCTGATCGGGTCGGTCGATCTGTTCGACCGAGCGACGGTGGAGCGGCTCGTGGACACGCTGCTGCGCCTGCTGGAGGCGGTGACGACCGCGCCCGCCCTGCGCCTCCGTGAGGTCGACGTGCTCGGCGCCGAGGAGCGGGCGCGGGTTCTGCACAGCTGGAACGACACGGCCGCGCCGATCCCGGCCGCTTCGGTGCTTTCGTCCATCCCAAGACACTCGGCGGTGGCCGTAGTCGCCGATGGGGTCGAGGTGTCCTACGAGCAGTTGGACGCCCGCTCCAACCAGATTGCCCAGTATTTACGCGGTCAGGGCGTCGGCGCCGATTCAGTGGTGGCTCTGTGTTTGCCGCGCGGCATCGACATGATCGCGGCGATTCTGGGTGTGTGGAAGGCCGGCGGGGCCTATTTGCCGATTGATGTGCGGATGCCGGTGGAGCGGATCGCGTTCATGTTGGCCGATAGCCGGGCGGCGTTGGTGCTTGGTCTGGAGCTTGACGATTTGCCGGTGGGTCGGGTGCCGTTGGTTGCTCTGGATGACCCGATGGTGTCGCTATATCCGGAAAATCCACCGGAAGTGGACATCGACCCGCGCTCGCTGGCTTACGTCATCTACACCTCCGGTTCGACCGGCCGGCCAAAAGGCGTAGCGGTTACCCATGGTTCGCTGGCCAACTATGTGTCGTCGGTGTCGCAGCGGTTGGGTTGGTCCGGTGGCCGCTACGGCTTGTTGCAGCCGCAGGTGACCGACCTCGGCAATACGGTGGTGTTCACCAGTCTGGCTACCGGCGGTGAGTTGCACATCATCGGTGAGGTGACTGATCCGGTTGCGGTGGCGTCGTATATCGCTGAGCACCGGATCGATCACGTGAAGGTGGTGCCGTCGCACGCGATGGCGTTGTCCGTCGATGCGGTGATGCCGGCGACGTCGTTGGTGTTCGGTGGTGAGGCGGTCCCGGCCGGGTTGGTTCCAGCGGATCGCAGGGTGTTCAACCACTATGGGCCGACCGAGACCACGGTGGGTGTGGCGACTGCGGAGTTGGCCGGCGAGGGTGTGGCTCCGATTGGTCGTCCGTTGGCGAATATCCGTCTGTATGTCCTCGACGACGCTCTGAGCCCGGTCCCGGTCGGAGTGACCGCCGAGTTGTATGTGGCTGGCGCGGGTGTGGCGCGGGGCTATGTGGGGCGGCCGGGGTTGACCGGTGAGCGGTTCGTGGCTTGCCCGTATGAGGCTGGCACTCGGATGTATCGCACCGGTGACTTGGTGCGCCGACTGCCGGACGGGCAGCTCGTCTTCGTCGGGCGGGCGGATCAACAGGTGAAGGTTCGTGGGTTCCGGGTCGAGCCGGGTGAGGTCGAGCAGTTGATCCTGGCCGATCCGGGGGTTGAGCGGGCGGCGGTGGTTGTGCGTGATGACCGTCTGGTGGCCTATGTCGTCGGTGAGGACAACGATCTGCGGGCGGTGCTGGCTCGGCGGTTGCCGGATTACATGGTGCCGTCGGTGGTCGTGACGCTGGATGAGCTGCCGTTGACCGGCAACGGGAAGCTGGACCGCGCGGCGTTGCCGGAGCCGGAGTACGCGGCCAGCGCCGGTCGCGTGCCCGTCACCGTGCAGGAAGAGCTGCTGTGCGCGGCGTTCGCCCAGGTTCTCGGTCTGGACGCGGTCGGCGTCGAGGACAACTTCTTCGAGTTGGGCGGGCACTCGCTGCTCGCGGTGCGGCTGGTGTCGCGCCTCCGGGCCGTGCTGGGTCTCGAGACCGAGGTGCGGGTGCTGTTCGAGGCACCGACCCCGGCGGCGCTGGCGGCTCGGCTCGCGGGCGCGGAGACCGGCCGGCTCCGCCCGGTGCTGCGGGCCGCGGAGCGCCCGGAACGGGTGCCGCTGTCGTTCGCCCAGCGGCGCCTGTGGTTCCTGGCCCAGATGGAGGGCCCGAGCTCGACCTACAACACCTCCACGGTGATCCGGCTCGGCGACGCCGTCGACGCGGACGCGCTGAACCTGGCCCTGCGCGACGTCATCGACCGGCACGAGTCGCTGCGGACGGTGTTCCCGAGCGCCGACGGCGAGCCGTATCAGGAGATCCTGGAGACGGCCGGGCTCGATTGGTGCCTGGAGACGGGCGACGTGTCGCCGGACGAGGTGACCGGGCATGCCTTCGATCTGGCGTCGGAGCTGCCGATCCGGGCCTGGCTGCTGCGTGGGCAGGTCCTGGTGGTGGTGCTGCATCACATCGCGACCGACGGCTGGTCGCACGCGGTGCTGGGACGGGATCTCTCGACGGCTTACGCGGCCCGGTCGCGCGGTGAGGCTCCGGACTGGGCGCCGCTGCCGGTGCAGTACGCGGATTACGCGCTGTGGCAACGGGATCTGCTCGACGAGGACCGGCTGTCGCGGCAGGTGGGGTATTGGCGGGAGGCTCTGGCCGGTGCGCCGGAGGAGCTGACGCTGCCCGTGGACCGGCCCCGCCCGGTGGTGGCGTCGCATCGGGGGCATCGCCTGCCGCTGCGGGTGCCGGCGCCGGTGCATCAGCGGCTGGTGGAGCTCGCCCGGGCCGAGGGCGTCACCGTGTTCATGGTGATGCAGGCCGCTCTGGCGGTGCTGTTGTCGCGGCTGGGCGCGGGCACCGACGTTCCCGTCGGGTCGGCGGTCGCGGGCCGGTCCGACGAGGCGCTGCACGACGTCGTCGGTTTCTTTGTCAACACCTTGGTCATCCGTACGGACCTGTCCGGTGACCCGGAGTTCCGGCAGGTTCTGGGGCGGGTGCGGGAGACCACCCTGGGTGCGCTGGCGAATCAGGATGTGCCGTTCGAGCGGTTGGTGGAGGAGTTGGCGCCGGCGCGGTCGCTGGCCCGGCATCCGCTGTTCCAGGTGATGCTGACCGTGCAGAACAACGAACGCGTGACCGGTGGACGCCGCTCGTCCTCCGACGTGGTGTCGGCCGGCACGGCCAAGTTCGACCTCGACGTCGCGGTCTCCGAGGTGTTCGACGAGCAGGGGCGGCCGGCCGGTCTGGAGGGCCGGTTCATCGCCTCGGCGGACCTGTTCGAACCGGAGACCGCCGAGCGGCTCGCCCGACAGCTGACGCGGGTGCTCGACACCGTGACCGGCACGCCCGAAGTCCGGCTGCGCGATGTCGAGGTGCTGGACGCGGCCGAGCGGGCGCAGGTGGTGTCCGGGTGGAACGACACGGCGGCGCCGGTGCGCGCTGGAACGGTCCTGGATCTGTTTGCCGAGCAGGATCCGGATGCGGTCGCGGTGTCCTGCGGTGGCGATGAGCTGACGTATGCGGCGCTGGATCAGCGTTCGGATGAGCTGGCCGCTGGTCTGGTCGCGGTGGGTGTGGGCGTGGAGTCCATGGTGGGTTTGTGTCTGCCGCGTGGGGTGGACATGGTGGTGGCGATTGTGGCGGTGTGGAAGGCCGGTGCTGCTTATGTGCCGGTCGATCCTGGGTTGCCGGTGGAGCGGATCCGGTTTGTGCTGGCCGATAGTGGGGCCGGGGTGGTGTTGGCCGCTACCGATGTTCCGGACGTTGCGGTGTTGCGGCTGGATGAGGTCCGCGGGAATGGTGTCCTGTCGCCGCGGCCGGTGATGCCGGCGACGTTGGCGTATGTGATTTACACGTCGGGTTCGACCGGTGAGCCCAAGGGTGTTGCGGTCTCGCACGACTCGTTGATGAATTTGGTGTCGGTGTTCGGCCCGATGATGGGTGGAACTTCGATCCTGCAGTTCGCCTCCTTCAGCTTCGATGCGTCGGTTCTTGATGTGGCGGTGGCGTTGTCCTCGGGGGCGACGTTGGTGATCGCCACGCCTGAGCAGCGGGCGGAGCCTCGGTCGTTGCGCGATGTCCCGGTTGAGGCGGCCAGTGTGGTGCCGTCGTTGCTGGGGGTGCTTGAGCCTGAAGATCTGGCGTCGGTGCGGACTTTGTTGGTTGGTGCTGAGGCGATTGGTGAGCAGGCGGCGCGGGATTGGTCGGTGGGCCGTCGCTTGGTGAATACGTATGGGCCGACTGAGGCGACGGTGATGGTGGCCGCCGGTGACGTGGATGCGGACCGCCCGGGGACGGTGCCGTTCGGCCGGCCGATCGCCAACACCCGGCTGTACGTCGTTGACGACGCGCTGGCTCCGGTGCCGGTGGGTGTGGCGGGCGAGTTGTACATCGCTGGTGCCGGTCTGGCTCGGGGCTATGTGGGCCGGGCCGGTTTGACCGGTGAGCGGTTTGTCGCGTGCCCGTTCGGCGATGGCGAGCGGATGTATCGCACAGGCGACCGGGCCAAGTGGACTGCCGACGGTCAGCTCGTCTTCGCCGGTCGCGCCGATGAGCAGGTGAAGATCCGTGGGTTCCGGGTCGAGCCGGGCGAGATCGAGCAGGTGCTGCTCTCGGAGACGGGGGTGCGGCAGGTCGCGGTGATCGCCCGGGAGGACCGGCTGGTCGCCTACGTCGTCGGCGACGTGGAAGAACAGCGGTTGCGGGACCGGGCGGCATCGCGGCTTCCGGAGTACATGGTCCCGTCCGCCTTCGTGCTGCTTCCGGAGCTGCCGCTCACCCCGAACGGCAAGTTGGACCGGGCCTCATTGCCGGCCCCGGACCATGCGGGTGGCGTGAGCCGCGCTCCGGCGAGCGTGCACGAGGAGCTGCTGTGCTCGGTGTTCGCCGAGGTGCTTGGGCTCGACGCGGTCGGTGTCGGCGACAGCTTCTTCGAGCTCGGCGGGCACTCGCTG
Organism: Actinoplanes sp. CA-131856; assembly: GCF_050956135.1. Taxonomy (GTDB): domain Bacteria; phylum Actinomycetota; class Actinomycetes; order Mycobacteriales; family Micromonosporaceae; genus Actinoplanes. Next base: position 7,534,620 of record NZ_CP191849.1, on the reverse strand, counting down.
CTCGCGGTCCGGCTGCTGTCCCGGGTCCGGACCGTGCTGGGTGTCGAGGTGCCGCTGCGGACGCTGTTCGAGACGCCGACACCGGCCGGCCTGGCCGCCTGGCTCGGGAGCGCGGAGACCGGCTCGGAGCGGCCGGTCCTGCGGCCGGCCGAACGGCCCGAGCGGGTGCCGCTGTCGTTCGCCCAGCGCCGCCTCTGGTTCCTGGCTCAGCTGGACGGCCCGAGCCCGACGTACAACATCCCGATCCTGATCCGGCTGGGCGAGGACGTGGACGAGGTCGCGCTGAACGCGGCCCTGCGCGACGTGATCGGCCGGCACGAGCCGCTGCGGACGGTGTTCCCGGCGGCCGACGGTGAGCCGTATCAGCGGATCCTGGAACTCGACGACCTGGACTGGCGGTTGGAGACCGGCGGGCATCTGCGGGAGGCGACGGAGTACGCCTTCGATCTGGCCACCGAGATCCCGATCCGGGCCCGGCTGCTCCGGTCCGGCGAGGGGGAGCGGACCCTGGTGCTGGTGGTCCACCACATCGCCGGTGACGGCTGGTCGAGCGGACCGCTGCGGCGGGATCTGGCGACCGCGTACGCCGCCCGGTCACGAGGTGAGGCGCCCGGGTTCGCGCCGCTGCCGGTGCAGTACGCGGATTACGCGCTCTGGCAGCGCGATCTGCTGACCGAGGACCGGCTGTCCCGGCAGGTCGGCTACTGGCGCGAGGCCCTGGCCGGTGCGCCCGAGGAGCTGAGCCTCCCCGTGGACCGGCCGCGCCCGGCCGAGGCGAGCCGCCGCGGCCACCGGGTGCATCGGAAGGTGCCGGCCGAGACGCACCGGCGGCTGGACGAGCTGGTCCGCTCCGAGGGCGTGACGCCGTTCATGGTGATGCAGGCCGCCTTGGCGGTGCTGCTGTCCCGGCTGGGCGCGGGCGACGACATTCCGGTCGGCGCGGCGGTCGCGGGACGTACGGACGAGGCTCTGAACGACCTGGTCGGCTTCTTCGTCAACACCTTGGTCATCCGTACGGACCTGTCCGGTGACCCGGAGTTCCGGCAGGTGCTGGGCCGGGTGCGGGAGACGACACTCGGGGCCCTGGCCAACCAGGACGTGCCGTTCGAGCGGTTGGTCGAGGAGCTGTCGCCGGCCCGTTCGCTGTCCCGGCACCCGCTGTTCCAGGTGATCCTCACCCTCCAGAACCTCGAACGGATCACGAGCGGCGGGCGCCGGGAAGCCGGCACCACGACGGCCAACGCCCGCTTCGACCTCGATCTGACCCTCACCGAGACGTTCGACACGGCCGGCCGGCCCGACGGGCTGCTGTGCTCGGTGACCGGCGCGGCCGACCTGTTCGATCCGGCGACCGTGGAACGCTTCGCGGAGTGGTTCGGCCGGGTCCTGGAGCTCGTCACCGCGGCGCCGGACATCGCGCTGCGCGACGTGGAGGTGCTGGACGCGGCCGAGCGGGCGCAGGTGGTGTCCGGGTGGAACGACACGGCGATGCCGGTTCGCGAGGGGACGGTTCTGGATCTGTTCGCTGAGCAGGATCCGGATGCGGTTGCGGTGTCCTGCGGTGGCGATGCGTTGACGTATGCGGCGCTTGATGAGCGTTCGGACGAGCTCGCGGCGGGCTTGGTCGCGGTGGGTGTGGGCGTGGAGTCCATGGTCGGTCTGTGTCTGCCGCGTGGGGTGGACATGGTGGTGGCGATTGTGGCGGTGTGGAAGGCCGGTGCTGCTTATGTGCCAGTCGATCCGGGGTTGCCGGTGGAGCGGATCCGGTTTGTGCTGGCCGATAGCGGGGCCGGGGTGGTGCTGGCCGCGGCTGACGTTCCGGACGTCGCGGTGCTGCGACTGGATGAGGTTCGCGGTGGGGTTCTCCCGCGCCGGCCGGTCCTGTCGGCGGCCTTGGCGTATGTGATTTACACGTCGGGTTCGACCGGTGAGCCCAAGGGTGTTGCTGTGTCGCATGGGTCGTTGATGAATTTGGTGTCGGTGTTCGGCCCGATGATGGGTGGAGCCTCGATCCTGCAGTTCGCGTCGTTCAGCTTTGATGCCTCGGTTTTGGATGTGGCGGTGGCGTTGTCGTCGGGGGCGACGTTGGTGATTGCCACGCCTGAGCAGCGGGCCGAGCCGCAGTCGTTGAGGGATCTGCCGGTGGAGGCGGCGAGTGTGGTGCCGTCGTTGCTGGGTGTGCTTGAGCCAGAGGATCTGGGTTCGGTGCGGACTTTGTTGGTTGGTGCTGAGGCGATTGGTGAGCAGGCGGCGCGGGATTGGTCGGTGGGTCGCCGGTTGGTGAACACGTATGGACCGACTGAGGCGACGGTGATGGTGGCCGCCGGTGACGTGGACGCTGGCCGGGGCGGCCCGGTTCCTTTTGGCCGCCCGATCGCGAATACGCGGTTGTATGTTCTCGATGACGCGTTGGCGCCCGTTCCGGTGGGTGTCGCGGGTGAGCTTTACATCGCTGGTGCCGGTCTGGCCCGGGGCTATGTGGGCCGGGCCGGTTTGACCGGTGAGCGCTTTGTCGCGTGCCCATTCGGCGACGGCGAGCGCATGTACCGCACAGGGGACCGGGTCCGGTGGACGGCCGACGGTCAGCTGGTGTTCGCGGGCCGGGCCGACGATCAGGTCAAGATTCGCGGGTTCCGGGTGGAGCCGGGTGAGATCGAGCAGGTGCTGCTCTCCGATGAGGGGGTGCGGCAGGCGGCGGTGGTTCTGCGGGACGAGCGGCTGGTCGCCTACGTCGTCGGCGATGTCGACGAGCCGCGGTTGCGGCACCTGGCGACGTCGCGCCTTCCCGACTACATGGTCCCGTCGGCCTTCGTGGGCCTGCCGGAGCTGCCGCTGACCCCGAACGGCAAGCTGGACCGGGCGGCGCTGCCGGCCCCGGACTACGCGAGTGGTGACGGCCGGGCGCCGGCGACCGTGCACGAGGAACTGCTGTGCGCCCTGTTCGCCGAGGTGCTTGGGCTCGACGCGGTCGGTGTCGGCGACAGCTTCTTCGAGCTCGGCGGGCACTCGCTGCTCGCCGTACGGCTGGTGGAGCGGCTGCGGTCGGCGGGCGTGACCGTGTCAGTGCGGGCGCTGTTCGAGACACCGACCCCGGCCGGGCTCGCCGCCTCGGCCGGTGGCCTGTCCGTGGTGGTGCCGCCGAACCTCATTCCGGCCGCGACGCGCACGATCACCCCGGAGATGCTGACCCTGGTCGACCTGACCCCGTCCGAGATCGACCGGGTGGTGGCGTCGGTCGAGGGCGGCGCGGCCAACGTGGCCGACATCTACCCGCTGGCGCCGTTGCAACAGGGCCTGCTCTTCCACCACCTGCTCGCCGACGGCGGCGACGACGTCTACCTGATGACCCGCACGCTCGAGTTCGACTCGCGGGAACACCTGGACGCGTTCGTGGCCGGGCTGCGGGTCGTGGTGGACCGGCACGACATCTACCGCACGTCGATCGTGTGGGAGGGGATGCGCGAACCGGTGCAGGTGGTGTGGCGCCGGGCCACGTTCCCCGTGGTCGAGCACGAGCCGGCCGGCCCGGGCGCCGCGTCGCTGACCGCGGCCGCCGGCCCCGGCGTCCCGCTGGGCCGGGCGCCACTCATGGACCTGCACGTGGCGGCCGCCGGTGAGGGCCGGTGGCTGGCCCTGCTGCGGATGCATCACGCGGTCCAGGACCACGTGGGAATGGACACCCTGCTGGACGAGCTGCGGCTGATCCTCACCGGGCGCGCGGCCGAGTTGGCACCGGCGCTGCCGTTCCGGAACTTCGTGGCGCAGAGCCGGGCCGTGCCGCGCGAGGAGCACGAGCGGTACTTCGCCGGGCTGCTCGGCGACGTCGACGAGCCGACCGCCCCGTACGGGATCCTGGACGTCCGCGGCGACGGCCGCACCTCGTCGACCGCCGCGCTGCGGGTGCCGGAGGAGACGGTCTCCGCGCTGCACGACGTCTCCCGGCGGATGGGTGTGTCACCCGCGACGGTGCTGCACGTGGCGTGGGCGCGGGTGCTGGCCGCGCTGTCCGGCCGCGACGACGTGGTGTTCGGGACGGTGCTGTTCGGCCGGTTCAACGCCGGTGAGGGCGCCGACCGGGTGCTGGGGCCGTTCATCAACACCCTGCCGGTGCGGGTGCTCGCCGGCCGGGAGGTGCGCGGGGCCGTCGAGGCCATGCGCGGGCAGCTGGCTGCCCTGCTGGAGCACGAACACGCGCCGCTCGCGCTGGCTCAGCAGGCCAGCGGAATGCCCGGGGACGTGCCCCTGTTCACCTCGCTGTTCAACTACCGGCACATCACCGGCGGTGGCCGCAAGGACAACGGCGGCCCGGTCGGCGGCATGCGCAGCGTCGGTACCAGGGAACGCAGCAACTATCCGCTGGCCGTGGCGATCAACGACCGTGACGGCGCCCTGAGCATCGTGGTCGAGGCGCGCCGCCCGATCTCGCCGGCATCGGTGGCCGGCCTGATGGGCGCCGCGGTGCGGGGCCTGGTGGCCGCGCTGGCCGACGAGCCCGCGACCTGCCTGACCGCGGTCGGGATCCTCGACGACGGCGAGCGCGACCGGATCCTCGACGGCTGGAACGACACGGCGGCGCCGGTGCCGGCCGGCACCGTTCTCGACCTCGTCGCGGCCGGCGTGGCCGCTCACCCGGACGCCGTCGCGGTCGTCTCCGGGGACAGCGAGCTGACCTACGCGCAACTGGACGGGCGGGCCGACGAGCTGGCGGCGGCCCTGCTGGCGGCGGGGGTGGACGGCGGGTCGCCGGTCGCTCTGATGATGCCGCGCGGCCTCGACCTGATCGCGTCGATCCTGGCGGTGTGGAAGGCCGGCGCGGCGTACCTGCCGGTCGACCCGAGGCTTCCGGCCGAGCGGATCAGGTACGTCCTGACCGACAGCGGCGCCCGGACCGTGGTGTCGAACCGTGACACCCCCATGTCCGCCGTGGACGGACTCTCGGTGATCTGGGCCGACGACGTACGCGGCGGCTCTCTCCCGACCCGCCCAGTGGTCCGGCCGGCCGACCTGGCCTACGTGATCTACACCTCCGGTTCGACCGGTACGCCCAAGGGTGTGGCCGTGACCCACGGCGGCGCGCTGAACCTGGCGGTGGCCCAGATCGAGCACTTCGCCGTCACGCCCGACTCCCGGGTGCTGCAGTTCGCGTCGGCCGGATTCGACGCGGCCGCCTCGGAGGTGCTGATGGCGTTGTGCTCGGGCGCGGCCCTGGTGATGGCCGGACAGGACGACCTGGTGCCGGGCTCGGACCTGCCCGGCGGCGGGCTGGCCGGCGTGATCCGCCGCCACCGGGTGTCACACGCGACGTTGCCGCCGGCGGTGCTGGCGGTGCTGCGCCCCGAGGACGTGGCGTCGCTCGGCACCCTGGTGTCGGCGGGCGAGGCCATGGACCGCGGCCTCGTCGACCGCTGGGCCCCGGGCCGGCGGCTGATCAACGCGTACGGGCCGACCGAGACGACGGTGTGCGCGTCGATGTCACCGGTGCTGGCCGCCGGTGACGAGCCGGACATCGGCCGGCCGATCGCGAACGCCCGCCTGTACGTCCTCGACGCGAGCCTGTCCCCGGTTCCGGCCGGGGTCGAGGGCGAGTTGTACGTGGCCGGGGCCGGGCTGGCCCGCGGATATGCGGGCCGGCCGGGCCTGACCGCGGAACGGTTCGTGGCCTGCCCGTTCGCGGGCGGCGAGCGGATGTACCGCACCGGTGACCGGGTGCGGTGGACCACCGAGGGCCGGTTGATCTTCGTGGGCCGGGTCGACGAGCAGGTCAAGATCCGCGGGTTCCGGGTCGAGCCGGGCGAGGTCGAGCGGGTGCTGCTCGCCGACCCGGCGGTGCGGCGGGTCGCGGTGATCGCCCGCGAGGACCGGCTGGTCGCGTACGTCGTCGGCGACGCCCCCGAGCCGCGACTGCGGGAACTGGCGGCCGGCCGGCTCCCGGACTACATGGTGCCGTCGGCGTTCGTGTCGCTGGCGGAGCTGCCGTTGACCGTCAACGGAAAGCTGGACCGGCGGGCCCTGCCGGCGCCGCGGATCGCCGCCGGGACGGGCCGGGCACCGGCCGGTGTGCGGGAGGAGCTGCTGTGCGCGGCCTTCGCCGAGGTGCTCGGCCTGGACACGGTGGGAGTCGACGACAGCTTCTTCGCGCTGGGCGGACACTCGCTGCTGGCGGTCCGGCTGGTGTCGCGGGTCCGCGTCACCCTGGGCGTCGAGCTTCCGCTCCGGACGCTGTTCGAGGCGCCGACGCCGGCCGGGCTGGCGGCGCGACTGGCCGGCGCCGCCGGTGGGCGGCTGGCGCTGCGGCCGGTCGATCGCCCGGAGCGGGTGCCGCTGTCGTACGCCCAGCGCCGCCTGTGGTTCCTGGCCCAGCTCGAAGGCCCGAACGCCACCTACAACATGCCGATCGTGATCCGGCTGGCCGGCGCGATCGACGCGGTCGCCCTCGACGCCGCCCTGCGCGACGTCATCGCCCGGCACGAGTCGCTGCGCACGGTCTTCCCCACGGACGGCGACGGGCCGTACCAGAGGGTTCTCGACATGGAAGAGCTCGACTGGCGGTTGCAGATAAGTGACGTGTCACCGGACGAGGTGACCGGGTACGCCTTCGATCTGGCCGCCGAGGTGCCCATCCGGGCCTGGCTGCTGCGACCGGGCCCGGACGAGCACGTTCTGGTGCTGCTGCTGCATCACATCGCCGGCGACGGCTGGTCGCACGCCGCGCTGAGCCGGGACCTGTCGACGGCCTACAAGGCGCGCCTGGACGGTGTGGCGCCGGTCTTCGAGCCGTTGCCGGTGCAATATGCCGACTACGCGCTCTGGCAGCGGGAGTTGCTGGGCGAGGAAGCGGATCCGGAAAGCCTGCTGTCGCGGCAGGTGGCGTACTGGCGGCAGGCTCTGGCCGGCGCCCCGGAGGAGCTGGCGTTGCCGGTGGACCGGCCGCGACCGGCGACCTCCAGCCACCGCGGGCACGGGACGCCGCTGCGCATCCCGGCCGAGGTGCACCGGCGGCTGGTCGAGCTGGCCCGGGCCGAGGGTGTGACCACCTTCATGGTCATGCAGGCGGCGCTGGCCGTGCTGCTGTCGCGGCTCGGCGTCGGCACCGACATCCCGATCGGGTCGAGCAACGCGGGCCGCACCGACGAGTCCCTGAACGACCTGATCGGCTTCTTCGTCAACTCGCTGGTGATCCGCACCGACCTGTCCGGCGACCCGGAGTTCCGGCAGGTGCTGGCGCGGGTCCGGGAGACGTCGCTGGCGGCGCTCGAACATCAGGACGTGCCGTTCGAGCGGCTGGTCGAGGAGCTGGCGCCGGCCCGGTCGCTGGCCCGCCATCCGCTGTTCCAGGTGATCCTGACGTTCCAGAACAACGAGCGGGCCGCACTCGACCTGCCCGGGGCCCGGGCCGGGGCGAGGGCGGCGTCGGACGGCGGCGGGCTCGTCACGGCCGCGAAGTTCGACCTCTACCTGGCGGTCTCCGAGGTGTTCGACGGGCAGGGCCGTCCGGGCGGGCTGCGCGGCATGCTGACCGGGTCGGTCGACCTGTTCGACCGGTCGACGGTGGAGCGGCTGGTGTCGGGGCTGGTGCGGGTGGTGGAGGCGGTCACCGCGACGCCGGAGATCCGCCTGCACGAGGTCGATGTGCTCGGCGCCGAGGAGCGGGCGCGGGTTCTGCACGGTTGGAACGACACGGCGGCACCGATCCCGTACGCCTCGGTATTGGAGTCCCTCCCGCGGCACTCGGCGGTGGCCGTAGTTGCCGGTGGTATCGAGGTGTCCTACGCGCAGCTCGACGCCCGCTCCAACCAGATAGCCCAGTATTTGCGCGGTCAGGGCGTCGGCGCCGATTCAGTGGTGGCTCTGTGTCTGCCGCGCGGCATCGACATGATCGCGGCGATTCTCGGTGTGTGGAAGGCCGGCGGGGCCTATTTGCCGGTCGATGCGCGGATGCCGGTGGAGCGGATCGCGTTCATGCTCGACGACAGCCGGGCCGCGTTGGTACTTGGTCTGGACCTTGACGATCTCCCGGTGGGCCGGGTTCCGCTGGTTGCTCTGGATGACCCGATGATGTCGCTATATCCGGAAAATCCGCCGGACGTGGACATCGACCCGCGCATGCTGGCTTACGTCATCTACACCTCCGGTTCGACCGGCCGGCCAAAAGGCGTAGCGGTCACCCACGGCTCGCTCGCCAACTATGTGTCATCGGTGTCGCAGCGGCTGGGCTGGAACGGTGGCCGCTACGGCCTGTTGCAGCCGCAGGTGACCGACCTCGGTAACACGGTGGTCTTCACGAGCCTGGCTACCGGCGGTGAGTTGCACGTCATCGATGAGGTGACGGATCCGGTTGCGGTGGCCTCGTATATCGCGGAGCACCGCATCGATCATGTGAAGGTGGTGCCCTCGCATGCGATGGCGTTGTCCGTCGAGGCGGTGACGCCGGGCAAGTCGCTGGTGTTCGGTGGGGAAGCGGTGCCGCCCGGGTTGGCCATCGAGGGAAAGACTTTCAACCATTACGGGCCGACCGAGACCACGGTGGGTGTGGCGACCGCTGAGTTGACCGGCGATGGTGTGGCGCCGATTGGCCGTCCGCTGGCGAATACCCGGCTGTATGTCCTCGACGACGCGCTGAGCCCGGTCCCGGTCGGGGTCACCGGGGAGCTTTATGTTGCCGGTGCTGGTCTCGCGCGGGGCTATGTGGGGCGGCCGGGGTTGACCGGTGAGCGGTTCGTGGCTTGCCCGTATGACGCTGGCGCACGGATGTATCGCACTGGCGATCTGGTGCGGCGGCTTCCGGATGGGCAGCTCGTCTTCGTCGGGCGTGCGGATCAGCAGGTGAAGGTTCGTGGGTTCCGGGTGGAGCCGGGTGAGGTCGAGCAGCTGATTCTGGCCGATCCGGGGGTCGAGCGGGCGGCGGTGGTTGTGCGTGATGACCGGCTGGTCGCCTACGTCGTCGGTGAGGACAACGATCTGCGGTCGGCGCTGGCCCGGCGGTTGCCGGAGTACATGGTGCCGTCGGTGGTCGTGACGCTGGACGCGCTGCCGTTGACCGGCAACGGCAAGCTGGACCGCGCGGCGTTGCCCGACCCGGAGTACGTGTCCGAGGCGGGCCGTGCGCCGGCCTCGGTGCCGGAGGAGCTGTTGTGCGCGGCGTTCGCCCAGGTTCTGGGTCTGGACGCGGTCGGCGTCGACGGCAATTTCTTCGAGCTGGGCGGGCACTCGCTGCTCGCCGTGCGGCTGGTGTCGCGGATCCGGGTGCTGTTGGGCGTGGAGACCGAGGTCCGTGAGCTGTTCGAGGCGCCCACCCCGGCCTTGCTGGCGGCCCGGCTGGCCGCCGCCGGCACCGGCCCGGTGCGTCCGGCGCTGCGGGCGGGAGAGCGACCGGAGCGGGTGCCGCTGTCGTTCGCCCAGCGCCGCCTGTGGTTCCTGGCCCAGATGGAGGGCCCGAGCGCCGTCTACAACCTGCCGCTGGTGATGCGCCTGGGCCGGGACGTCGACGAGGCGGCCCTGGACGCGGCGCTGCGCGACGTCATCGGCCGGCACGAGTCCCTGCGCACCGTCGTCCTGGCCGAGGACGGCGAGCCGTACCAGAAGATCCTGGAGCCGGGGGAACTGGACTGGCGGCTGGAAACCAGTGGGCTCCGGCGGGAGGCGACCGAGTACGCCTTCGACCTGGCGGCCGAGATCCCGATCCGGGCGTGGCTGCTGAGCCCGGACGGCGACGAGCGGGTGCTGGTGGTGGTGATGCACCACATCGCGACCGACGGCTGGTCCCATCAGCCGTTCCGGCGGGATCTGGCGACGGCGTACGAGGCCCGTCTCCGCGGTGAGGCGCCGGTGTTCGAGTCGCTGCCGGTGCAGTACGCGGATTACGCGCTGTGGCAACGCGATCTGCTGACCGCCGACGTGCTGGCCCAGCAGGTGGGCTACTGGCGAGAGGCCCTGGCCGGGGTGCCCGAGGAGCTCGCACTGCCCACCGACCTGACCCGGCCGGCGGTGGCGTCGCATCGGGGCCACCGCGTGCCGGTCCGGGTCCCGGCCGAGGCGCATCAGCGCCTGGTCGAGCTGGCCCGGTCCGAGGGCGTGACCACCTTCATGGTCGTGCAGGCGGCGCTCGCGGTGCTGCTGTCGCGGCTGGGCGCGGGCGAGGACATCCCGATCGGATCGGCGGTCGCCGGGCGTACCGATGAAGGTCTGCACGAGTTGGTCGGTTTCTTTGTCAACACCTTGGTCATCCGTACGGACCTGTCGGGCGACCCGGAGTTCCGGCAGGTGCTCGCCCGCGTCCGGGAGAACACCCTCGGCGCGCTGGCGCATCAGGACGTTCCGTTCGAGCGGCTCGTCGAGGATCTGACGCCGTCCCGGTCGCTGGCCCGGCACCCACTGTTCCAGGTGATGCTGGCCGTGCAGCACGTCGAGGGCGAGGTGCCCGGTGGCCGTCGCTCCTCCTCGGACGCGGTGGTGGCCGGCACGGCGAAGTTCGACCTGGACGTCGCGTTCTCCGAGTCGTTCGACGCGGACGGCCGGCCGGCGGGCCTCGAGGGCCGGGTCATCGTCGCGGCCGATCTGTTCCGGCCCGAGACGGCCGAGCGGCTGGCCCGCCAACTGGTGCGGGTGCTCGACGTGGTGACCACCGCGCCCGGCATCCGGCCGCGCGACGTCGAGGTGCTGGACGCGGACGAGCGGGCGCGGGTGCTTTCCGAATGGAACGACACCGCGACGCCGGTCCGCCGGGGAACCGTCCTGGATCTGTTCGCCGAGCAGGATCCGGACGCGATCGCGGTGTCCTACGGTGGCGTCGAGTTGACGTACGCGGCCCTGGACAAGCGCTCGGACGAGCTGGCGGCGGGAATGGCCGCCGCTGGTGCGGGTGCGGAGTCGCTGGTGGCTCTGTGCCTGCCGCGCGGCGTCGACATGGTCGCGTCGATTCTGGCGGCGTGGAAGGCCGGCGCGGCGTACGTGCCGGTCGATCCGGACTATCCGGCCGAGCGGATCGCGCTGCTGCTGGCCGACAGCGGCGCCCGGCTGGTGGTGGCCGAGCGCGACCTCGGCGTCGAGGCCGGGGTGCCGGTCATGCATCCGGGGACGGTGACCGGGGGTGCGCCGGTGCCGGCGGTCGTGCCCGATCCCCGCGGTCTGGCTTACGTGATCTACACATCAGGTTCCACTGGTACGCCTAAGGGTGTCGCGGTCTCGCACGGGTCGCTGGCGAATCTGGTGTCGGTGTTCGGCCCGATGATGGGTGGAGCTTCGATCCTGCAGTTCGCGTCGTTCAGCTTCGATGCCTCGGTTCTTGATGTGGCGGTGGCGTTGTCGTCGGGGGCGACGTTGGTGATCGCCACGCCTGAGCAGCGGGCCGAGCCTCGTTCGTTGAGGGATCTGGGGGTGCAGGCGGCGAGTGTGGTGCCGTCGTTGCTGGGGGTGCTCGAACCTGAGGATCTGGCGTCGGTGCGGACTTTGCTGGTTGGTGCTGAGGCGATTGGTGAGCAGGCGGCGCGGGATTGGTCGGTGGGTCGCCGGTTGGTTAACACGTATGGGCCGACTGAGGCGACGGTGATGGTGGCCGCCGGTGATGTGGACGCTGGCCGGGGTGGCCCGGTTCCTTTTGGTCGGCCGATCGCGAATACGCGGTTGTATGTTCTCGATGACGTGTTGGCGCCGGTTCCGGTTGGTGTGGCGGGTGAGTTGTATATCGCTGGTGCCGGTCTGGCTCGGGGTTATGTGGGCCGGGCGGCTCTGACTGGTGAGCGGTTCGTGGCGTGCCCGTTCGGTGCTGGGGAACGGATGTACCGCACGGGCGACCGGGTCAAGTGGACGGCCGACGGTCAGCTCGTCTTCGCCGGTCGCGCCGACGATCAAGTCAAGGTTCGTGGGTTCCGGGTGGAGCCGGGTGAGATCGAGCAGGTGCTCCTTTCCGATGAAGGGGTGCGGCAGGCAGCCGTGATCCTGCGGGACGAGCGGCTGGTCGCCTACGTCGTCGCCGACGGGGCCGGCTCGCTGAAGGAGCTGTTGGCCCGGCGGCTGCCCGACTACATGGTGCCGTCGGCGGTGGTCGTGCTGCCGGAGTTGCCGCTGACCCCGAACGGCAAGCTGGACCGGGCGGCGCTGCCGGCCCCGGACTACACGAGTGGCGACGGCCGGGCCCCGGCCACCGTGCGGGAAGAACTGATCTGCGCGGCGTTCGCCCACGTGCTCGGGCTCGAGGCGGTCGGTGTGGACGACAGCTTCTTCGCCCTGGGCGGGCACTCGCTGCTCGCCGTCAAGGTGGTGTCGCGCATCCGGACGGTGCTCGGCGCCGAGCTCGAGATCCGGGCACTGTTCGAGGCGCCGACCCCGGCCGGGCTGGCCGCCCGGCTGGCCGCCGCCGAGACCGGCTCACCACGGCCGGTTCTGCGGGTGATGGAGCGCCCCGAGCGGGTCCCGCTGTCGTTCGCCCAGCGCCGGCTGTGGTTCCTCGCTCAGCTCGAAGGGCCGAGCGCGACCTACAACACCCCGATGGTGATCCGGCTGGACGGCGCGGTCGACGCGGTGGCGCTGGACGCGGCGCTGCGGGACGTGATCGGCCGGCACGAGCCGTTGCGCACCGTGTTCCCGTCCGCCGGCGGCGAGCCGTACCAGCGGATCCTGGAACTGGACGAGCTCGACTGGACTCTCACGGTGAGCGACGCGCCCGGCGCCGGGCGGGCGGAGCTGGTGGCCCGGGCGACCGGGTACGCCTTCGACGTGACGACCGAGGCGCCGATCCGGGCCTGGCTGTTCCGGTCCGGCGAGGACGAGCAGACCCTGGTCGTGGTCACGCACCACATCGCCGGCGACGGCTGGTCGAACGCGCCGCTGCGGCGGGATCTGTCGACGGCGTACGCGGCGCGGTCGCGGGGTGAGGCCCCGGTGTTCGCGCCATTGCCGGTGCAGTACGCGGATTACGCGTTGTGGCAGCGGGAGTTGCTCGACGCGGATCGGCTGGCCCGGCAGGTCGGTTACTGGCGTGAGGTGTTGGCGGGTGCGCCGGAGGAGCTTGTTCTGCCGGTGGATCGGCCGCGTCCGGCGGTGGCGTCGCATCGTGGGCACCGGGTGCCGTTGGAGGTTCCGGGTGAGGTGCATCGGCGGTTGAGTGAGGTGGCTCGGGCCGAGGGTGTCACGACGTTCATGGTGTTGCAGGCGGCGCTGGCGGTGTTGTTCTCGCGCCTCGGTGGTGGCACGGACATGGTGATCGGTTCGGGTAATGCTGGGCGTACCGATGAGGCTTTGCATGATCTGGTTGGTTTCTTCGTCAATTCGTTGGTGGTTCGCACGGATCTGAGTGGTGATCCGGAGTTTCGGCAGGTGTTGTCGAGGGTTCGCGAGGCCACTCTGGGCGGGTTGGCGAATCAGGATGTGCCGTTCGAGCGTCTGGTGGAGGAGTTGGCGCCGGTGCGGTCGCTGACGCGGCATCCGGTGTTCCAGGTCGTGCTGACGTTGCAGAACATGGAGCGCGTCACGCTGGCCCTTCCGGAGACGCGGGCCCCGGGTGGCGCCCCGGTCGAGGCCGCGGTGAAGACCGACCTCGACCTGATGGTCGCCGAGGTGTTCGACGACGCCGGCCGCCCGGCCGGGCTGCGGGGCTCGGTGACCGGCTCGGCCGACCTGTTCGACCGCTCGACGGTGGAGCGGCTCACGCGCGGGCTGACGCGGGTCCTCGACCTCACCACGGCGGCGCCGGAGACCCGGCTGCACGCGGTCGACGTGCTGGACGACGGCGAACGCCGCCAGGTGCTGACCGCATGGAACGACACGGTCGTGCCGGTGGCCGAAGCCACCGCGCTGGAACTGTTCGGGCGGCGGGTGGCCGAGGCGCCGCACGCGGCGGCGGTGGTGGCCGACGGCGCCGAGGTGTCGTACGCGGACCTCGACGCCCGGGCCAACCAGGTCGCGTGGACGTTGCGGGGCTACGGCGTCGGAGCCGAGTCGGTCGTCGCGGTGGCGGTCGAGCGTGGGCCGGAGCTCGTGGCCGCCCTGCTGGGTGTGTTGAAGGCCGGCGCGGCCTACCTCCCGATCGATGCCGGGCATCCCGGCGAGCGGATCGCCTACATGCTCGCCGACAGCCGGGCGGCCGTGCTGCTGAGCACCGGCGCGGTGCTCGACGACCTGCCGGTGAGCGGCATCCTGACCGTGGACATGGCCGACGTGACGGCCCCGTCGCACGCGCCCGGCGTGCCGGTACGCCCGGACGGGCTGGCGTACGTCATCTACACGTCGGGGTCGACCGGTGTGCCCAAGGGCGTGGCGCTGACCCATGCCGGCGCGGTGAACCTGGCGGTGGCGCAGATCGAGCGGTTCGCGGTGTCGGCCGGGTCGCGGGTGTTGCAGTTCGCGTCGATCGGGTTCGACGCGGCGACCTCGGAAGTGTTGATGGCGTTGTGTTCCGGTGCGGCGCTGGTGGTCGCCCCGGCGGATCAGCTGTTGCCGGGCGCGGGGCTGGTGGACGTGCTGCGCCGGCATGAGGTGACGCATGCGACGTTGCCGCCGGCCGTGCTGGGTGTGCTGGATCCGGCCGTGGTCGGGCTGTGCACTGTGGTGTCGGCGGGCGAGGCTCTGGATCGGCCGGCGCTGGACCGGTGGGCGCCGGGCCGTCGGCTGATCAACGCGTACGGCCCGACGGAGGTGACCGTCTGCGCGTCGATGTCGCGGCCGTTGGCGGCCGGTGACGAGCCGGTGATCGGTGTGCCGATCGCCAACAGCCGGGTGTTCGTGCTGGACGAGGCTCTGCGGCCGGTCCCGGTCGGCGTGACCGGCGAGCTGTACGTGGCCGGTGCCGGCCTGGCCCGTGGCTATGTGGGCCGCCCGGCGCTGACCGCGGAACGGTTCGTGGCGTCGCCCTGGGGGACCGGGGAACGGTTGTACCGCACCGGGGACCGGGTGCGGTGGACCGCCGGCGGGCAGCTCGCCTTCGCCGGGCGGGCCGACGACCAGGTGAAGATCCGTGGCTTCCGGATCGAGCCCGGTGAGATCGAGCAGGTGCTGCTGTCGCATCCGGAGGTACGCCAGGCCGCCGTGCTGGCTCGTGACGGGCGCTTGGTCGCCTACGTCGTCGGTGAGGCCTCCGAACCGCAATTGCGGGCGGTGGCCGAGCGGCGGTTGCCGGACTACATGGTGCCGTCCGCGTTCGTGGCTTTGCCGGAGTTGCCGTTGACCCGCAACGGAAAGCTCGACCGTCAGGCGTTGCCCGCCCCCGACTACGGTGCCGCGGCGGGGGCCGGGCGGGCTCCGGTGAGCGTGCGTGAGGAGTTGTTGTGCGCGGCCTTCGCCGAGGTGCTGGGTGTGGACGCGGTCGGTGTCGACGACAGCTTTTTCGCCCTGGGCGGTCATTCGCTGCTGGCGGTCAAGCTGGTGTCGCGGATCCGGGCCCTGCTCGGCGTCGAGATCGAGGTGCGCGTGCTGTTCGAGCGGCCGACGCCGGCCGAGCTGGCGGCGGCCGACACCGATGAGGCCAGGCCGATCCTGCGGTCCGGGGAGCGCCCGGAGCGGGTGCCGTTGTCGTTCGCACAGCGCCGGATGTGGTTCCTGGCCCAGCTCGACGGTGCGGGCACGACCTACAACAACCCGGTCACCATGCGACTGCCCGGCGATGTGAACGTGGCCGCTCTCCAAGCGGCCCTGCTCGATGTGATCGGGCGGCACGAGTCGCTGCGGACGGTGTTCCCGGCCGTCGACGGCCAGCCGTACCAGCGCATCCTCGACATGGCCGAGCTGGACTGGTCGGCCGAGGTGGTCGAGGTCGATCCGGGGGAGCTGGCCGCCGCGGTGGCCGGGGCCGAGGCGTACACCCTCGATCTGTCCCGCGAAGCGCCGATCAAGGCCTGGGTGTTCCGGGCCGGGCCGGATGAATCCGTGCTGGTGCTGTTGCTGCATCACATCGTCACCGACGGCTGGTCGATGGGACCGCTGAACCGGGATCTGTCGAACGCCTACGCGGCACGGCGACGTGGCCTGGCGCCGGAGTGGGAGCCGCTGCCGGTGCAGTACGCCGACTACGCGCTCTGGCAGCGGGAGTTGCTGGGCGACGAGAGCGATCCGGAGAGCCTGCTGTCGCGGCAGGCCGCATATTGGCGGGAGAACCTGGCCGGCGCGCCCGAGGAGCTGGCGCTGCCGACCGACCGGCCACGTCCCGCGGTCGCGTCCTACCGGGGCCACCTGTCGCCGATGTCGGTGCCGGCCGAGACCCACCGGCGGCTGGTCGAGCTGGCCCGGTCCGAGGGCGTCACGATGTTCATGGTCGCTCAGGCCGCGGTCGCGGTCATGTTGTCGCGGCTCGGCGCCGGCACCGACATCCCGGTCGGTGCGGCGGTGGCCGGCCGCTCCGACGAGGCCCTGAACGATCTGGTCGGGTTCTTCGTGAACTCGCTGGTGATCCGCACCGACCTCACCGGCGACCCGGACTTCCGGGAGGTGCTGTCCCGGGTCCGGGAGGCGAGCCTGGGCGCCGTGGCCAACCAGGACGTGCCGTTCGAGCGCCTGGTCGAGGAGCTCGCCCCGGCCCGGTCGCTGGCCCGGCACCCGCTGTTCCAGGTGATGCTGACGTTCCAGAACGTCGAGCGGGTCGTGCTGGACGGCGCCGGCGAACAGCCGCGGACGCCGGGGCTGGTGCCGGTGGCGTCCCGGTTCGATCTCGACGTGATGATCGGCGAGGTGTTCGACCGTGAGGGCCGCCCGGCCGGTCTGCGAGGGCATATCGCGGTCGCCGACGACCTCTTCGACCCGTCGGCCGCCCGGCGGTTCACGGCCTGGCTCGAACGGGTGCTGACGGCCATGGTCGCCCGGCCCGGCGCGCCGGTGCGGACCGTGCCGCTGATGGACGCCGCCGAACGCGGGACGGTGCTGACCGAGTGGAACGACACCGCGGTCGCGATCTCGGCCGGCACCGTCGTCGAGCTGTTCGCGCGGCGGGTGGCGGCGGCCCCGGACGCCGTAGCGGTGGCCGCGGGGGAGGCCCAGGTGACGTACCGCCGGTTGGACGAGGCGGCGAACCGCCTGGCCCACCACCTGACCGGTCAGGGCGTGGGCCCCGACTCGGTGGTGGGCCTGTGCCTGCCGGCCGGGCCGGACCTGGTGACCGCGATCCTGGCGGTGTGGAAGGCGGGCGCGGCCTACCTGCCGATCGATCCGCGCTATCCGGCCCAGCGCATCGCGTTCATGCTGGCCGACGCCCGGGCCGGAGTGCTGCTCACCGACGAGATGACCGCCGGCGACCTCCCGGCGAACGGCCCGGCCCGCATGGTCGTGCTCGACGATCCGTTCACCACCGCCCAGCTGGCCACCGCGCCGGCGACGGCGCCGGCCTCGGTGCTCTCGCCGGACCGGCTGGCCTACGTGATCTACACGTCGGGCTCGACCGGAACGCCGAAGGGCGTCGCGGTGACCCACGGCGGACTCGCGAACTACGTGACCTGGGCCGCCGGCGCCTACCGGATGGCGGACGGCGGCGGCGCGCCGCTGCATTCGTCGATTGCGTTCGACCTCACGGTCACCAGCGTGGTCGTACCCCTGGTGACCGGGTCGACGGTGGTGGTGACCCCGGCCGGTGACGCCGAGGGACTGGGCGACCTGCTGCGCTCCGAGGGCGGGTTCGGCCTGGTGAAGGTGGTGCCGGCGCACCTCGCCCTGCTGTCGCAGTCGCTCCGGGACGAGCAGGTGGCCGGGGCGGCCCGCACCTGGGTCGTCGGTGGCGAGGCGCTGCCGGGCACAGTGGTGCGGTCCTGGCTCGAGAAGGCGCCGGGCTCGGTGGTCGTCAACGAGTACGGGCCGACCGAGACGGTCGTCGGCTGCTGTGTGTTCGAGGTGTCGGCCGACCGGCCGGTGCACACCGCCTCGGTCCCGATCGGCCGGCCGATCGCCAACACCCGCCTGTACGTGCTGGACGAGAGCCTGCAACCGGTCCCGCCCGGTGTGGCCGGCGAGTTGTACATCGCCGGCGCCCAGCTGGCCCGGGGCTACGTGGGCCGGCCCGGACTGACCGGCGAGCGGTTCGTGGCTTGCCCGTTCGCGGCGGGTGAACGGATGTACCGGACCGGCGACCGGGCGAAGTGGAACGTGGCCGGTCACCTGGAGTTCCTGGGCCGCGTGGACGAGCAGATCAAGGTCCGGGGGTTCCGGATCGAGCCGGGCGAGATCGAGCAGGCCCTGCTGGCCCACCCGGACGTGCGGCAGGCGGCGGTGATCGCCCAGGAGGGCCGGCTGATCGCGTACGTCGTCGGCGGCGCCCCCGAGCCGCGACTGCGGGAGCTGGCGGCCGCTCGCCTGCCCGAGTACATGCTCCCGGCGGCGTACGTGACGCTGCCCGAGCTTCCGCTGACCGGCAACGGAAAACTCGACCGCAAGGCCCTGCCGGCGCCGGAGCGGCGGGCCGCCGGCGAGCCGGGGACGGACGGCCGCTCGGCCTCGGTCCTCGAAGAGCTGGTGGCCGGGGTCTTCGCCGAGGTGCTGGGCGTGCCCGGTGTCGGGCTGGACGACGACTTCTTCCAGCTCGGCGGGCACTCACTGCTGGCCGTCACCCTGGTGTCGCGGCTGGCGGAGCGGGGCGTGTCGACCACCATGCGCGACGTCTTCGCCGCTCCGACCGTGTCCGGCCTGATCGGCCGGCTGGGGGTGTCGTCGGTGGCGAACGCGCTGGACATGGTGCTGCCGATCCGGGCCGGCGGCAGCCGCCCGCCGATCTTCCTGGTGCACCCGGCGGGTGGACTGAGCTGGTGCTACATGCCCCTGGCGAGGTTCGTCCCGGACGACACACCGGTGTACGGGCTCCAGGCCCGCGGCCTGGACGGGTCGGCGCCCCTCTTCGGATCGATCGAGGAGATGGCGGCCGCCTACATCGAGCAGATCCGTGCCCTGCAACCGGAGGGCCCGTACCACCTGGCCGGCTTCTCCTTCGGCGGCATCCCGGCGCACGAGATGGCCGTCCAGCTGCGGGCGGCCGGGCAGGAGGCGGCGCTCGTCATCATGGACACCTATCCGGCCCAGCGGCGCCGTCCCGGCGACGACGAGCCGGCACCGGAGCCGCGCCCGCGTGCCGGGAAACGGCACCTGGACGACCCGGCCGAGATGCGGGCCCGGTTCCACGAAGTGATGGGCGAGGCGTTCGGCGGGATCGAGGCGTTCGGCGGTGTCTCGGAGGCCGAGATCGAGCTGCTGACCAGCGTCTACCGCAACAACCTGATCCTGCTCAAGGGATACGTCCCCCGGGTCTTCGACGGCGCGATGGCGCTGCTGGTCTCGGACATCGGCCCGGAGAGCACCGCGGACCGGGGAAGCCATCTGTGGGAACCCTATGTGGACGGCGCCATCACCGAGGTGCGGTTGCCGTGCACCCACGCCGAGATGATCCACCCCGACATGCTGGCGCGGGTCTGGTCCGCGATCGCCGGCTGGCTGGAGCAGCGGGGGTAGAGCGGCACGAAAAAGCCGCCGGGCGAGCCGCTGAACGGCTGGCCCGGCGGCCCCGGAGGTGCGGTCGTCTCAGTCGGACATGGCGACCAGCACGCGGCGGGAGCCCTCGAACGGGCGCCGTCCGTGTCCGACCAGGATGTTGTCGATCAGCATCAGGTCGCCGGGCCGCCACGGCACGTCGACGGCCAGTTCCAGGCCCAGATTCTGGATGTGCTCGATGTAGCTGTCCGGGATCGGTGAGCCGTCGGCGAACGTGGCGTGCTGCGGGAACTCGTCCGGCTCGAGGATGTCGTACAGCTCCGAAGCGGTCTTGTCGCCCAGGCCGGCCGGGTGGAACTGGTCGGCCTGGTTGAACCAGACGGTGGTTCCGGTGATCGGGTGCATCACCGTCGCGGGACGGTGCTGGATGATCCGGATGCCCTCCGGGCCCCACTTCCACTCCGAGCGGGTGCCTTCGAGGAACCGCTCGACCTGCGCGCGGTCGTCCGTCTCGAAGGTGTCCATCCAGCTCTTCCCGAATCCGTACCCGTCGTGCAGGTTCTGCACGTAGCGGACGCCACCCGCGAAGGCCTCGCGGACCTCGTCGTCGAGCGAGGCCAGCCACAGCTCGCTGTCCACCACCGGCGTGGCGCCGCCGCTGGCCGGCGCGGTCTCGCAGAAGAAGACCAGGCGCTTCGGCCAGTGGTGGGCGTAGCTCATCTCGTGGTGCATGGAGATGGTGAATTCCTGCGGGTACTCGGTGGAGGTGTAGAGGTTTCCGCCGACCTTGGTGCGGGGCGAGTTGCCGTGCACGTACGGCAGGCGGTCCGGCACCACCTGGTCGAGCACCGGCCCGATGGATTCCGGCGACACGCCGAACCCCCGGAAGACGACCGCCTTCCGTTCGGCGAGCAGCCCGGTCAGCCCGTCCTGGCCCTGCTCGGTGAGCCAGCCGACGAGGTCCGCGGTGCCGATGGTGTCGCTGCTGATCTCGTACGGCCGCCAGATGTCAGCCTTGGCATTCATTGATGTCCTCCCAACGGGACCGATGACAGCCGAACTTTCACCGGAACGCCGGGGGGTGGTCAACGCCGTCCAACCGCGTCGCCGCGTCGCTTGCACGGCGATGGTGTTCATCCCTCTAGTTGGCTATATTGCTAGGAACCTAGTGAAGGAGGTGGTGAGGTGATCGAGTTTCACCTGGACTCACGGTCCGGGGTCGCGCCTTACATGCAGCTCATCCAGCAGGTCCGGCACGCGCTGCGGCTCGGGGTGTTGCAAGAGGGTGACAAGCTGCCCACCGTCAAAGAGGTGGTGGCCCGGGTCGCGATCAACCCGAACACGGTGTCCAAGGCCTACCGCGAGCTGGAGTACGAAGGACTGGTCGCGGCCCGGCCGGGGTTGGGTACCTTCGTCACCAAGACGCTCGGGGGTGACTCGGTCGCCAAGCACGAGCCACTGCGCAAGAGCCTGGAGAGCTGGCTCATCGAGGCCCGCGAGGCCGGGCTCGACGACGAGAGCATCGAGGCGCTGATCTTCACCACGTTTCGGTCATTTTCGGAGGCGAGAGCATGACTGACGCGCTCACCGCGGTCGGGCTGACCAAGAAGTACGGGCGCCGCACCGCGCTGTCCGACTGCACGCTGTCGGTGCCGGCGGGCCGGGTGGTCGGCCTGGTCGGGCCGAACGGCGCCGGCAAATCCACATTGCTCCAGCTGGCCTGCGGGCTGCTCGACCCCTCGGGCGGGCGCATCGAGGTGCTCGGCGAGGTGCCGGTCAGCGGTACGCCACGGGTCGGCTTCGTCGCGCAGGACACCCCGGTCTACGCGGGGCTGACCGTGGCCGAGCATCTGCGGCTCGGCGCTCGCCTCAACCCGTCCTGGGACGCCGGCTACGCCGAGGGGCGCATCGCCCAGATCGGGCTCGACCCGGAGCAGAAGGCGGGCAAGCTCTCCGGCGGCCAGCGGGCCCAGCTGGCCCTGGCCGTCGCCGCGGCCAAGCGGCCCGACCTGCTGCTGCTCGACGAGCCGGTCGCGGCGCTCGACCCACTGGCCCGGCGCGGCTTCCTGCAGGGGCTCATGGAGCTCACGGCCGAGCGGGGGATCAGCGTGATCATGTCCTCGCACCTGGTGGCCGACCTGGAACGGGTCTGCGACTTCCTGATCGTCCTGGTCGCCTCGCGGGTCCGGGTCGCCGGCGAGGTGGACGATCTGCTCGAGACGCACCACCGGCTGGCCGGGCCGCTGCGTGACCCGGCCGAGCTCGGCACCGGATATTCGGTGGTGGACCAGAGCCACACCGACGTGCAGTCGACCCTGATCGTGCGGAGCACCGCGCCCATCGTCGACCCGTCCTGGCAGGTCGACCGGCTTGATCTGGAGGACATCGTGCTGGCCTACATGACCGGGGACGCCACGGCGGCGCCCAAGCGGATGCTGGAGGGGCGGCGATGATCTGGTTCACCTGGCGCCAGTTCCGTACCCAGGCGGTGGCCGTCGCGGCCGTCCTGCTGGTGATCCTCGCTGCCTTCGCACTGACCTGGACCCAGGTGACCAGCCTGGCCCAGGAGTCCGGGTTCACCGGATGTCAGCCGGCCGCCTGCGGTGACGCGGCCGACACCTTCCTCCAGACGCTGTCGAGCAAGCCGCCGGGATGGCTCTACTACGTCGGCATCGCCCTTCCGCTCGTGCTGCCGATCCTGCTGGGACTGTTCTGGGGCGCGCCCCTGGTGGCCCGGGAGCTCGAGAGCGGCACGTACCGGATGATCTTCAGTCAGTCCATCAGCCGGCGCCGGTGGCTCCTGGTCAAGCTGTCGGTCGTGGGCGGCGCCGTCGCGCTGTGCGCCGGCCTGGTCAGCCTGGTGGTGACCCGGTGGGCCGAGCCGATCGACCTGGCCGGGAGCCGGATCAGCCCGGTGACCTTCGCCGCCCGGGGCGTCGTGCCGATCGCCTACGCCGCCCTGGCCTTCGTGATCGGCGTGACGGCGGGCATGATCCTGCGGCGCACCGTGGCCGCGATGGCGGTCACCCTGCTGGCGGTGATCGTCATCCAGGCCGCCGTGCCGCTCGTGCTGCTGCCGCTGCTGGTCAAGCCGGTCACCTCGGTCACCGCCCTCGACGTCGATCAGCGGTTCGTCTACGGGGTCAACCCCGAGACCAACAAGATCACGTTGGACGCGGGCGCCGACATCCCGAACGCCTGGGTCTGGTCGAGGGACACGGTGACGTCGACCGGTGCGCTGTTCACCGGCCCGGCCGACCCGGCCAAGTGCTCCCCGGAGCAGCACAGCCCGTCGGACGAGTGCCGGCAGTGGCTGGCCGACCAGAACCTGAGCCAGAAGGTGACGTACGTGCCGGGGTCGAAGTTCTGGGCCCTCCAATGGCGTGAGTTCGGCGTGCTCATCGGTCTCACCCTGGCGCTGTCCTGGTTCTCCCTGTGGTGGATCAGGCGCCGTCTGACCTGACCGCGACGAACGGCCGGCGCCGGATCTTCTTCGGCGCCGGCCGTTCAACCGTGTATTCGACGTGATCGCGGGGCCGCCCGGACAATGGCGTGACAAATTCGTCCGGCACCGGAGGAAACTCGTGCCCTATCTGGACACCAATGGCATCCGGTTGTCGTACGAGCGCACCGGCCACGGCGACGACGTGCTCCTGATCATGGGGCAGAACGCCGCCGGTCACGTCTGGGACATGCACCAGACGCCGGCCCTGCGCCGGGCCGGTTACCGCACCACCACCTTCAACAACCGGGGCATGCCGCCGTCGGCGACGCCGCCCGGTCCCTACTCGCTCGACGACATGGTCGCCGACACCCGGGGGCTGATCGAGTCCCTGGCCCTCGGGCCGTGCCGGATCGTCGGCACCTCACTCGGCGCGATGATCGCCGAAGAGCTGGCCCTCCAGAGTCCGTCCCTGGTGCGCTGCGCCGTGCTGATCGCGACCCGGCCCCGGGCCGACGCCCTGCGCGCGGCCCAGATCTTGGCCGATCGGGAGCTGGACGAGCGCGGGATCCGGCTGCCGGCCCGCTACCGCGCGGTCGACACGGCCCGCAAGATGCTGTCGCCCTCGACGCTGCGCGACGACGCCACGACCCGGTCCTGGCTGGAGATCCTCGAGCTGGCGGCCGAGACGGGCGGCGCCGGTGGTCAGGACGGCGTGGACACCATCGGGGACCGCCGGCCGGCGCTGGCCGAGATCGCGGTGCCGTGCCGGGTCATCGGCTTCACCGACGACGGCATCACGCCGGCGCACCTGGCCGCCGAGACCGCCGACGCCATTCCGGACTGCGACTTCGTGGAGATCGCGCACTGCGGTCATCTCGGCTATCTGGAACGGCCGGACGAGGTAAACACCGCGATCATCGAGTTCCTCGACAAGCACTGAGAAAAGGGATTCCACGTGGCTATGAGGGGCGGCCCGGGAATGGGCCCGATGCGGATCCGGCCGGGGCAGGACATCAAGGGACACCAGGTGCGCCCGGGCACGATGCGGCGGGTCCTCCCGTACGCCCGGCGGTACCGCTGGCCGCTCGTGGTCCTGGTCGCGCTCACCGTGCTGCACGCCGGCCTCACCGCGATGACGCCGCTGATGCTCAAGTACCTCATCGACGACGGCATCACCCCCAAGCGCCAGGACGTGGTGGTGGCCCTGTCGGCCCTCATCGTCGGCGCCACGCTGATCGACGCCATCGCCGTCTACACCCAGACCTGGGTGTCCGGCCGGGTCGGGCAGGGACTGCTCTACGACCTGCGCACCACCGTGTTCACCCACGTGCAGCGGCAGTCGCTGACCTTCTTCACCCGGGCCGAGACCGGCGCGCTGATCAGCCGCCTCAACTCCGACGTGATGGGCGCTCAGCAGGCGGTGACCGCCCTGCTCTCCCAGACCGTCTCGACGCTGCTCACCCTGGCCCTCGTGCTCGGCACGATGTTCTATCTCTCCTGGCAGCTGACGGTGGCCGCTCTCGTGCTGATCCCGCTGTTCCTGCTGCCCTCGCGGATGATCGGCCGCCGGCTCCAGCGGCTGACCCGGGAGCGGATGACCGTCGAGTCGGAGATGGCCTCGATGATGGGCGAACGCTTCAACGTCTCCGGGGCGATGCTCACCAAGTTGTACGGGCAGCCCGACCGGGAGGCCGGCGCGTTCTCCGGCAAGGCGGCCGCCGTACGGGACATCTCGACCACCCTGATGGCGTACGGAAGCCTCCTTCCGCTCTCGCTCGGCGTGCTCACCGGGCTCGTCACCGCGGTGGTGTACGGCGGCGGCGGCGTCCTGGCCATCGACGGTGTGCTCGAGGTGGGCACCATCGTCGCCATGATGGGCCTGCTCACCCGGGTCTTCGGCCCGATCAACCAGCTGGCCAACATGCACGTCAGCGTCATGACCGCACTGGTCAGCTTCGACCGCCTCTTCGAGGTGCTCGATCTGGAGCCGCTCGTCCGGGAGAAGCCCGGCGCGCTGGCGCCGGGACGGGACGGGACCTCCGCGCCCGACATCGAGTTCGACCACGTCTCGTTCCGCTATCCGAACGCCAAGGACGTGTCGCTGGCCTCCCTGGAGTCGATCGCCCGGCGCGGGCAGGAACGCGACAGCGACACGTGGGTGCTGCGGGACGTGTCGTTCCGTGTCCCGGCCGGCCGGATGACCGCGCTGGTCGGCTCGTCCGGCGCCGGCAAGACCACCATCACCCAGCTGGTGCCCCGGCTGTACGACGCCACCGAGGGCACCGTCCGCATCGGCGGCGAGGACATCCGGGACCTGACCCTGAGCTCGGTGCTCGGCACGGTCGGGGTGGTCACCCAGGACGCACATCTGTTCCACGACACCCTGCGGGCCAATTTGTTGTACGCCCGCGACGGCGCCACCGAGCGGGAGCTGATCGAGGCCTGTGAGGCGGCCCGGATCTGGGACGTGATCGCGGGGCTGCCGGACGGGCTGGACACGGTGGTCGGCGACCGCGGGCACCGGCTCTCCGGCGGTGAGAAGCAGCGCGTCGCGCTGGCCCGGCTGCTGCTCAAGTCCCCGCCGGTGGTGGTGCTGGACGAGGCCACGGCCCACCTCGACTCGGAGTCCGAGGCGGCCATCCAGCGGGCCCTGCGCACCGCGCTGACCGGACGCACCTCCCTGGTGATCGCGCACCGGCTCTCCACCATCCGGGAGGCGCACCAGATCCTGGTCGTCGACGGCGGCCAGATCCGCGAGAGCGGCACGCACGAGGAGCTGCTCGCGGCGAACGGCTTCTACGCCGAGCTCCACCGTATCCAGTACGGCCGGCTTCCGGCGGCGGCGGGGGAAACGCACCACTGACACGCCGCCGGAGGTTCACGACCGGTCAGCCGCCCGTCCAACCGCCAGGATTCGACGGTTGGACATGGCGCACGGTGCGCAGCTCGCGGGCGGCGGTGACGTCGGTGCACCCGGCGAGCCCCATGGCGTCGCGCAGTTCGGCCTTGACCATCTTCAGGACCCGCATCGCTCCCCGCTCCCCGCCGACCGCCAGTCCCCACATGAGGGGCCGGCCGAGCAGGACGCCCGAGGCGCCGAGAGCGAGGGCGCGCAGCACGTCCGTGCCGCTGCGGATGCCGCTGTCGAGCAGGACCTCGCAGTCGCCGCCGACCGCGCCGACCACCTCGGGCAGCACGTCGATGCTGGCCACGGCGCCGTCGAGCTGGCGGCCGCCGTGGTTGGACACCATGATCGCGTCCACTCCGAGCTGCGCGGCCTGCACGGCGTCCTCGGGCGCGAGAAGCCCCTTCACCGCCAGCGGCAGGCGGGTGTGCTCGCGGAGCCGGGCGAGGGCCGACCAGCTCAGTGCGGGGGAGAAATCCTGGAAGGTGTGAACGTCGGCCCGGCGGACGTGCGCCGGCAGCGCGAACCTGTTGCGGATGTCCCGGAGCCGCCGTCCCGGCCAGGGCACGTCGACGGTCAGCACGACGGCCTCGCATCCGGCGTCCTCGGCCCGCCGGATCAGGTCGAGGGTCGTCGCCTGGTTCCGCAGCCAGTAGAGCTGGAACCACACCCGCCCGCCGATCTCGGTGATCCGGTGGAGCGGCACGCTGCTGAGGGAGCTGGCGATGAAGGGAATGCCCGCCGCGGCGGCGGCCCGGGCGCTGGCCGACTCCCCGTCGGGATGGATCAGCCGCTGATAGGCCATCGGCGCGGCGGCGACCGGCAGCTCGGCCATGCGGCCGAGCAGCGGGGAACGGGTCGTGCAGGCGGACACGTCGCGCAGCATCCGGGGGACGAGGAAAATGTTGTCGAGGGCGGTCCGGTTGGCCGCCAGCGTCGCCTCGCTCCCGCTGCCGCCGGCGACGAAGTCCCACACCTCGCCGGGCAGGAGAGCGGCGGCGGCCCGTTCGAAGTCGGCCGCGGTGGCCGGGTCAGGTTCGCGGTTCACTCGAGATTCTTTCCGGCCGGACGGTCATGAAATGGGACATCATTGGACTGTATTGCCTTTTTCGGTGTCCAGCGACGCCCTGTCGTCCGACTGTGCAGATGTTTTACCGGCCATTTATCGCAGGCCGCCGCACCGGCGGTGAGTGACGTCGCAGATGGACAGTCGGACACCCGTTGCCGACGATGTGCCCGTGCCAGCATTTACCTCGGATGAACCGTGCAACGGGGGTAATGCCGTGAGGGAAGTAAGCAGCAGGAAAGCGTTCCGGGTGCTCGTTCCTGTGCCCGATCAGGAATCCGTGCCGGAACGGGTCGCGGGCGAGCCGGAAATTGTCTGGATGCCGGTCGCGGAGCTCCGGCCGGCCGATTCACCGCGGCGGGCCGGTGAGGATCTCGGGCACATCGAGATGCTGGCCTCCATCGAGGACCGGTTGCCGCCGATCCTGGTGCATCGCGGCAGCATGCGCGTGATCGACGGCATGCACCGCCTGCGCGCGGCCAAGCTGCGCGGCGACGAGCGGATCGAGGTCTGCTTCTTCGACGGCACCGACCAGGAGGCCTTCGTCCTGGCGGTCACCGCCAACACGACGCACGGCCTGCCGTTGTCGCTCAGCGACCGGACGCTGGCCACCGAGCGCATCATCGCCTCGCAGCCCAGCTGGTCGGACCGGGCCATCGCGGCGGCGGCCGGGCTGGGCGCGCGGACGGTCGGCAACATCCGCCGCCGGATGCAGGACGAGGCCGGTGTGGAGCCGGTGAGCGCCCGCACCGGCCGGGACGGGCGGGTCCGGCCGGTGGACAACAGCGTGGGCCGGCTGCGCGCCTCCGCGCTCATCAAACAGCGCCCCGAGGCGTCGCTGCGGGAGATCGCCCGTGAGGTGGGCGTCTCGCCGTCCACCGTCCGGGACGTACGCCTGCGCCTCGAACGCGGCGAGGACCCGCTGCCGCAGATGCGGCAGCGCCGGGAGAAGCCCGCCGGCCGTGAGTCCATTCCGCTGATGTTGCGCGGACTGCAGAACGATCCGTCGCTGCGGTTCACCGAGTCCGGCCGGAGCGTGCTCCGCTGGATACATTCGCGGGCAATCCGCGCGGACGAATGGGCAGAGGTCGAGCACAAGGTGCCCGCGCATTGCGCCTACATCCTGGCCGACGTGGCCCGCTCCTGCGCCGACGAATGGCTGCAGATAGCCGATGGACTCGAGCAGCGCAGCACCCGGCCGGCGTGATTCGTCCGATTCGGTAGCCTTGTAATGAGTGTCGTCTTCGTGGGGGGCGATCCGCATTCCCGGTGACAAAGTGGCCATTCCGGGCTAGGGGTAGGGGTCCGGCCCGTACCCCTGGGACAGGGGTTCCGCATCGGTTTTACTCGATGTTATGTTCCGATCACGAATTGCCGTGTGCGTACCCGCCCCGCGGGTTTTCAAACCATTCACCGGCGAGAACTTCGGACATGGGGGAGAAGAGTCGTGGTCACTGCCTGATCGAACCGGCATCGCCGTCCGGCCCTCGGCCGCCGTCATCGGAGCCGGCGGTCGATTCTTGCCGTCCGCGCAATGGCGCGGCCGACGGACGGAGTCGTTCCCGTCCGCGTGATCCGGCCCCTGCGCCGCGCGCGGATCTGCCGATAGGCCGACCCGAATTGTGCGCGCCGAAAAAATGCTCTGAGTGCGCGCACGCCTGAGCATTAGGAGCTCCGTTGACACCAGGAGAAGAGGAAATCCAACGGCAACCCGTCATTCTGCTGGAGATCGGCTCACTCGACCTGAGCGGATCACCCAGGACGGCCGGCGCCGATCCGGCGCATGTGGAGGGCCTGGTCCACGTGCAGAGCGACCTGCCGCCGATCGTGGTGCACCGATCGTCGATGCGCGTCCTGGACGGCGCGCACCGCATCGAGGCGGCCCGCCGGCGCGGTGCGACGACGATCGCGGCCCAGTTCTTCGACGGCACCGAGGACGAGGCGTTCGTCCTGTCGGTGTGGTTGAACGTCTCGCACGGCCTGCCGCTCGGCCTGGCCGACCGCAAGCGCGCCGCCGAGCGGGTCGCCGTTTCGCATCCCCACTGGTCGGACCGGCGGGTCGCCGCCGCCACCGGCATCTCACCGGGCACCGTGGCCGACATCCGCCGGCGGGTGGCCGGCGCGTCGGCCCCCGGCACCCGGGTCGGCCAGGACGGCCGGGTCCGCCCGCTCGACTGCAGTGCCGGCCGCCTGCTCGCCGGCCGTTTGATGGCCGAGAACCCGGAGCTGTCGCTCCGCCAGGTGGCCAGGGCCGCGGCGATCTCCCCGGAGACGGCCCGTGACGTCCGCAACCGCCTGCGCGACGGCGCCGATCTGGTGCCCGCCCAGCGCAAAGGGGGCGGCGCGCCGGCGACCGGCAAGGGTGCGGGCGCCGACCACCGCTCGGTGGGCATCCTGCGGTCCGGCGACCGGCCGGAGATCGACCGCTCGGCTGTCGTCGGCCGTCTGATGAGCGATCCCGCGCTGCGTTACACCGATGCCGGCCGCAACCTGCTCCGCCTGCTCACACTGCACACCCGGTGGACGGAGGAGTGGGACACGATGGTCGACAACGTGCCGGCACACTGCACCGGCGCCGTGGCCGACCTGGCCCGCCAGTTCGCGGGACTGTGGGCCGACTTCGCCACGCGGGTCGGCCCGGGAGAGGCCGCGCCTGAGCGCGTGGCCGGCTGATATCGGGAACCGGCGGCCCGGGGTCTGCCCCCGGGCCGCCGCTCTCGCTTCTTACCAGCGCCATTCGCGCTTGTTGAACAGGTGCTCGGCGGTGATGCCGTTACCGGAGCACCAGCCGAGGAATTCCTCGATCTGCTTGAGCTGATAGGTGTCCTCGTTGTAGGTCGTCGCCATGACGTGGCCCTGCCAGCTCTCCTCGCCCATGGCGTAGATGTAGCCCTCGTCGGCCCCGAGCTCCGTCATGATGGCCGCGGCCTGCTGGGCGTTGGACCCCGACAACTTGCGGGAGTCGCTCATCCGCTTGGTGACCGGGCGCGTCAGCAGTCCCTGGTAGAGCCAGGTGAGCGGGGCCCCGTCACACTCCATGCCGAGGAACGCCATGTCGACGTGGCCGAGGTGGCTGCGGACGTACCGGTACAGCACCGGGTCGATGCCGGACGAGTCGGCTCCCACGTAGACGTTGGCCCCGGCGATCTGCACGAAGTACGTCGACTTGGCGCGGATGTCGAGGTCGGAGTGCTCGCCCAGGAACGGTGTGGCCACCACCTTGCCGCCCGGGATCGGCACCTCGTCGAAGTCGTCGACCTCGATGACGGTGAAGCCCAGCGCCTTGAGGTACAGCCCGATCGACGGGTCGCACAGGTTGCCCCGCGACGAGCGCGGCACCACCACCGCCCCGATCCGGCTGCGGAGCTGGAAGAGCGTCTCCAGGACGATGTGGTCCTGGTGCCCGTGCGTGATGAGCACCAGGTCGATGCGGTCCGGCAGGTCGTCGAGCGTGTAGCGGTCCCCGTGGCGGTTGTCGGCGCTGATGAAGGGGTCGGTGACGATGGTCGTCTCCGGCGACTGGATCACCAGGCAGGCGTGGCCGAAGTAGCGGACCCGCCCGCCCGTCTCGATGTTCCGGTCGGGCGAGAGGCTCGGCTGGTCGGTGAGCAGCCGGCGCAGCTGCCCGGTCTGGTCGTCGTCGAGCTCGAGCGCGTCGCGCAGGTGACCCAGCGTGGTGGGCGCGATCCGCGCCTTGAACAGCTCGTCGATGCCGGGGTGGGTGAACGGGATCTCCAGGTCCAGCACGTCCGGGTTCGGCAGGCGCGGCGTGCTGAGGATGAACGGCCGCTCGATGCCGGTCTCCAGGGACAGCTGGATCGACTGGCGGCGGACGTCGTAGTACTGGCTGGTGTAGAGGACCGGCTCCAGCAGGTGCATGGAGGCCTGGTTGCCGGTGTCGTACGCCAGCTCCACCAGCCCGTTCAGCGCCGAGGGAAGCTTGGGATAGAGCGGGGTGAGGTCGAAGCCGGTGGCGCTCTGCCGGAGAAGGTCGTCGCCCTCGCCGATGGCGTGGGCGAACGCCAGCATGTCGGCCCGGTCCCGCTTGATGGTGTCGAGCAGCGCGGCGACCTCCATGCTGCGCGCTTCCTCGACATTGACGAAGTAGCCCCCGCGCAGCGCCGGGTTGACGCTGGCCGCCACGTGCACCTGCGGGTTCTGGAGGTACGACTCCAGCAGCGGCACCTGGACCTTCGCCAGGTTAAGCGCCGCCGCCGCCGGCGACACGATGTGCATCCAGGCGTAGAAACGATCGACCAGCGGTTCGATGATCGCATTTGATCTCAGAAACACCGGCTCGTCACTGACACTCATGAAGCCTCCAACCGAGAATGGTCACTGATTGACGGTGTATTTCCGCGACCGTCGTGCCGGTGGCCACTATCGCAGCACCGACCGTGCGGATGTCAACCGCGCGGAAAAGCGGCGTCCAACTGTTTCCCCGCGCGGTTGTTCATTCGATGAAGTGTTCGACCGTGCATTGCGAAAATGGTTGGCCAGCCTAACCTCAGCTACATGATCGGCACTTCCGCGCCTGGGCGGCCCCTCGTCCGGCTGGCTCTGCGACGGCTGGAGAAGATCACCCCGAGAATGACGAGAATGATCGTCGGCGGGCCCGCTGTCACGCGACTCGATCCCGGCCCGTTCACCGACACCTACGTCCGCCTGGTCTTCCCGAGGCCCGGCGTGACCTATCCGGACGACCTCGACATGCGCCGGATCCACGCCGAACTGCCGCGCGCGGCATGGCCGCGCACCCGGACCTACACGGTACGTTCCCTCGACCCGGCCGCCGGTGAGATGGCGATCGACGTCTACGACCACGGCTGCCCGGGACTGATGCCGTCCTGGATGGCCACGCTGCGGCCGGGTGATCCGGTGGTCACCAGCGAGCCCCGGGGCCTGTACCGGCCCCGGGCCGAGGCGGACTGGCACCTGCTCGTGGGCGATGCCGTCGCGCTGCCGGCGATCGCCGTGACGCTCGGCACGATGGCGCCGGGCACGAGGGCCACGGCGATCGTCGAGGTCGGCGACGACTCGGAGGAGCAGCCGCTGCCCACCGCGGCCGGCTGCGAGATCCGGTGGGTGCACCGGGCCCGTGGCCGGAGCCTGGCCGAGGCGGTCCGGTCGCTCGCCTTCGAGCCCGGCGTGGTGCAGGCCTTCGTGCACGGCGAAGGCGGCGTGATGCAGGATCTGCGCCGATTTCTGATGCGTGAACGCGGAGTGGGAAAAGAGATGCTGTCAATTTCCGGATACTGGCGCCGGGGCCTGAGCGACGAGCAGTGGCGCCGGGCGAAAGCCGCGGCGGCGGCCCGGTGACCAGGGATCCCGGGCCCGTCCAACCGGCGGAGACCGTCGGTTGGACAAAGAACGGCGTGGTTTGACAGCA
Organism: Actinoplanes sp. CA-131856; assembly: GCF_050956135.1. GTDB lineage: Bacteria > Actinomycetota > Actinomycetes > Mycobacteriales > Micromonosporaceae > Actinoplanes. Next base: position 7,502,429 of record NZ_CP191849.1, on the reverse strand, counting down.
GTCGATGGAAGTGCCGCAGCCGACTCACAGTGGATTCATAGGTTCCGGGCCTACTCCGGGGTAACGCCTCTGACCTGGGAATAGTGAGCTCTGTCCGATCTGGACTGTCGTTTCCCTCGCTCGCTCGCCTTGGGTAGTGTTCCATTCGCGTGCGGCAAGGGAAATGAGCCCGTCGGGGGAGCTCGTGACACTGAGTAAGCGTAGTTCCGAATTGCTTCTGTTCGATCAGCTTTACCAGGCGTCCACTCGCCGCAACGGTGCGGTGCTGCTCGTCAGCGGCCCGGTCGGAGTGGGTAAGACCGCGCTGCTCCAGGCGATGGTCGCGCGGGCCGGCCATCAGGGCGGCTGGTGTTTCGTGGTCACCGGATCGGCCCGGGAGCGGGACCACCCGTTCGGGGTGATGGACCGGATGATCCAGTCGATGCGCGGGGCCGGTATGGCCGATCCGTTCCCCGGCGGCCTGGACAGCGGCGAGGACTTCTTCGCGATGATGGACCGGGTGGCGGCCACGGTCCGCGATTTCGCCCGTGGGCAGACTCTCCTCGTCGGCATCGACGATGTCCATTTCGCGGACGAGCAGTCCCTGCGCGGGCTCAGCTACCTCATCCGGCGGGTCGAGTCGTCCCGGGTGGTGGTGGTGCTGAACGAGAGCACGTCGTACGAGCGGGAGATGGCCGGCCTGTGGGCCGAGATGCTCCACCTCCCGTTCTGCCGCCGGGTCCGGCTCGCGCCGCTGGGCGCCGCCGACGTGGCCGAGCAACTGCGGGAGCGGTTCGGCGCCATCCCCGGCCGGGCGTTCGCCCAGTTCTGCGCCGACGTCAGCGGCGGGATCCCGCTGCTGTTGCACGCCTTGATCGACGACCTGGCCACCGGCTCCGACCCGGCCGCGGGCGAGCCCGGTGGCAACTTCCGGCAGGCGGTCCTGCGCAGCTTGCACCGCTGTGCCCCCGGCACCACCACGGTCGGCGAGGCGGTCGCGGTCCTCGGCGACCACGCCACCACCGAGCTGGTCGCCGAGCTGGCCGGCGTGGACGTCGCCCTGGCCGAGGACGGCATCCGGGACCTGCGCGAGATGGGCCTGCTCGGCTGGGACTGGTTCCGGCATCCGCGCACCCGGGCCGCGGCGCTGGCCGGCATCCCGTTCCCGGAACGGCCCGCGATGCACAGCCGGGCGGCCGAGCTGCTGCGCGAGAGCGGCGCCCCGGCCGGCGCGGTGGCGGAGCATCTCATCGCGGCCCAGGACGGCGTCCGGGCCCCGTGGCGGGTCGCCATTCTCTGCGAGGCGGCCCGCGAGGCCATGGCGGCCGGCGACGTCGACAGCGCGACCAGCAGGCTGCGGCACGCCGTGGCCGCCAGTTCCGGCGAGGAGCAGCGGGCCCGGACCGGTGTCCTGCTCGCCGACGCGCAGTGGCACGCCGACCCCGGCCGCGCGGCGCGCCGCCTCGACGAGCTCGTGCGCGACGCCCGGGCCGGTCTGCTCGCCGGCACCGAGGTGGCGACCGCGATCAGCCACCTGCGCTGGCTGGGAGATTTTCCGACGGCCGACGAGTTGCTGCGGCTGACCGGCGTCGAGGCCTCGTCGCTGGCTCAGCTGTGGGCCCGTTTCGGCCCGGCCGGTGGGGACCGGGACGGTGGAGGCCGAGACAGCCACGACGAGGCCGGCACCCCGGTCCTCGCCCGTCCGGTGGCCGCGGCCGGCTTTCTCAGCGCGGCGGCCGGCCTGGCCCTCGACGGCGAGCCGGCCCACCGGTCCGACCGGAGACCGGCCGGACCGCCCCCTGGCGCACCGCTCACACCGAGCCTGGACGCCCTGGTCGAGCTGGTGCGGGACGGCCGGCTCGACGAGGCGGTCTCCCTCGGCGACCGCCTGCGGAAAGAGGAGTCGATCCACCGGGTGCCGATGCGCCGGGCGATGATCGAGGCGATCGAGGCGGTGGCGGTGATGCGGGCCGGCGACAGCGCGACCGCCCTGGCCCGCGCCCGCGAGGTGTTCGACGCCGTGGCGCCGGCGGCGTGGGGAGTGGTGGTCGGCCTGCCGCTGTCGGTCGCCATCCGGGCCGCCACCGACCTGGGCGATATTTCGCTGGCCCGGTCGTACCTGGCCGTGCCGGTCCCGCCGGCGATGTTCGAGACACCGTTCGCGCTGCCGTACCTGCTCGCCCTCGGCTGGTACCACCTGGCCATGGGCGACGCCGGGAGCGCCCTGCGGTACACCCGGTCGGGCCTGGAGCTGGTCACGAGGTGGGGCGTCGACCCGGCGGTGGTCGTGGCCGGGGCGGGCCCGTGCGGCCCGGCCGGTGCGCCGGCGGCGCCGGCCGAGGACGGCGCCAAGCTCACCGGCGCCGAGCGACGCGTGGCCGACCTCGCCGCCGCCGGCAACACCAACCGGCAGATCGCCGACCGCCTCTTCATCACGGTGAGCACCGTCGAGCAGCATCTGACGAAGGTCTATCGCAAACTCAACGTGCGGAGCCGTTCCGGACTTCAGAGATACGGCTGCTGACGGCGAGCGGTTGGACAACGTTTGACCCTGGTGAATGCGAAAAACTAGCGTCGCGGGCGTCAGCTTCTTCGCAATTGCTCGGAGGTCCGCGATGTCCTCGGCGTCGGTCAAGGAACTGGTTCGCAGTAAACGCCGTATGTGGGGGTGGCTCTACCGATGACTGCCGTTCTCCGAAGTCCTCTCGAATCGCCCTCCGTCTCGCCGGTCCCGGCCATTTCCCGAATGGTCGGAGTGGGTACCGCGGTGACCGGGACGTCGATCACCCAGCCCGGCCTGCTGGACGTCCTCGGCATCGACGACCCGAAGGTCCGGTCGATCTATCTGAACAGCGCCATCGACAAGCGCAGCCTCACGCTGCCCGAGCCCGACGAGGCCGGCCGGCGCCGGCCCGAGCCGCAGGGCGACCTGTTGGCCAAGCACAAGCGCCTCGCCGTCGAGATGGGCAGCCAGGCGTTGCAGGCCTGCCTCAAGCGGGCCGGCGCCGCCCTCTCCGATCTGCGCCACCTCTGCTGCGTGACGTCGACCGGTTTCCTCACCCCGGGCCTGAGCGCGCTGCTCATCAAGGAGCTCGGCATCGACCCGCACTGCAGCCGCTCCGACATCGTGGGGATGGGGTGCAACGCCGGGCTCAACGCGCTCAACGTCGTCGCCGGATGGTCGGCGGCCCACCCCGGAGAGCTCGCCGTCGTGCTCTGCACCGAGGCCTGCTCGGCCGCGTACGCCCTCGACGGCAGCATGCGCACGGCCGTCGTCAACAGCCTGTTCGGTGACGGCGCGGCCGCCCTGGCGCTGATCAGCGATGGCCCGGGCGAGTCGCGTCCCGGACCGCGGATCCTCAAGTTCGCCAGCTTCCTGATCACCGACGCGATCGAGGCCATGCGCTACGACTGGGACAGCGACCTCGACCGGTTCAGCTTCTTCCTCGATCCCCAGATTCCGTACGTGGTCGGAGCGAACGCCGAGACCGTGGTCGACCGGCTGCTCGCCGGCACCGGCCTGCGCCGCAGCGACATCGGGCACTGGCTCGTCCATTCCGGAGGCAAGAAGGTGATCGACGCCGTGGTGGTGAACCTCGGGCTGAGCCGTCACGACGTCCGGCACACCACACGGGTGCTGCGCGATCACGGCAACGTCTCCAGCGGTTCCTTCCTCTTCTCGTACGAGCGTCTGGTCGAGGAGGGCGTCACCTCGCCGGGCGACTACGGGGTCCTGATGACCATGGGCCCGGGCTCGACGATCGAAACGGCGCTGGTCCAGTGGTGACCGCGGCGAAGGCCGGCGACCTGGTCCTGCGGGTCGACGGGAGCGAGCCGATGTTGCCGGCCACCGTCGACGCGGTGCTGCGGATCTGCGACCGGGCCGAGGACGGATTTGGCTCGGGGCTGCTCACCGCGTACGTCTCGGGCGTTCCGGGCCCCGGATGGGCCAAGGATCTCACCGTCGGGCTGCTGACCAAGTGGGAACGCGCGGTGCGCCGGCTGGAACGGCTCAACCTGCTCACCACCTCCGTGGTCGCCGGTGACTGCGGCGGCACGGCGCTCGACGTCCTCCTCGCCACCGACGTGCGGATCGCGGTCGTGGGCGCGCGGCTGGTGGTGTCCGGTGGCGGCGACGCCACATGGCCCGGCATGGCGCTGCACCGGCTGGCCCGGCAGACCTCCGGCCTGCGCCGGGCGGCGCTGCTCGGCACACCGATCGAGGCCGCGGCGGCCGTGACGGCCGGGCTGATCGACGTGGTGGCCGACCAGCCGGACGACATCCTGGCCGAGCTCGCCGCGGCGGCCGCTCCGGCCGCCGGCCAGGAGCTGGCGATCCGGCGCCAGCTGCTGTCCGACGCCACCGAGCACAGCTTCGAGGAGGCTCTGGGCTCGCATCTGGCCGCCTGCGACCGCGCCCTGCGCCGGTCGGCGGCCTCGTGACCACGGCGACCGGCACGCGTGACCTCGGCACCGAGCGGGTCCGCTTGACCGATGCCGTGGCCGGGACCGAGCGGGTGATAGCGGCGCTGCCACCGCCTCACCAGCGCTCGGCCGGGCAGCGGGCCGAGGCGGCGGCCGCGCACGACGTGAGCCGCCGGCTCCGGGTGCGCTTCCTGACGGCGTACATCGATCAGGTCTATGACGAGCTCACCGGCGACCGCACCCGCTATCTGCGCGTGGACGAGCTGGCCGAGGCGGCCGCCTCGGCCTTCCCGGGCCTGGTGCCGACCCCCGAACAGCTGGCCCGGGAACGGTCCCGTCCGCAGTCCGGCCAGGAGGGGCTCGAGATCGACCAGGGCATCTTCCTGCGGGCGGTGCTGCGCTCGGAGCGCTCGGGCCGCCATCTGATGACCGCGATGCTGCGGCCCACGCCGCGCGCCCTGCGGCTGCTCCCGGAGTTCCGGCGCACCGGGGTGCTGGAGACCGCGGCCGTACGACTGGAGCGGCGCGACGGCGTGGCCCGGCTGACCCTGTGCCGGCAGGACTGTCTCAACGCCGAGGACGAGCAGCAGGTCGACGACATGGAGACCGCCGTCGACCTGGCCCTGCTCGACCCGGCGGTCCGGGCCGGGCTGGTGCGCGGCGGCGTGATGAGCCATCCCCGTCATCGGGGCCGCCGGGTGTTCAGCGCCGGCATCAACCTCAAGGCGATCAGCGCCGGGCAGATCTCGCTGACCGGGTTCCTGCTCCGGCGTGAGCTCGGCTATCTGCACAAACTGGTGCGCGGGCTGTCCGACGACGACGCCGACCGGTGGACGCCGCCGGTGGCGAAACCGTGGATGGCGGCCGTCGACTCGTTCGCGATCGGCGGCGGCTGCCAGCTGCTGATGGTCTTCGACCACGTGCTGGCCGCCTCGGACGCCTATCTGAGTCTCCCGGCCGCCCGGGAGGGCATCGTCCCGGGCGCCGGCAACCTGCGCCTCGGCCGGCTGGCCGGGGCCCGGTTGTCGCGTCAGGTCATCCTCGGCGGTCGCCGGATCATGGCCGCCGAGCCGGATGCCCGTCTGCTGGTCGACGAGGTGGTCGCACCGGAGGAGATGGACGAGGCGGTGGAGCGCGGCCTGGCCCGGCTGTCCGGCGACGCCGTCGTGGCCAACCGGCGGATGATCAACCTGGCCGAGGAGCCGGTGGACGCGCTGCGCGAATATCTGGCCGAGTTCGCGCTCGAGCAGGCGCTGCGCCTGCACGCCGACGACGTGATCGACAAGGTCGGCCGGTTCGCGGGGCGTGCGGCGTGAGCCCGGTGGCCCGGGTGCGTTACCTGAAGAGGGGCCACGTCGCCCGGGTCACCCTCGACCGTCCCGAGGTGCTCAACGCGATGGACCTGCGCACACACGAGGAACTGGCCGAGGTCTGGGACGACGTCGAGGCGGACGACGAGATCAGGGTGGCCGTGCTCACCGGCGCCGGTGAGCGCGCCTTCTCGGTGGGACAGGACCTCAAGGAGCGTGCCCGCCGCGACGCGGCGGGCACGCCCGCCTCCTCCTTCGGCAGCCGGGGCCAGCCGGGATGGCCCCGGCTCACCGAGCGCTTCGGTTTCAGCAAGCCGGTGGTCGCGCGGGTCGACGGGTACGCGCTCGGCGGCGGATTCGAGCTCGCCCTCGCCTGCGACCTGATCATCGCCTCCGACCGGTCGGTGTTCGGCCTTCCGGAGGTGCGGCTGGGCCTGGTGCCGGGCGCCGGCGGGGTCTTCCGGCTGGTCCGGCAGCTGCCGCCGAGGGTCGCGATGGGCCATCTGCTCACCGGGCGGCCGTTCGACGCTGCCACGGCCCACGCGTACGGCCTGGTCAACGAGGTCGTCCCGGCCGATCGGCTCGACGAGCGGGTCGACGGCTGGGTCGCCGATCTGGTGGCCGCCGCGCCGCTGTCGGTCCGGGCGGTCAAGGAAGCGGCCCTGCGCTCGGCCGACCTGCCGCTGCCCGACGCCTTCACCGCCACCTACGTCTGGGAGGAGCGGCGCCGCCGCAGCGCCGACGCCGTCGAGGGACCCCGGGCGTTCGCCGAGAAAAGGCCGCCCCACTGGTCCGGAAATTGATTCTCACCACAGAAGACGGGGAAACACGTGACCATTACCGCTAAACACGTCTCGCGCGTCCCGGCGTACCGGAACATCGAAGCGGCCACGGAGGCGGCCGCGGCATTTCTCGAGGCGCTGGGCGTCGATCTGAGTCCGGAAAGTCTTCAGGAGACACCGGCCCGGATGGCGCGGGCCTATTCCGATCTGCTGACCGCCCGGGAGTTCAAGCTCACCACCTTCGACAACGACGAGGGATACGACGAACTGGTGATGGCGCGCGACATTCCGATCCGCTCGGTGTGCGAGCACCATCTGCTGCCCTTCGTCGGGGTCGCGCACGTCGGTTACTTCCCGGCGGCCCGGATCCTCGGCCTGTCCAAGCTGGCCCGGGTGGTCGAGATGTTCGCGCACGGCACCCAGGTGCAGGAGCGGCTGACCAAGCAGATCGCCGACTGGCTCACCACCGAGCTGAACCCGAACGGCGTCGGTGTGGTGATCGAGGCCGAGCACCTGTGCATGACGCTGCGCGGGGTGCAGGCGGTCGGCGCGCGCACCGTCACGTCGACGATGCTGGGGGTGCTGCGCGACGACGCCCGCTCGCGTGGCGAGTTCCTCGCGGCGGCCGGTCTGGGCGGCCGATGAGCGGCCTGCGCCGGGCGGAGCTGCACGCGAGCGTCTCCGATCCGGTTCTGGACACGATGAACTTCCTCAACGAGGTCACCCTGCGCTATCCCGACGCGATCTCGTTCGCTCCCGGCCGTCCGTACGACGGCTTCTTCGAGGTCGAGGAGGTCGTCGCGCACCTCCGCCGCTATCTCGATCACCTGGCCGGCGAGGGTGCGTCGCCCGGTCAGCTGCGCACGGCGGTCTACCAGTACGGCCCGACGGCCGGCCAGATCCGCGAGATCATCGCCGATTCCCTGCGCCGGGACGAGGGCATCGACGTTCCGGCCGGATCCATCGTGGTCACGGTCGGCGCGCAGGAGGCGATGATGCTGGTCGTCCGGGCCCTGATCCGCGACCCGCTCGACGTCCTGCTCGTCTCGAGTCCCTGCTACGTCGGCATCACCGGCGTGGCCCGGCTCCTGGACGTGACGCTGCGCCCGGTGCCGGAGCCGGCCGAGGGGTTCAGCCTGGCGGGCCTGGAGGCGGCGATCCGGGCCGAGCGGGCGGCCGGGCGGCGGCCCCGGGCCTTCTATCTCGTGCCCGACCACGCCAACCCGTCCGGGTCGACGCTGTCCGCGGCGGACCGGGCCGGCCTGCTCGAACTGGCCGCGCGCGAACGCCTGCTGATCCTCGAGGACACCCCGTACCGGCTGGTCAGCCCGGGTGAGCCGCTCCCGACGCTCAAGGCTCTGGACCGTCATCGTTCGGTGGTGCACCTGGGGTCGTACTCCAAAACGATCTTCCCGGGGGCCCGGGTCGGTTTCGCCGTGGCCGACCAGCCGGTGGTGGGCGACGACGGCCGGGCCGGCCTGCTGGCCGACGAGCTCTCGAAGATCAAGAGCATGGTCACGGTGAACACCTCGTCGCTGAGCCAGGCGGTGGTGGCGGGCGCGCTCCTGGCCGCCGGGGGCCGGGTCTCGGAGCTGAACGCGAAGGCGGCCGGCCGCTACGGCGAGGCCATGCGGCGGGTGATCGACCGGCTCGCCGAGCGCTGGCCGGAGCACCGCCGCCGGGAGCTGGGCGTGCGGTGGAACGAGCCCAGCGGCGGATTCTTCCTGAGCCTGACGACCGCGTTCGAGGCCGGCGAGGCGGCGCTCACCCGGTCGGCCGAGGAGTACGGCGTCATCTGGACGCCGATGCGCTACTTCCACCCGGACGGCGGCGGGCGGCGCTCGCTGCGTCTGTCGGTCAGCTATCTGTCGCCGGAGGAGATCGACGAGGGGGTGGCCCGGCTGGTGGCGTTCGTCGAGGACGAGACCGCACGATGATCACCACCCCCTGAACAGGGCTCCAGGTCTGTCCTAACGGGCACCTTCATCGCCGTGTCCGGATGATTACCCTCCGGGAATGAGACGACTTCTGGCGGCGACCGTCGCCACGACTGTCGGACTGGCGCTCGGCGGCAGCATGATCCCGTCCGCTGCGCAGGCCCACAGTGGAACTCCCAGTTACACGCCACCGCCGATCGCGTGGGGCGCGTGCACCAATGCCACCCTCAAGGCGCGGGGCGCCGAATGCGGGTTCGTCATCGTCCCGCTCGACTACGCGCGCCCGGGTGGCGCCAAAATCAAGATTGCCGTGTCCAGGGTGAAGGCCAAGTCGCCGGCCGCCGACTATCAGGGCGTCATGCTGGTCAACCCGGGCGGACCGGGCGGATCCGGCCTCATCTACTCGGTGCTGCAGAGCGCGATCCCGAACAACGCGGGCCTCGATTACGACTGGATCGGATTCGACCCGCGCGGGGTCGGCTCCAGCGTGCCCTCGCTGACCTGCGACGGCAACGTCGCCGGCTACAACCGGCCGTACTACGTCCCGGTCAACCGGCAGCTGGAGAAGACCTGGCTGGCCCGGTCCAAGGCGTACGCCCAGGCCTGTGCCCGCGCCGGCGGCCCGTTGCTCGACCATCTGAAGACCACCGACAACGTGGCCGACATGGAGAGCATCCGCAAGGCGCTGGGCCAGCGGCAGATCAACTTCTACGGCTTCTCGTACGGCACGTATCTGGGCCAGGTCTACGCCACGCTGCACCCGGGCCAGGTCCGGCGGATGGTCTTCGACGGGGTCGTCGACCCGCGCGGCGTCTGGTACGACGCCAACCTCAGCCAGGACGTCCAGTTCGACAAGAACATGGACACCTACTTCGCCTGGGTGGCCAAGTACGACGCGGTCTACCACCTGGGCACCACCGGCAAGGCCGTGAAGGCCAAGTACTACGCCACGCTCCAGAAGCTCCGCGCGGCCCCGGCCGAGGGCAAGATCGGCCCGGACGAGTGGAACGACATCTTCGTGTCGGCCGGCTACTACGTCTACGGCTGGGAGGACGTGGCCACCGCCTTCTCGGCGTACGTCAACAACGGCGACGCCTCCGGCCTGCTGGAGCTGTACTCCGAGCCCGGCCCCGGGTCGGACAACGGCTACGCGGTCTACCTGGGCACCCAGTGCACCGATGTGCAGTGGCCGACCAGCTGGAACAAGTGGAAGCGGGACAACTGGCGGATCTACCAGAAGTACCCGTTCATCACCTGGAACAACGCCTGGTACAACGCGCCCTGCCTGTTCTGGAAGGGCGACGTCGGCAAGCCGGTGAACGTCAACGGCAAGAAGGCCCCGCCGATCCTGCTGATCAGCGAGACCAACGACGCCGCCACGCCGTACGCGGGCAGCCTCGAGATCCGCAAGCGGTTCCCCCGCTCGGTCCTCATCGAGGGCGTCGGCGGCACCACGCACTCGGGCTCGCTGAGCGGCATCGCCTGCACCGACGACACGATCGCGGCCTACCTGGAGACCGGAGCCCTGCCGTCCCGGGTCCACGGCAACCGCTCCGACAAGAAGTGCGCCCCGGTTCCGCAGCCGGATCCGACGGCGGCGGCCGCCCGGTCGCTCGCCACCAGCGGCAGCGGCAGCCTCAAGGCGGCCCTGCGCGACGCCGCCCCCGCGGTGCGCTGACGGCCCGGCGGCCCGGTGGCCCTTCGCGGGTCACCGGGCCGCCGGCGCGGCATCAGGTCTCATATCCGAAGCGGCGGAGGAACTCGGCGAACTCCGGGTTGTCCCGCAGCTGCTCCTGGTACGCCGCTTCGATCTCCTCGCCGATCTCCAGCAGCGAGGGCAGCACCTCGGGGATCGGGTCCCGCTCGGGCTCGTCCCGGAACTCCGAGATGCCCGGGGGCAGCTTCAGGAGCTTGCTCGCGTCCACCTTCGCCGGGGCCCAGTCGCGGGCGGCCCGCTCGATCCGGGCCTCGTCCAGCGGTTCGGGCAGGTCGAGGAACTCGAGGATCTGACGCAGCACGCCGGCCGGGTCGGCGTGCAGGTCCTCGATCCGGACGACGCGGATGTCGCCGAGACCGGGAAACCGGGCACGGACCCGATCGGGTGTCGTCCACTCGCGGACGTGGGCCGGCCAGTCCTTGCCGCGTTCGCCCGGCCGGCCGATGAGGGAGATCAGCTTCCGGGCCAGCCGGGTCCGCTCGTCGCCCTCTTTGCCGCTGATCAGCAGCACCTCGGAGAGCAGCGACCGCGGGTCGTGAGTCAGGTACAGGACCTTGCCGGTCGCGGCGGCGTACGGGCCGAGGATCCCCGCGTCCGGCGGGTGCGAGGTCAGCACGGCGTGCGGCATGCGCTCGTCCAGCGGCAGCATCCGGCCGAAACGGAACAGCGCGGCGAGGTCGGGGGCCACATCGAGGACCGACTCGAACCGGGCTTCGCCGGGTGGGACGTCCAGCAGATATCCGGCGACGAAGCCGCCGACCACCTCGTAATCGGGCTGCACGTAGGAGGCCATCCAGGTGACCTGTCGGCCGGCGTTCAATCTTTGTACCCCCAGCGCTTGGCGACGTCGGCGAAGGCGGAGTCCTCGTCCAGGAGCCGCAGATAGCTCTCCTCGACATCGGCTCCGTAGTCCGCGAGCGACTGCCCGCTCAGACCCTGGCCGAAGAACGAGCCCTTCTTCTGCTCAGGGGTGGTGGTCCGCTGCTCCTGCTGACGCATCTTGTCGAGTTTCGAGTTCCGCACGGCCCGGTCGACGCGCTCGTCGTCGACCGGATCGTCCAGTCCGAGGAAGCCGACCATCGCGGAGAGCGACGCCACCGGATCGGCCTTGATGTCCTCGTAGCGGAAGACGCGGACGTCGGCGCCGGGAAAATGCCGCTCCGGGCTCGCCCATTCCGCGACGCTCTCCACCCACGATCCCCAGCCGGTTCGCCGCCATCCGTCGAATCCGTGATGGGCGACGAAATGACGCGCGAAGGCGGACCGGTGCCGAGGGCTGACATCGAGATGGCGTTCGGCGCTGTGGAGCACATCGCGAGGGTTGCGAACGATGTAGAGCACTTTGCTGGTGATGTCGCGGTAGGGGCGATGGACTTCGGCGCCCGGCAGGAAGTGGGTTTTGACGGTGACCGGGCCCGGCTGCTCGGGTGACCACATGCCGCCCTTGCTGGCGGCGTCCGCGATGTCGGCCACCACGGGGTTCTTCGACCAGCGGCCCCGCCACTGCACCGGCCGGCCGGTGTCCAGCGGCTTGTCCTCCAGATAGCTGAGCAGCATGAGGCGGACCCAGGTGTTACCGGATTTCGGGTAGGAAGCCAACCACGCCAGCGACAATTTCCCTCCCTTGATTACGCGTACGCCGTCGGGGGAGATCTCACTGAATCAAAGCGGACCGGCCTCGTCCATGTGCGCCGCCGGCTCGGTTGAACACCCGGAAGCGTGCGACATTGTCGCACGGGTGGCGTTGATCCCGGCCCTGTCGCTCCCTAGCGTCGCTCCCACGAGAAGGGGGCGATGTGGCGGACTTCGTCGGCGCGATCGATCAGGGCACCACCAGCACGCGCTTCATGGTCTTCGACCGGGGCGGTCACGAGATCGGCCGTCACCAGCTGGAGCACCGGCAGATTCTGCCCGGGGCCGGGCTGGTCGAGCACGACGCGGACGAGATCTGGGAGAACACCCTCAAGACCATCGACGTCGCGCTGGCCGACGCCGGGCTGACACCGGCCGACCTGGCCGCCGTCGGCATCACCAACCAGCGCGAGAGCGCCCTGATCTGGGATCGCGCCACCGGCCGGCCCTGCCACAACGTCATCGTCTGGCAGGACACCCGGACCGCACCGGCCATCCCGGCCCTGGACGCCGGGTTCCTGCGCGAGCGCACCGGGCTCCCGCCGGCGACGTACTTCTCCGCCACCAAGGTCCAGTGGATGCTCGACCACGTCCCCGGCCTGCGGGAGCGCGCGGAGAAGGGCGAGGTGCTGTTCGGCACCCTGGACAGCTGGCTGATCTGGAACCTGACCGGCGGCGAGCGGCACCTGACCGACGTCACCAACGCCAGCCGCACCCAGCTGATGAACCTGCACACCCTTGACTGGGACGACGAGCTTCTGCGTCTGTTCGGCATTCCGCGGGCCATGCTTCCGGAGATCCGGTCCTCGGCCGAGATCTACGGATACGCCTCGACGGCGCTGCCCGGGGTGCCGATCGCGGCCGCCATCGGCGACCAGCAGGCCGCGCTCTTCGGGCAGACCTGCTTTGCGCCCGGCGACGCCAAATGCACGTACGGAACCGGGAACTTCGTCCTTCTGAACACCGGGACGACACCGGTCCGCTCGACGCACGGGCTGCTCACCACCGTGGCCTACCGGTTCGGTGAGGACGCGCCGGTCTACGCGCTCGAAGGGTCGATCGCGGCCACCGGCTCGACCGTGCAGTGGCTGCGCGATCAGCTCGGCGTCATCGACTCGGCGAGCGAGAGCGAACAGCTGGCGGCGCGGGTCGACGACAGCGAGGGCGTCTGCTTCGTACCGGCGTTCTCCGGGCTGTTCGCCCCGTACTGGAGGCCGGACGCCCGGGCCGCGATCGTCGGGCTGTCCCGCTATCACACCGCGGCCCACATCACCCGGGCCGCGCTCGAGGCCATCTGCTATCAGACGCGCGACGTCGTGGCGGCCATGGCCCAGGACTCCGGCACCGAGCTGGACTGCCTCCAGGTCGACGGCGGCGTCACCGCGAACGCGCTCTGCATGCAGTTGCAGGCCGACATCCTCGGCGTGCCGGTGAGCCGGCCCGCGGTCGCCGAGACCACCGCGCTCGGCGCCGCCTACGCGGCCGGGCTGGCCGTCGGCTTCTGGACGTCACCGGACGAGCTGCGCGCCAACTGGCGGGAGGACCGGCGCTGGCTGCCGTCCTGGTCCCAGCGGCGGCGCGACGAAGGAACCACCCGCTGGCGAGCGGCCATCGACCGCAGCCTCGACTGGGTCAGCTGAATCGGAGATCATGATGAACACCGGAAACCTGTCACCCGAGGCCCGTACGGCGGCGCTGGCCACCATGGCGACCGGCGACGCGCTCGACGTGCTGGTCGTCGGCGGCGGCGTGGTCGGCGCGGGCGCGGCCCTCGACGCGGCGACCCGAGGGCTCTCCGTGGGCCTGCTCGAGGCCCGCGACTTCGCCAGCGGCACGTCGAGCCGGTCCAGCAAGCTCATCCACGGTGGCCTGCGCTATCTGGAGATGCTCGACTTCGGGCTGGTCCGCGAGGCGCTGCGCGAGCGCGGCCTGCTCATCCAGCGGCTCGCGCCGCACCTGGTCCGCCCGGTGCCCTTCCTCTATCCGTTGCACCACCGGGCCTGGGAGCGGATGTACGTCGGTGCGGGGATCGCGCTCTACGACACGCTCGCATTGTCCGGCTGGGGCGCGGGGCTGCCCCGCCACCGGCACCTGAGCCGCACCGAGGCGCTCAAGGCGTTCCCGGCGCTGCGGCCCGACTCGCTGGTCGGTGCCATCCGCTACTTCGACGCCCAGGTCGACGACGCCCGGCACACCATGTTCCTGGTGCGCACCGCGGCGGCGTACGGCGCCCAGGTCGCGGCCCGGACCGAGGTGATCGCATTCCTGCGCGAGGGCCGCCGCGTCGTCGGCGTCCGGGCCCGCGACACCGAGACCGGGGCCGAGCTGGAGATCCGCGCCCGTACGGTGATCAACGCGACCGGGGTGTGGACCAGCGACATCCAGTCGCTGATGAAGGGCGAGCGCGGTCAGTTCAAGATCACCGCGTCCAAGGGCATCCACCTGGTCGTGCCCCGCGAGAAGATCGCCGGCAGCACCGGGATGATCCTGCGGACCGCGTCCAGCGTGCTGTTCGTGATCCCGTGGGACCGGCACTGGATCATCGGCACCACCGACACCCCGTGGAACCTCGACAAGGCCCACCCGTCGGTGTCGTCCCAGGACGTCGGCTATCTGCTCGACGAGGTCAACAAGGCCCTGGCCACCCCGCTCACCCGCGACGACGTGCAGGGCGTCTACGCCGGGCTGCGCCCGCTGCTGTCGGCCGACGCGGCCAGCACGGCCAAGCTGTCCCGCGAGCACGCGGTCGACCGGCTCGCCCCGGGCCTGGTCCTGGTCGCGGGGGGCAAGTACACGACGTACCGGGTGATGGCCAAGGACGCGGTCGACGCCGCCGTGGCCGACCTCGACGGCCGCGTGCCCGCGTCCTGCACCGACCAGGTGCCGCTGCTCGGCGCGGCCGGATATCGGGCCGCCTGGAACCGGCGGGCCCAGCTCGCCCGCCGCGCCGGCCTGCCCGTCTCCCGCGTCGAGCACCTGCTCGAGCGCTACGGCACCCTGGCCGACGAGGTGCTCGCCCTGATCGGCGCCGACCCGGCGCTGGGCGAGCCCCTGGCCGGCGCCCCCGACCACCTGGCGGCCGAGGTGGTCTACGCGGTGACGCACGAGGGCGCCCGTCATCTGGACGACGTGCTGACCCGCCGGACCCGCGTCTCCATCGAGACCCCGGACCGCGGCGTGACCGCCGCCCGCGCCGCCGCGGCCCTGATCGCCGGCCCGCTCGGCTGGTCGGCCGCCGAGACGGAGGAGGAGATCGGCCGGTACGGGGCCCGCGTGTCGGCCGAGCTGGCGGCGCAGGAGCAGCCCGACGACGAGAGCGCCGACGCCACCCGGCTCGCCGCGGTATGAGAAGCCGGGCCTGAATCGTGACGGCCGAGGAGCGGCAGGCCCGGATCCTGGCCGAGATCGATCGGACCGGCGGGGTCCGGATCACCAACCTGGGCGCCCGCCTCGGCGTCTCCGACGTGACGGCGCGCCGCGACGTCGAGGCGCTGGCCGAGCGGGGCCTGGTGGCGCGGGTGCGCGGCGGGGCGATGGCCCGCACCGCCGGGCCGGCGCCCGCGCGCGGGGCCGGCCTGCGGGCCAAGACGGCCATCGCCCGCGGCGCGGCCCGGCTCGTGCGGCCGGACGAGGCGATCGGCATCCTGGCCAGCGGCATCGGCGCGCTGCTGGCGCGGGAGCTGTCGGGGGTGCCCGGCCTCAGCGTGGTCACCAACGCGATCCCCATCGCCGACGTGTTCCACCACGAGGGCCGGTCCGACCAGATGGTGCTGCTGCTGGGCGGGGAGCGTACGCGGTCGGGCGCGCTGGCCGGGCCGGTCGCCGAGCGGGCGGCGGCCGGGCTCAACGTGGACGTCGTCTTCGTCGCCGTGTCCGGCGTGGACGTGGCGTCCGGCTTCACGGTGCCCGGCCGGGCCGAGGCCCGCATCGGTGCCGCCCTCATCGCCGCCGCCCGGCGGGTCGTGATACTCGCCGGCCACGGCGCCTGGGGCGCCGGCGGGGGCGCCGTGGTCGCCCCGCTGGAGCGGGCCGACGTGGTGGTCACCGACGACGGCCTGCCGCGGGCGGGCCGGTCGGCGCTGCGCCGGCGGGTCGGGCGGCTGATCGTCATCGACGTTCCCTGACGCGGCTGATCGCGGGGGTGTCCCTAGGGCAGGACGTCGACGCGGCGGCGGGCCAGGGCCGCGAAGGCGGACCGGAGGAACGCGCGTTTGAGCTGCTTGTTGCCGCCGCTGGGCGTGGGGCGGCCAGATGGCCGGAGGTGGGGAACCCGGCGACGATCGAAAAGGTGACGGGCGTCGCGGGCCGGACGCCGGTCAGGCCGACTCGCGCCAGACGACGGGGGAGGGGAGGAGCAGGCCGCCCCGGGGGATCTGCTCGCCCCGGAGCTGGCGCAGCACCATGTCGGCGGCGTGGGCGCCGATGTCGGCCGCCGGCTGGTGCACCGTGGACAGATGGGGCCGGGTGCGGGTGGCCCAGGAACTGTCGTCGAAGCCGACCACGCCCACCTCCTCGGGCACGGCGCGGCCGGCCTCGCGCAGGGCCTCGACGGCGCCCGCGGCCACCGCGTCGGACGCCGCGAAGACGCCGTCGATCTTCGGCTCGCGCTCCAGGAGGGTTCGCATGCCCTTGGCGCCGCACGAGAAGTCGTACAGCGGGACCTCGGCCACCAGGCTCTCGTCGAAGAGCGGGCCCAGGGCCCGGCGAAAGCCGGCCAGGCGGTCGGCGCCCGAGTCGCGGTCGACGGCGGCCGCGATCATGCCGATCCGGTGGCGGCCGGTGCCGAGCAGGCGGCGGGTGATCTCCTCGGATGAGGAAAGGTTGTCGATGCCCACGTACGGGATCTCGGGGCGCAGGTCGCGCGGATGGCCGACGAACGCCGAGGGCAGGGCCAGACTGCCGACCACCTGGATGATCGGGTCGTGGCTGCGGGCCGAGACGATGATCGCGCCGTCGACGAAGCCGCCGCTCAGATAGCGGGTGATACGGGCCGTGTCGCGTTCGGAGTCGACGACCAGGTTGACCATCTGATAGTCGGCGTCGGACAGCGTGGTGTTGGCGCCCAGCAGGATGCCGCCGATGTTCGGGTCTTCGAGGAACAGCGTGTGCGGCTCGAGGACGATGAAGCCGACGGCCTGCGAGCGCTGCATGACCAGGTTGCGGGCGGCCGTGTTGGGCACGTAGCCGACCTCGCGGATGGCCCGCTCGATGGCGGCGCGGGCGGTGACCGAGACGTAGCCGCCGTTGAGCACGCGGCTCACCGTGCCCCGGGAGACACCGGCGGCGGCCGCGATGTCGTGCACGGTCGCCCTTTTGCCCGGCTTGTTCGGCTGTTCGGTCGCGCTCACGCAACGACCTTATCTTTTGGCCTTGACGGCCGGATTGAGGAAACCTAATGTGTGCACGTTCACACATCTGACCTGCGGGTTTTACGCAGCAGAAATGTGTGCACGTGCACAGACGAGGAGAGCCTGTGATCACTCTGGGATGCGACTACAACCCGGAGCAGTGGCCGGCCGAGGTGTGGGCCGAGGACGTCGCGTTGATGAAGACCGCCGGGATCTCCCTGGTCGCGGTCAACATCTTCGGCTGGTCGGACATCGAACCCCGGTCCGGCGAATACGACTTCAAACAGCTCGACCGCATCGTCGAGCTGCTGCACCAGAACGACATAAAAATCAATCTGGGTACGGCCACCGCGTCGCCCCCGCCGTGGCTCGGCGCCCGCCACCCGGAGATCCTGCCGATGGCGGCCGACGGCACCCGCCGCTATCCGGGCGGCCGGCAGGCCTGGTGCCCGAGCTCGCCGGTCTTCCGCGAGCACGCGCTGGCCCTGGTCGAGCAGGTCGCGCAGCGGTACGGGCGGCATCCGGCCCTGGCCCTGTGGCACGTCTCGAACGAGCTGGGATGCCACAACGCGCTCTGCTACTGCGAGGCCAGCGCCGAGCGGTTCCGGGCCTGGCTGACCGACCGCTACGAGACGGTGGAGGCGCTGAACGCAGCCTGGGGCACGTCGTTCTGGAGCCAGCGCTACAGCGAGTGGTCCGAGGTGCTGCCGCCGCGGACCGCCCTGTCGCTGCGCAACCCGGCCCAGATGCTCGACTTCCACCGGTTCTCGTCGGACGAGCTGCTCGGCCACTACGAGGCCGAGGCGGCCGTGCTGCGCCGGCACTCCAGCGTTCCGGTGACCACCAACTTCATGGTCACCGCGCACATCCGCAACATGGACTACTGGCGCTGGGCCCCGCGGATGGACGTGATCGCCAACGACCACTACCTGGACCACCGCCTGGGCCACCCGGCGGCCGAGCTCAGCTTCGCGGCCGACCTGACCCGTGGCCTGGCCGGCGGCAAGCCGTGGATGCTCATGGAGCAGTCCACCGGCGCGGTCAACTGGCAGCCGGTCAACCTGGCCAAGGCGCCGGGCGAGATGCTGCGCAACACGCTCACCCACGTCGCCCGCGGCGCCGACGCGGTCTGCTTCTTCCAGTGGCGCGCCTCGGCACAGGGCAGCGAGAAGTTCCACTCGGCGCTGCTGCCGCACGCCGGCACCGAGACCGAGCAGTGGCGTGAGGTTCTCGAGCTCTCGTCCGTGCTGGGCAGGCTGGCCGAGGTGGCCGGCACCACGGTCCGTACGGAAACCGCTGTGATCTTCAGCTGGGAGGCCTGGTGGGCGGCCGAGCAGGAGGGCCGGCCGTCGACCGCGGTGAACTATCTCGACCAGGTGCACGCCGTCCATGGTGGACTGCGGGACCTCGGCGTGACGGCGGATGTCATCAGCCCGGACGGCGACCTGTCGGCGTACCGCCAGATCATCGTCCCTTGCCTTTATCTCGTCACCGACGAGCAGGCGGCGGCCATCCAGAAGTACGTCGAGGGAGGCGGCCGCATCCTGGTCACCTTCTTCAGCGGGATCGCCGACCGGGACGACCGGATCCGGCCCGGCGGCTATCCCGGCGCGTTTCGTGACCTGCTCGGCGTCACCGTCGAGGAGTTCGCGCCGCTGAAGCCGGGCACGACGGTGACGCTCGACGACGGCGGCAAGGCCACGTTGTGGACGGAGCGGCTCCGGACCACCGGCGCCGAGGTCGTGGCCCGCTACGCCGACGGCCCGCTGCCCGGCGTTCCGGCCGTCACCCGCAACGGGAACGCCTGGTACGTCGCGACGGCGCTCGACCGGGACTCGATGCGGGCGCTGCTCCGGAAGGTCATCGGTACGCACGACGAGAGCGACCGGTCGGTCGAGGTGGTGCGGCGAGGGTCGTACGCCTTCGTCATCAACCATTCCGAGCGCGAGATCGAGTACGCGGTCACCGGTCACGAGCTGATCGCCGGCGAACCGGTGGACGGCCGCCTGCGGGTGCCGGCCGGCGCCGTCCGGGTGGTGCGTGAGTCGTGAAGAAGGCCATCCTGTTCTTCGTCGCGCCGTTCGGCGTCCTGTTCACGCTCTTCTACCTGATCCCGATCGGCTACGCGATCTGGCAGTCGCTGTTCACCGTCGAGCGCACCGGCACGTTCGGGCCGGCCACCGAGGTCTTCGGCGGTCTCACCCAGTACCAGCAGGTCTTCAGCGACGGGCCGTTCTGGGAGTCGATCGGGCGGGTGCTGCTGTTCGGCGCCGTGCAGGTGCCGGTCATGCTCGGCCTGGCCCTGATCCTGGCCCTGCTGCTCGACTCCGGGCTGGTCAAGGGGCGCCGGTTCTTCCGGCTCGTCTACTTCCTGCCGTACGCGGTGCCGGGCGTGGTCGCCGCGATCATGTGGGGCTACCTCTACTCGCCCAATCTGTCGCCGTTCACCGAGGTCACCTCGGCCGTCGACCTGCTCTCGCCGAGCCTGGTCCTCTGGGCCATGGCGAATGTCGTGACCTGGGTCTACGTCGGCTACAACATGCTGATCATCTACTCGGCGCTGCTGGCCGTGCCGACCGAGATCTACGAGGCCGCCAAGATCGACGGGGCCGGCGTGTTCCGTACGGCCTGGTCCATCAAGATCCCGATGGTCATGCCGGCCATCGTCCTGACGACCGTGTTCTCGATCATCGGCACGCTCCAGCTGCTGGCCGAGCCGCAGGTGTTCCGCAGCTTCAGCTCCGCGGTGTCCAGCACCTACACCCCGAACCTGACCGTCCTCAGCACCGCGAGCATCCCGAACTTCCACCTGGCGGCGGCCTTCTCGGTCGTACTGGCCCTGGCGACGTTCGTCCTCTCCTTCTCGTTCCTCAAGTTCACCCAGCGCAAGGGCGTGCAGTGATGACCGGATTCAAGGTCCCGCGGTACGCCGCCATGCTGGTCATGGCCGTCTTCACGCTCTACTTCCTGACGCCGCTGTGGTGGCTGTTCATCGCCTCCGGCAAGAAGGACGGTCAGGTCACCGAGGGCCACCCGCTGCTGCCCGACAACTTCGCGCTCGGCACCAACCTGGCCGACCTGTTCCGCTACAACGACGGCGTCTTCCTGCGCTGGCTGGCCAACTCGGTCGGCTACACGGTCGGCGCCGCCCTGCTCGGCACCCTGCTGGCCGGCATGTGCGGCTACGCCCTGGCCAAGTACGTGTTCCGCGGCCGGGAGCTGATCTTCAACATCGTGCTGGGCGGCGTGCTCGTGCCGGCCACCGCGCTCGCGCTGCCGCTGTTCCTCATGTTCAGCAAGGCCGAGCTGGCCAACACGTTCTGGTCGGTCTTCCTGCCCAGCCTGGTCAACCCGTTCGGTGTCTATCTGGGCCGCATCTACGCGGCGGCGAGCGTGCCGGACGAGCTCCTGGAGGCGGCCCGCATCGACGGTTCGGGCGAGGTGCGGTCCTTCTTCACCATTTCCGTACGGCTGATGGCGCCGGCCTTCGTCACCATCTTCCTGTTCCATTTCGTCGCGGTCTGGAACAACTTCATGCTGCCGCTGATCATGCTCGGCAACGAGCGGCTGTTCCCCGTGACCCTCGGTCTCTACTCCTGGAACTCCCAGGTCAACCAGCATCCGGAGCTGCGCGCCCTGGTCCTGGTCGGAGCGTTCGTCTCGATCGTTCCGATGGTCATCGCATTTCTCTCACTCCAGCGCTTCTGGCGTAGCGGCCTCGGCGCTGGATCTATTAAGTAGGAGGACTGATGCGCGTACGCGCGGGCTCTGTCGCTGTTCTGCTGGCCTTTTCATTAGCCGCCTGTTCGTCCAACTCCGCCGATTCCACCTCGGAAGCGGCCTCCTCGTGCGCCCCGGCCGGTGCGCCGGTCACCCTGACCTACACCACCTGGATCCCCGGCATCGAGAAGGTCGTCGACGTCTGGAACAAGGCCAACCCCGACATCCAGGTCAAGGTGCAGACCGGCCCGAACGGCAACGGCGGCACCTACGCCAACTTCTTCAACCAGCTCAAGGCCGGCAACGCGCCCGACCTCGGCCACATCGAGTACGACGCGCTGCCCAGCTTCCGCGTCCAGGACGGCCTGACCGACCTGGCCGGCTGCGACATCGTCACCCAGTCGCAGAGCAAGTTCATCGACTGGACCTGGAACCAGGTCACCTTCGGCGAGCAGGGCCACGTCTACGGCATCCCGCAGGACGCGGGCCCGATGGGGCTGTTCTACCGCAAGGACCTGTTCGAGAAGAACAACATCCCGGTCCCGACGACCTGGGAGGAGTACGCGGCGGCGGCCGAGAAGGTGAAGGCCGCGGGCGGCTACATCACCAACTTCTCGCAGAGCGACATCAACCAGTTCGCGGGCCTGGTCTGGCAGGCGGGCGGCCACTGGTTCGGCAACGACGGCACCAACTGGACGGTCACGATGACCGACGAGCCGACGAAGAAGGTCGCCGGCTACTGGCAGGGCCTGATCGACAAGAAGCTCGTCTCCTCGGTGCCGCCGTGGACGCCCGAGTGGGACAACGCGTACAACTCGAGCAGCGCCTGGACCTGGGTCTCGGCCGTGTGGGGGGCCAACTCGATCCTGGCCGGCGCGCCCAAGACCTCGGGCAAGTGGGCGGTGGCGCCGATGCCGCAGTGGAACGCCGGTGAGAAGGTCGCCGGCAACTGGGGCGGCTCGTCGACCGCGGTCTTCAAGAACTCGAAGCACCCGTACGAGGCGGCCAAGTTCGCGCTGTGGCTGAACACGTCGACCGAGGCGCTGACCCTGCTGAACAAGGAGGCGCAGCTCTACCCGGCCACGAAGGAGGGCGCGTCGCTGCCGGCCCTGAAGGAGGGCGTCGAGTTCTACGGCGGCCAGAAGATCTACGACGTCTTCGCCGAGGCCTCGACCCAGGTCAAGCCCGA
Organism: Actinoplanes sp. CA-131856; assembly: GCF_050956135.1. Classification (GTDB taxonomy): domain Bacteria; phylum Actinomycetota; class Actinomycetes; order Mycobacteriales; family Micromonosporaceae; genus Actinoplanes. The sequence continues at coordinate 7,480,390 of NZ_CP191849.1, read as the reverse complement.
CTTCACGTGGGGACCGACGATGACCAAGACCTACGCCGACGCGTCCGACGGCTTCAAGAAGGCCGTCACCGGCCAGGAGACCCTGACCAAGGCTCTCGAGGACGCCCAGGCCAGCACGATCGCCACCCTGAAGTCCCAGTCCATCCCGGTCAAGGAATAGCCAGCCGATGCCCCTATGCCACAGCAGCTGTAGCATAGGGGCAGGGTTCCAACACCATCGAGAACATCACCATCAGCAGCACGGACGCTCGCGCACTGGTCGAACATGCCCCGATGTCGGCGGAAGCCGGGGAACAGACACAGCAAGCCGTCATCGGCTATCGCGACGCCATGACGTATGTGCGGGCGGCCATGGCTCACCTCAACCTGGTGGGCATTCACTCCTGGCGCGACGGCAACGGCCGGACCGCGCGGGCGCTGCACATGCTGGTGCTGGCACTTGTCGGCGAACTGGCGCCCGAGTTTTCGTCCATCGAGGAATGGCTGGGCGAGCAGGAAAACACCGTCCGGTACTACGCGGCGCTCCGGGCCGTACAGGATGGCAGCTTTCAGCCGGGACGGGATGCCCACTCATGGGTGCGATTCGTCTTCACGGCACATCATCGGCAGGCGCAGCGGGTGAAGCGGCGGTACGACTGGACCGTCCGGCTGTGGAACGACCTGGCGAGCCTGGCTCAGGAGAACGGGCTGCCCGAGCGTGTCGTGTCGGCGCTTTATGCGGCCGCGGTCGGCGAGGTGCGGCGTACCACCTATCAGCAGGACGAGAATTTGAGCCGTGACCAGGCGATCAGGGACATCCAGGCGTTGACCCGCGCGGGTCTGCTCGCCCCGCGCGGCAATGCGACGACCCGGGTCTACGTGCTCGACGGAGCGGCCTCCGACATCGAGGAGGCGGCTGCGGCGGCCGTTCGAGGGCCGGGGCGGGATCCCTACCGGCACCCAAACCACTCCTGACCCGTGTTCGTCCTGACACCACCGCCGGCCTGGCCTGATTCGGCGGAGATGAGCGTCGCAGCGGGGATGGCGCGAATGTGGGGCGTTACCGGAGGCGCTGATCCGTACCGTCCGATGTATGGACGAGATCAGGATGGGGCGGCGGGGGTTCCTCGGTCTGACGGCGGCGGCCGCGGGGGTGGCGCTGCTCGGGGAGCCGGTTGCCGCGGCGACGACCGCTGTCGACTACGCGGGGTTGAAGCGGGCGCTCAAAGGCCAGCTGCTCCGGCCCGGTGACGCCGGCTATGTGGTGGCGGCGCGGCCGTACAACAGCGCGCTCGGTGTCCGGCGGCCGGCCGCGATCGCCAAAGTGGCCGGCGTCGACGACGTGCGGACCTGCGTGCGGCGGGTGCGCGGGCACGGTGTGCCGCTCGCCGCGCGCGGTGGCGGGCACAGCTATGCCGGCTACTCGACTCCGAACGGCGGGGTCGTGGTCGACCTGTCGGCGCTCAAGGGCATCACCGTCCGCAGTGACGGGACCGCTGTCGTCGGGGCCGGGGTGCGGCTCATCGACCTCTACTCGGCGCTGGCCGCGCACGGCCGTGCCCTGCCGGCCGGGTCCTGCGCGACGGTCGGCGTGGCCGGCAGCACCCTCGGCGGCGGCATCGGTGTGGTCGCCCGGACGTACGGCCTCACCAGTGACCACCTCCGGTCGGCCACCGTCGTCACCGCCGACGGCGCGGTCCACACGGTCGAGGGCAACCACGACGCCGACCTGCTCTGGGCGCTGCGCGGCGGCGGGGGCGGCAACGGCGGCATCGTCACCAGCTTCACCTTCGGCACCGTGCCGGCTCCCACCGTCACGATCTTCTCGCTGCATTTCCCGGCCGCGCGCACCGCTCGCGTGCTACAAGCCTGGTCGCAGTGGATGAACACGGCGCCGGACCAGCTCACCTCGCTGTGCGCGGTCACCGCGGCCGGCACGCCGACCAACCGGGTGACCGGCGCCTGGACCGGTTCCCCGGCGGCGCTGAACGCGCGCCTCTCGGCCCTGATCGCCGCCGTCGGTGCTAGCCCGGCCTCGCGAAGCGTGCACACCTACGGCTTCCTGAACGCGATGAAGTACTTCGCCGGATGCCTCAACCAGACCATCACCGCCTGCCGGGCCGGCGGGCCGGAGCCCTTCCGCGCCGCGTCGCGCATCCTCGACCGCACGGTCACCGCCTCGATCGCCGACCGGGTCGTCGCCCTGATGCGCAAGCAGCGAGGAATGGTCCTGCTCTTCGACTCGCTGGGCGGGCAGGTCGGGCGGATCCGGCCCGCCGACACCGCGTTCGCCCATCGGGGCGCGCACGCCTCGGTGCAGGTCTACAGCGGCAACGCGGCCAACGGCCCGGCGGTGCTGTCGGTGCAGCAGGCGCTCGCCCCCATCGTCGGCAGCGGCGCCTACGTCAACTATCTGAATCCGGGCCAGAAGGACTGGGCGACCGCCTACTACGGCGCGAACCTGCCCCGCCTGCGCCAGGTGATCCGCAAGTACGACCCGGACCGGGTCTTCGACTTCGCCCAATCGGTCCTGCGGGCCTGAGAATCAGCAGTAGCGGGTCGGGCAGAGCCAGCCGGGGACGTTGAAGTCGTCATCGTCGTCGCCGTTGTTGTGGTCGGGTACTGACCCGCTGCCTCCGGGGGAGTCGTCCAGGGGCTTGTCCCGGAGGGTGACGACGATCATGCGACCCGGGCGGACCTTCTGGCCGGCGGCCGGGATGGTGCCGACGACCAGGCCGAACGAGCTGTACGCCTCCTTCAGGCCGGCCCGCGCGGCCTTCTCTCCGTCGGGCTCCCAGCCCTTCAGGCTCTCGCGGGGGTCGCGGGCGTCCTTCGGTGCCTTGCCCTTCGGGTAGCGATATTCGACCAGCTCCCAGATGCCGTCGAGGGGCTCGCCCTGGCCGATCAGGTCGGAGCCCTCGGTGCCGGGCTTGATCTTCGGCATGGTCGGGTGCTTGGCGAACCAGGCCGCCTCCTCGTTCTTGAGGACGTACAGCCGCACCTGCTGGCCGGACCTGAGCGGTTGGCCCTGGGCCGGCTCGGTCTCGACCACTGTCCAGTTGCGCTGGACCATGACGCTGCGGCCGCGCGGCGACCGGTCCTCGTAGTCGTACCCGATGCCGTCGGGCAGTTTGTCGCGTACGCCGGTCAGCAGGACCCCGGTCAGGCCGGGCATCAGGACCGGCGGCGGCGGCGCCGGTGACGAACTGGCCGGCGGCGTGGTGGGGACGGTCGTGGCGGGCGTCGTCGGGGCGATCGTCGCGGCCGCCGCCGCGGGAGCCGGCACCGGCTCGGGCGGGACCACGTTCACGACGATCAGCAGGACGCCGATGACGCCGAGGACCGCGAGCACATTGAAGGGCCGGGACCTGGGCTCGGCGTCGTTGGGGCGGACGGTGGAGCCGAGCAATGCCAGCGCGACGAGCTCGCAGACCGCGGCCGAGGCGAGGAAGGCCAGCACGTCCATGCCGCCCGAGCCGCCGTAGAGCCGGTCGTCGCCGAGGAGCAGGAACGGTCCCGACGCCCACACGGCGGACAGGCCGAGCAGGAGCCGGGAGCCGTGGCCCTTCGCCGGTGGAAGCTCACCGAGCTTGACCTTGCGCGCGCGCAGCACGGCGAGACCGATGGTGGGGAAGACGAGCAGGCTGGCCAGGATCGGCAGGGGACCGGTCCAGGAGCCGTGATAGGCGTGCGAGATCGGCAGCATCACGAACAGAAGCCCGAGCAGCAGCATGATCGGATGCTTACCGACCCGCACATCCTTCGACGAGATCCCCATGGCGGCCGAGTTTATGATCTTGAGGCCGCCCGTGATCAGGCGGGGAGCGCCACCGGGACCGGGGTGGGACGGTCGGTGGTGGTGCCGTCGGCCAGCTGACCGCCGACGTTGAAGCCCCAGCACCACAGGCTGTCGTCGGCGCGGATCGCGCAGGAGTGATAGGCGACGGCGAAGCCGCGGGTGGCGGTGGTGCCGGTGGCCGTGGGGGCGTACCGGTTGGTGGTCGTGCCGTCGCCGATCTGCCCGGCCATGTTGTTGCCCCAGCACCACAGGGTGGCGTCGGACCGGGTGGCGCAGGCGGTGTCGAAGCTGGCCTCGACGGCGGTCCAGGAGGAGGCGGCGCCGACCTGGAAGGGCGCGCGCTGGAAGGTGACGTTCGCGCCGAGCTGGCCGTAGCCGTTCTCGCCCCAGCACCAGAGGGTGCCGTCGGTGCGGACGGCGCAGCTGAAGGCGTAACCGGTCGTCACCTGCGACCACGTGGTGGCCGTGCCGACCTGGGCCGGTGTCGTGGTGTAGGCGGTGGCGCCGAGACCGAGTTGCCCGGCGCTGCCGTCGCCCCAGCACCACAGCGTGCGGTCGGTGCGGGTGGCGCAGGTGTGCGCGTATCCGGTGGCGACGCTCGCCCAGGTGCTCGCCGTGCCGACCCGCACCGGGGTGGTCGCGGTGTAATCGTCGGTGCCGGTGCCCAGCTGGCCGAGGCGGTTGAAGCCCCAGCACCAGAGGCTGCCGTCGGTGCGGACGGCGCAGGTGTGCGCGTCGCCGGCGCTGACCGTGGCCCAGGTGGTGGCGGTTCCGACCTGCACCGGCGACGTGCGGTTGGTGGTTGTGCCGTCGCCGAGCTGGCCGCGGCGGTTGCTGCCCCAGCACCAGAGGCTGCCGTCGGTGCGCACAGCGCAGGTGTGGCTGGTGCCGGCGTCGACGGTCTTCCACGTGGTGGCCGTGCCGGCCCGGACCGGGGCGGTGCGGGCGGTGGTCGTGCCGTCGCCGAGCTGGCCGCTGCCGTTGCCGCCCCAGCACCACAGCGAGCCGTCGGAGGAGGTCGCGCAGGTGTGCAGATATCCCGCGGCGACGTCGGTGACCGGCGCGGCCGAGGCCGTGCCGGTCACGACTCCGAGGAACGACGCCACCAGCGCCAGGAGGATCACAACGCGTCGCAGAATCATGTCTGAAGACGCTACGGGAGCGCTCCCATACATTCAAGATTGTGATTGTGTTACAGAAACTCGCTCCGGTAGGTCGGGGCCAGTTCGGCCGCGCGCCGGCGGCGCTCGGCAAGCTCATCGGGCGACAGATCCGGCGGCGGAGCGTCCGGGCCGGTGCGCCGGAGACGTTGCGGAAGTTGTGGGGCGCGTTGGCTGGGATGTTGACGGTGGAGCCGGCCCGGACGGTGTGCTTCTCGCCGCGGAAGGTGAACTCGATCTCGCCCTCGAGGATCGTGAACATCTCCTCGAAGTCGTGCCGGGGCGGGGGGTGGACACAGGACGTGCCGAGCCGGTCAGGAACGCGGCGTCATGAGATCGACCGTCTCGGCGGCGACGGCGCTGACGACGTCGGGCCGGTCGTGGAGCAAGCCGACGAGCGGCGCCAGGCTTCCGTCCGCGACGAACGCCTCCGCGGCGGTCCGCCTCGAACTCGCTGAGGTGCCGGGTGATCTGGTGAGGCGGCGTACCACGTCAAGCAGGGCCGCCGGCACCAGATCCTGCTGAGGTGGCGTGGTGACGTCCCTCTCGGGCCCAGGCGGGACCGTCGCCGTCGCTGTCGCCTCGATGCAGTCGGCCGCCCAGGCACGCCAGGCCGTGCCGGGGATGGTCGCGGCGAGATCGCGGGCGGTGCTCAGATCGCCCGCCCTGGCCGCGGTCTGGACGACCAGCAGAAGTGCCTCGGAGCGCGCGTCGGGAGAGGCGATGGCGTGGGCCGCCGCGGCCGCCTGGCTCCAGTGACCGGCCCTGGTCAGGGCCCGGACGATCTCGAGGTACGCGTCGGTCCTCGGCCCGTCGGCGGCGATGACGGCCGCGACCGCTTCGGCGCTCCGCACCTTGCCCGCGACGGCCAGGGAGCGGGCTAGAGCGACTTGGAGCTCGGCCTGGCGGTCGGGATTCCCGGCCATCGCTATCGCCCTCTCGGCCATCGCGAAGTCTCCCGCCTCGGAGGCGGCCCGAACGAGATCTGGAAGGGCCCAGTCCCGGCGGTCGGCCCCGGGTATCGCTGCGGTCAACCGCTCTGCGACGGCGAGCAGGAGTTCGGCGTACGCCGTCGTGCCCTCGGCCGTGGCCGTTCGCGCCAGGCGGGCGATCAGCTCGCCGTGCCGTCCGGGGTCATCGGAGTCCCCGGCCGCGACGACGGCGAGCGGGCCCAGCAGTCGGAGCAGCCGGACGTCCCGCTCGGCGGCGGCGTGGGCCATCCAGGCGAACAGGGGGTCGGGATCCTCGCTCATCCGCGTCAGCGCGTCGAGTACATCCGTGACCGCCGACGGGTCGCCCGCGGCCGCGGTGAGACCGGCCAGCTGTCGCAGCACGCCGGCCTGCCAACCTGGATCCGGCCGGGAACGGGCCGTCAGCTCAGCCTCCGTCGCGGCGTCGCGGGCGGTTGCGTCGTCCGCGCCGAGCGCCATGCGAGCGACGATGACGAGCGCCTCCACGCGGGAGGCGGGCGAGCGGTCGCGTGCCACGGCGAGCGCCTCGCGGAACGACCCGGTCCGGGCGCCGATCGTCAGGATGTCGTCGACGGCCGAGGCTCGCATCTCGTCGGCTCCGATCTGGAGCAGCGTGGTCAACGCCTGGCCGGGTGCGCCTTCCTCGGCGAAGACGCGCGCGAGGGCCGCCCGGGTGGGGTCGTCCCAGAACGACCAGTGCCCTCGAAGCACGCGTTCCACCTGATCGGCGCAGCCCGCGCGGCACGCGGCACGCATGAGGTCCTCGGCCTTCGCCGGTGATCGGTCGAGCAGGCCGGCCGCTGCGTCGACGATGCCCGTCGCGTTCACCGGTTCCTCGGCGTACGCCGTCAGACGCAAGCCGGCGCAAAGGAGGGGGAGCCCGACCCCGGGCCCGAGGGCGCGGCCGGTGGCAGCCACGTGGTCCAGGCCACCGTGGGCCGCGGCGAGCCGGGCCACTCGATCGAAGAAGGAGTCCGAGGCGCCGCCGGCCGGTATCGTGCGCACCGCTTCCTCCAGAGACGCCCTGGACTCGGCCTCGTCCCCGGCGTCCCAGCTTTCCTCAGCTCGGCGGAGTCGCCGTTCCGCCGGGCGAACGTCGGCGTGAAGCGACGTGGTCAAGAGCTCCTCGTAGGCCGCCGAGAACAGGTCCGTCAACCGGTCGGTCAGGTCCTCGTCTGCCACCGGACCGGCCACCACCAGGGCGGAGGCCTTTGATCCGTCCCGCGCCGTGTCGAACCGGCGAAGTTCGTCGAGAATCTCCAGCGCGCGCTTGCGGCCAGGGCTCGGCGGCCATCCGGCCACGATCGGCTGGACGACGTCAGCGAGGGTCCTTGCTTCCGCCCGGTCGCAATCGCCGGCGACGGTGAGCAGCAGCGTGGTTGTCGTCTCGGCATCGCCGAGTCGTCCGAACAGGAAGTCCAGGTGGACGCGGTCACCGTTGCGGACCAGCCGGGCGGCCACGCCGGCGAGGTGGCGTGCGCGCTCGGCGGCGGGTGCGGTGGCCGACAGGTCGAGCTCCAGGCCGAGCAGCGACCTGAGGAACCCGGATCCGCGACCGGCGGCCGCGACGATCACCGCACGTCGCGCGGACATGTCCAGAACCGCGAGCATTCGCCGGACGAATGCTTCGTCCTTGTCGTCCAGCGCCTGGAACGCGAGCCGGCTCAGCGCTCGCGATCTCCGCTGGGGGTCGGTGATCGACTCGGCCAGGGCGGTCGCCCGGTCCGGAAGACCGAGCTGATACCACAGCAGCGGAATCTCCGGGTCCAGATTCAGGTTCCGGTGCACGAGGAAGTCCTGGTGGACCGCGAGCCGGCCAAGCGCCACAAGGTCCGGCTCGGCCTCGGCGAGCAGGATGTGCTGGGCCGCCCGGAGGTCGGTCAGCGCCGCCGTGTCGGCGTGCAAGCGGGACAGCATACGGTCGTGCCGGGCGCGGTCGGTGCTCAGGGCGACCAGCCGGGGACCGTCGCGTTGCTCCCGCAGCAGGCCGGCGTAGCCGCGAAGCAGGTATCCCGGCGTCTCCAGGGGCCAGCCGTGGTCGCGGTAACCGGCGGCCCACGCGTGGATGCGGGTGCGGTAACGATCCAGCGCCGTCTCGCCGAGCCGCTCCGCCGCCAGCGACTGCAGAACCTCGTGGGCGAAGAGGTAGACGTCCTCGCGGCGTTCCACCGTACGGCCGAACAAGCCGTTCACCACGTCGTCGACGGCATAGCGAGGCAGCGTGGTCAGCTCTATCAGGTCGTCCAAGGTGAGGCCGCCTCCGGCCGCGGCGAGCAGGCCGGCCAGGTCACGCCGAAGGTCGCCGTGCGCGAGATGCTGGCCCAGCTCCCGCAGCGCGCGGCGAGCGATGTCCTCGGCGAAGGGCGAGGGAGGAAGTTCGATCACCGGGCAGCGGTGCAGCGGGTGATGACCGGGAACGTCGCCGGGAACCGGCGGATGCGGCCGGCCGGCCACGACGATTTTGAGGCCGGGGCCCGGGCGTGCCGGCAGCAGTGAAGCGATGCTGGGCACCTCGGAGCCGGGCGCCGTGCCGGAGTCCTCGTCGAGGCCATCGACCACCAGCACGAGCAGCCGGCCGGAGGCGGCGCAATGATCGGCGGCCTCCTCCAGCCACCGGCGCCGGAGTGCCTCGCGGGTGGTGGGACTCGGCGTGGACGGCAGCTCCCGGCCCAGGAGAGCGGCCAATTGGTCGAGCAGAGCGTCGGTGAAAGCGGCGCTGTCCGCCTGCCCGGCGAGCCGGCCAGTGACGAAGAACGACACGACGTCGACGCCATCCGGCGGATCGGCGGCGAAGCTCGCCATCAGAGCGGTCTTGCCGGCCCAGGGCGGCGCCTGCCATCGCGCGTAGCTGTCCGGCCCTGTGCAGAACCGGGCCAGCGCCGCCAGCTCGCGTTCCCGGCCGACCAGCGTCTCGGGCGCGATCTGGAGTACCTGCGTCTTATAGGCGGAGGCAGACGCGACCGTGACGGCAGGCAGGACGCCGGAAGGATCCAGGCCCATTGCAGCCAGCAACTCGGGCGGGCCGTCGGCGGCGAGCCGATCCACCCAGCCGGCGATCGGCGTGGCCGTCAGCCGGTTCAAGCCCTCGCGCCGGTGATGCCGCGACACGACCGCGACGAGCCGGTCATGCGCGAAAACCGGGCCGCCGGACATCCCCTCCCACGGCGTCCGGGCGTCCGGGTCGTCAGCCGGCGGCGCCACGGTGATCTGGAGCGTGCCCTCCCGCCGGTTCGCGAGCAGCGCCACCCGGCCGGGTTCGGCCGCGGAGTCGCGAAACCTCCCACCGCGTAGCTTCCAGCGGGGGAAACCGGCGATGCGCACTTCGACGTCAGGTCCGGCACCGGCCAGCCGGGCGAGGGGTGCCGGGTCGACGCGGTCGTCGGCGGTGAATGTGAGCAGTGCCAGGTCGAAGTGGGGATCAACGCCGAGCGGCTCGGCGATGACCGCGCGGGCCGATGGCAACCCGGCCTCGAAGCGAACTTCGAGCCGGGATGCACCCTCGATCACGTGGCCAGCCGTGAGCACAGTGGACGACGTTAGGCGATAGCCAGACCCGCGGTGGGTCCCGTCGGTCTTTTCGACGATGACCTCGACCAGTCGTTCCGGCCTCACCGCGACTACTCCTCACCCTCCACGGCCTGACCGGACACCCAGGGTTGCTCGTCCGGCGTGTCGATGAGCCGCGGACTCAGCACCACCTTGACGTGGTGGCGATTGGTGGTGGCCTTCTCCCGGGCGGCATCCGCGTCGACAACCACGAGTTTCACCTTGCCGCCGCCCTTGGTGCTCTTGTGCACCGTCACCTCGAGCTGAAGTTCCACAGACTCGAGCCGGAACCGCAGATCCTTGTCCTCGCCCTCCCACATCGCCCGAGCCAGGTCGCCCCGCACCTTGCTGATGACGTCGTACAGCTCCACCTCATCCGACATCCTGGCATCATCCCAACTGGACGCTCGCCCCGCGACGCTCGCGACGGTGACACAGGCGAGAAACCGGAAATCGAAAAAGGTGACGTAGGTTGTCACCCTTGGCGTCCATCGTTGAGACATGGACCTGAAAAACAAGATCGCGCTTGTGGCTGGAGCCACCCGCGGGGCCGGGCGGGCCATGGCCGTCGAGCTGGGCCGAGCTGGGGCCACCGTCTACGTCACCGGCCGCACCACCCGCGACCGCGTCAGTGAGGTCGGCCGCGGCACGGAGACCATCGAGGAGACCGGCGAACTGGTCACCGCGGCCGGCGGCACCGGTGTCGCCGTACCCACCGATCATCTCGACGAGGCCCAGGTGCGTGCCCTCGTCGCGCGGATCGAGCGTGAGCATGGGCGGCTCGACATCCTGGTCAACGACCTCTGGGGCGGCGAGCACCTGCTCATCGGCTCGGTCTTCGGCAAGAAGAGCTGGGAGACGCCGCTCGCCGACGGCCTGCGCATCCTGGAGCTGGGCGTGCGCTCACACCTGATCACCGCCGCGCTCGCCCTGCCGCTGCTCATCCGCTCGGACGCGCCGTTGCACATCGAGGTCACCGACGGCACGGCTTCCTTCAACCGCCGCTACCGCGAGAATCTCTACTACGACCTGGCCAAGACCGCGCCGATCCGCATCGCCTTCGGGCTGGGGGAGGAGCTCAAAGAATTTGGGGGTACGGCTGTAGCCGTGACCCCGGGCTTCCTGCGCTCGGAGCAGATGCTGGGCCACTTCGGCGTGACCGAGGAGAACTGGCGCGACGCGGTCGCGCAGGAGCCGCACTTCGCGATCGCCGAGTCGCCGCACTATCTGGCCCGTGGCGTCGCCGCCCTCGCGGCCGACCCCGATCGGGCGTCGCGCTGGAACGGCAAGTCGGTCTCCAGCGCGGATCTGGCCAAGGCTTATGACGTACGGGATGTGGACGGCACCCAGCCCGACTCGATCGCCTACTTCGAGGAGGTCGTCTACGGCGGCAAGGACCGATCGCCCGACGACTACCGCTGATAGAGCCCGGACAGGGCCTGCGCATGCTCGCGGAAAAGGGCGCGCAGGCCCTCCGGGGCCAGCACCTCGACGGTCGCGCTCAGGCCCACGAGCTGGCCGAAGGCGACCTCCTCGGACTCCACCGGAAGCTCGACCGTGACCTGCCCCGACTCGTCCGGCCCGGTCACCGAGGCGACGCCGGCCGGATCGGCGACGGCCCGCAGGCGCCGCAGGCCGGGTTCCGTGGTGCGCAGGGTGACCGTGGTGCGCAGCATGGCGCGGGCGAACTCGGCGGCGCCGGCCTCCCAATGCGCGGCCAGATCGAACGACGGGTCGCGGTCGAAGGGCTCGCCGGCCTCGGTGGCGGTCACCCGGTCGGCCCGATAGGTGCGCCAGGCGCCGTCCGGCACACGGCAGACGACGTACCAGACGCCGGCTTTCAGGACCAGGCCGTACGGCTCCACGAGCCGCGTCACCGTGCCGTCGTGGCCCGGGCGCGCGTAGGTCAGCTCGACCGTGTGGCCGGACCACACCGCCCGGGCCAGCTCGGGCAGCACCGCCGGGGCCGACGGCTCGCGGAACCACGCGGGCGCGTCGAGGTGGAAGCGGCGCGCCGACGACTCGGCGGCGGCCCGCACCGACGGGATGAGCGTGGCCGAGAGCTTCAGGCGCGCCGCGTCGGCCGCGTCGGCCAGCCCCAGATCGCGCAGCGCGCTCGGCAGCCCCGACAGGAAGAGCGTCTCCGCCTCGGTCGGATGCAGCGTGGTGAGCCGGGTCCGATAGCCGGGCGCGAGGTGATAACCACCCCCGCGCCCGAGCTCGGACCGGATCGGCACCCCCGCCTCCTGCAGCGCCTGCGCGTCGCGGATCACCGTCCGCTCCGAGACCTCCAGCTCGCGGGCGAGGGCGGCCGCGGTCAGCCCCGGACTCGACTGGACGAGCAGGGCCATGCGGATGAGGCGGGCGGCGCGCATGGCTCCATGATGAGCCCCGGCGATCAGCGGCCGATCGCGGCGATCGCCCCGCGGATCACGTCGGCGACCTCCTCGGGGTGCGAGATCATGACGACGTGCGAGGAGTCGATCTCCACCGGCCGGATGCCGCCGCGCCGGTAGCCGAGGCGCTCGACGTCCGGGTTGATGGTGTTGTCGCTGGTCGAGATCACGCCCCAGGCGGGCTTGGTCCGCCAGGCGGCGACCGCGGCCGGCTCGGTGAACGCGGCCGCGGCCAGCGGCCGCTGCGACACCGCGAGGACGCGGGCCAGCTCCGGGTCGACATCGTGCGCGAAGATCTTCGGGAACTTGCCGGGATCGACGCTGACGTCGGTGCCGGGCTCGGTCGACCCCTCGATCGGATACGGCGTGTAGACCAGCGCCGAGGCGAGCTCGGAGTCGGGGAAGCGACCCTGCAGCTCGGCCAGGCTCTCGCCCTCCTCGAGGGCGTAGCCGGCCAGGTAGACCAGCGCCACGACGTTCTCCTCGGCGCCGGCGACGGTGATGACCGCGCCGCCGTACGAGTGACCGACCAGCACCACCGGCCCTTCGATCGAGCGCAGCACCGAGCTGATGTAGGCGGCGTCGCCCGACAGCGACCGGTTCGGCACCGCCGGGACGAGCACCTTCAGACCGGCGTCGAGCAGCACGGGCACGAGTTTGGCGAAGCTCGACCCGTCGGCGAAAGCGCCGTGGACGAGCACAACAGTGGGATTCATCGGCTCCGGACCTCCTCGAGGAAGTCCTGCATGGAGTGGCGGCGTGGCCGGTGTTCCATCTCGGTTCCTCTCTTCTGTGGCTGAGAAACCGAGCACACCAGGAACCACTGCACGATCACTGACTGCCGGATGCAGTGCCCTGATCAGCCAGAATGACGTCTATGTCGGCCATCTGCCGGGCGAACTCGGCATGGCCGACGACGTCGGCGAAGACGGTCTCGCGTCCCTGGACCAGGGAGCGGATCCGCTCCGCGGCCGCGCGGGCCCGGGCACCGTCACCGAGGCGGTGCCGGGCCACAGCCAGCGACATCGCCGACAACCAGACGGTGATCTCATCGGCCGGATCGGTCTGTTCCACGGCCCACTGCGCCATCCGCGCCGCTTCCTCGTCGTTCCCGAGCTTCAGCGCGATCCACGCCCTGGCCGCGCCCATGTAGCAGCGGAAGTCGCTCAGACCGGCCTCGCCCGCCAGCTCGAAGGCCTCGGCCGCGGCGACGGCGGCCGGCGCCGGCCGGTCGTTCTCGTCCAGCAGGCGCGCGAAGTTCTCCAGCGCGTACACCAGCACGCTCGGCTCGCCGGCCCGGCGAGCGACGGCGATGGCCTGTTCCGCGTACGCCAACTGTCCGGGCCCGGCGGTGCCGGGATCCACGGCGAGGTTGCGCAGAATCTGCGCCTGGCCGATCAGGTCGCCGCGGTTCTCCGCGATGGCCAGCGCCCGCAGCAGGTAGTCGCGGGCCAGATCGGGCGAGTTCGGCCTCAGCTGCACCGCCGCCTCCCGCAGGATGAGCGTCTCCAGCTCCGGATCGCCGAGCAGGGCCACCGCCTCCACCACGGGCGTCGCCTGCCGGCTGATCCCGGCCGACGAGCCGGGCTGGGACGACCGCATCGGCCGGACGTGCAGCATGATGAGGGCCGCGCTGCGGGCCCAGCCCCGGCGCAGGGCGAGATCGGTGACGGCCGGGATCGTGGCGCGTTCGGCCCGGTACCAGCTCTGCGCCGCGCTCACGTCCCGCGGACGGCCCGGGAAGACGCCGGGCGGCGGCGGCCCGGGATCGGGCGGGGGCAGCATCTTGAAGGTCAGGTAGGCGTGGCGCGCCGAGTGCACGTAGTGCTCGACCAGCCGCCGTTCCGCGTCGAGCCGGCCGTCGCGGTCGTCGTCCAGCAGGTCTGCGGCGTAGGCCTTCAGCAGGTCGTGCGCCGTGTACCGGCCCGCGCCGAGCGGGGTCAGCATGGTGGTGACGGTCAGCTCGGTCAGCGTGGCCCGCACCTCGGCGCCGGGGATGGCGGCCGCGGCCCCGGCCGAGACCTCGGTGTTCGGGTGGACGGCGAGCAGCCGGAACAGCCGGGCCGCGGGCTCGGACAACACGCAGTAGGACCAGGAGAAGGCCGACCGTACGCTGTCGTGCTCCTCCCCGGTGTCGAGCGCGTCGAGCCGGTGATCGGCCGATAGGTCGGCCACCACGTCGGTCAGCGCGTCGTCCGGGCTGACCGCGATGCGGGCGGCCGCGATGGACAGCGCCAGCGGCAGACCGGCGCAGAGCTCGATGAGCCGGTCGGTCGCCGCCGGCTCCGCCGCCAGCCTCGGCGCGCCCAGCCGGCGGACGAGGACGTTCCGGGCCGCCACGCGGGTGAGCCGCCCGACGTGCACCGGCCACGCTCCCTCGTGCGCGACCAGACTGGGCATGCGGTTGCGGCTGGTGATCACGACCAGGCCGCCCGGCGCGGCGGGCAGCAGCGGGCGGACCTGGGCCGAGTCGCGGGCGTTGTCGAGCAGCACGATCATGCGGCGGCCGGCCAGGGCGGAGCGGAACTGGGCGCCGAGCGCGCCCGGGTCGTCGCCCGCCGGCGTGACGCCCATGCTGATCAGCATGGTGGTCAGGGCCTCGGCCGGGCGCAGCTGCCGGCCGAGGGGTGCGAAGCCGCCCAGGTCGAGGTAGAGCTGGCCGACCGGGTAGTCGCCGGCGATCCGGTGCGCCCAGTCGACGGCCAGGGCGGTCTTGCCGGCGCCGCCCATGCCGCTGAGCACGATCAGGCCGGATCGGCGCCCGCCCTCGAGGGCCGCCGTCAGGTCGTCGCGCGGGCTGAACGCGGTGACCCGCAGCGGCAGCTGGGAGGGCCGCGACGGCTCGGCCAGCGCTTCCCGGTGCGCCGCCCGCAGCTCGTCGCCCGGGTCGGCGCCCAGTTCGTCGGCGAGGCGCTGCCGCACCGTCTCGTAGTGGGTGAGCGCCTCGGCCCGCCGCCCGGCCGCGGTCAGCAACCGGATCAGCCGCGCCTGCAGGGGCTCGTGGAACGGCGCGGATGCCGCGGCCGAGCTCACCAGGGGAAGAAGCCGGGGGTCGGCGGCCCGGACGGCCACCTCGATGCGGGCGGTCGCGATGGCGGTGAACGCCGGCAGCTCCAGCACGCTCGGCGGCAGCCCGGCGAACGGCTGCCCCTGGGCCAGGGTCAGCGCCTGTTCGACCTCGTCCTGTGCGGCCAGCTCGAAGAACGCCATCAGATCCGACATCCGGGCGTCCTGCCGCAGCCGGTACCCCTCGCCGACGGGGAGCAGCCACTGCCCCGGCTCCCGGTTCGGCAGATCCGGCTCGAACAGCCGCCGGACCTGCCCGATCAGGCGCTGGACCTGGTTCTCGGCGCTGGCCGGCGGCCGGTCGCCCCACAGCGTGTCGATCAGCTCGGCCACGCCGACCGTGGCACCCCGGGCCGCGAGCAGGACGGCGAGCACCGTCTGGACCCGGATCGCCCCGATCTCGACCTCGGCGCCCGCGCGCCACAGGCGCAGACCTCCGAAGACGCGCAGCTTGATCATGTGCACAGCCTCGCGGCTCACCCGCCACCCGGCAAGCCGAAAGGGCCGGGACGCAGCGTCCCGGCCCTTTCAGTGGGGGGTTACTTGGTCGTGTAGCGGATGACGTCCGTGCGCAGGACGTCGCCGGAGACCTTCACGGCCTTGAAGGTGTGCTTGGTGTTCTTCAGACCGGTGACGGCGAAGACCGACTTCTGGGTGGCGCGGGCGGCACTCGCGGTGTCGACCCGCTTGGTGAGCTTGCCGTCGATGTAGATGTCGACCAGGCCCTGGTCGGGGCCGACGGCGGTGATCCACTCGACGCCGGTGCCGCTGAAGGCGTACGAGACGGAATCGCCGTTGACCTTGGTGGCGTGGACGTCGTCGAGGTAATCGCCGCGGAAGGCGAAGTCGAGCTGGGTCTTGCCGGTCGCGAGGGTGGCCAGGTAGGCCTTGCCCAGGGTCACGGTCGAGCCCGACACGGTGTAGTCGGTGCCCTTGGTGAGACCACTGATGCCGATGAACTCGCTGCCGTCGCGCAGCAGCTTGACCGTGACGTCGGCCGGGGCCTTCTTGTCGAAGGACGCGGTCGGCGGGTCGAGCAGGCTCGGCTGCAGGACGTCGATCCGGTCGACCAGCATGAACTGGCCCGACTTCTTGACCGCCATCAGCGTGTGGCTGCCGTTGGGCAGGTCGTTGACCGTGAAGACGGTCTGCTGCGACAGGCGCGGCTGGCCCTGCTCGCGGCCGGTGTTGACAGTCTTGACGAAGGTGCCGTCGAGGTAGATGTCGACCTCACCCTGCGAGGAGTCCATCTCCGTCACGTACGAGACGCCGGTGCCGGTGAACGTGTACTGGAACGAGTCGCCGTTGCGCTCGGTGTAGTGCACGTTGTCGTTGTAGTCGCCGAGGCCGCGGTTGGTGCTCTGCGACCAGGTGCCGGCGTAGGCGATGCCGGTGTCGGTGTTGTCGTGGATGATCGTGCGGACCGGGCCCGAGGTCGACGGCGGGGTGGTGGCGCCGGTGTCGGTGACGGTCAGCTCGAGCGGCTGCGAGGTGGCCGCGACCTCCTGGCCGCCGTTGCGCGCCCAGTCGCCGGTGTAGCCGACGCGGAGGGCGTCGTTGTTGACGGCGACCTTGGCGCCGGCCTGCGGGGTCACCTTCAGCAGGCGTACGCCGTGGATCGGCACCGCCGGGGCGGTGTATCCGGTGGCGAAGCGGCCCAGGTCCTTGCGGGCCCACAGGTCACGGACGGTGGCGGCGCCGGTCAGGCCGAGGTCGGACCAGGTGGCCGTGATGTCCTTGTCGGCGCGGCCGAGGTTGAACAGCGCGACCGTGTAGCTGCCATCGGCGTTCAGGGCGTACCAGACCGGCTGCTGCGAGGTGGCGGAGACGGGACGGGCGGGGGTGCCGGCCTGGTCGACCGCGATCACCTCGGGGTTGGTGAGCAGGCTCAGGCCGTACGGGTCGAGCTTGGTCAGGTCGTTGCCCAGATAGAGCGGAGCGGCCGAGATCGCCCAGAGGGTCATCGCGGTCCGGCGCTCGTCCTGGGTCAGGCCGTCCATGGTGCCGTTGCCGACGTTGAGCGAGTCGAGGTCGTTCCAGCCGCCGTTGCCGCCGTTGCGCCACCAGGTGGCCAGGTCGGGGAAGAGACGGGCGATGTTCTGCCACTGGGTGAGGGCCTCGTTGGCGCAGTAGCACTCGACGTCCCAGTCGATGCGCCAGCCGTTGGCCTTGGAGCGCCAGTAGTCGGCGTACTTGGGGTCGAGGGCCCAGGACAGCTCGAACCAGATCTTGTTCCGCTTCAGCGCCGACGACCAGGCGGCGACGTCGTCGCGGGCGTCGAGCGAGAGGTCGCTGATGCCGGAGCCGGGGGTGACGCTGTCGAACTTGACGAAGTTGACGCCCCACGAGCCGAAGAGGTCGGCGATCGAGTCGATGTACTTCTGCGAACAGGGGTTCGAGAAGTCGATCCGGTAGCCGATGTTCCAGTAGTCGGCCTGCTGGATGGGCTGCTTGACGATGTCGTGGGTGGTGCAGCCGGGCGCGTCGAGGATCGGCAGGCTCGCGTTGTAGATCTCGGGGGAGATGCCCGGGATCATGTACACGCCGAACTTCTGGCCGTTCTTGTGGACGTGGTCGATGACCTTCTGGAAGCCCTGCGGATAGAGCGTGGAGCTCGGCTTCGGGCGGCCGTTGGCGTCGACACCGTCGTTCCAGCCGGCGTCGACGTTGATGTAGTTGTAGCCGTACTTCTGCAGCTTGGACTTCATGGCGTCGGACTGCTTGATCAGCTGCTCGCCGGTGATCCACTTACCGTTGCCGGAGTAGACCTGCATGCTGTAGCTGCTCCACCCCATGTAGGGCTTGACGGCCCAGGGATCGGGGGTGGAGGCGCCCGGCCCGGCGGCGGCCGAGGGCGCGACCGAGGGCGGGACGCGCTTGGCGGCGGCCTGCGGACTCGGCTTGGGGGCAGCCGGGTCGGCCTGGGCCGCGGACGCGCCGGCGCCCAGCGGTAGGAGCATCGCCAAACCGAGGACGGCGGCGGAACGGAACCTCACGGTGTTACCTCCTGAAGCGGGGGTACGAAGCCCGGCCCGCGCCGAACGTCCACAACGGCCCTCGACCGGTCGGTGGGTCGGTGTCGGGGCCTCGGCGCTGGTGAGAGGGCGGGCACAAGGTGCGACGAGCTTATGACCGCCGACTTAAGGAAATCAATACTTGACGAAGGAAATTATTGAGCTTAGGTTTCGGCCATGTTTCCCGAGATCGGCCATCAGCCGATGACCTCGGCCATGAGGGCCGTTCCGGTGCCGACCGGCCTCTCCGGCTGTCCGCAGGAGGTCTGATGGCGACCATCACCCCGCACAAGATCCCGCAGGCCGGGGCGGCCGAGACGCCCTCCGGGCCGGTCGTCCGCCGGCGCAGCCGGCGGGCCGAGTTCCAGAAGTCGTGGCGGCTGCACTGGCAGCTCTACCTGCTGGCGCTCGTCCCGATCGCGTACTTCGTGATCTTCAAGTACATCCCGATGGCCTTCAACGTCATCGCGTTCAAGGACTACAGCCCCGTGCTGGGTCCCTGGGGCAGCGAGTGGGTCGGGTTCGACAACTTCCAGCGGCTGTTCACCAACCCGGTCTTCGGCACGCTGCTCAAGAACACCTTCATCCTGGCGTTCTACCTGGTGCTGGCGAGCTTCCCGATCCCGATCCTGCTGGCCATCGCGCTCAACGAGATCCGCAACGGCTGGTTCAAGCGGACCGTGCAGATGGTCACCTACGCGCCGTACTTCATCTCCACGGTCGTCGTCGTCTCGATCACGATCCTGCTGCTGGCGCCGAACGGCGTGGTGAACGACGGGATCGGCAACGTCGGGGTCGGCCCGATCGACTTCCTCGGCGATCCGGACTTCTTCCGGCACGTCTACGTGTGGTCCGACGTCTGGCAGACCGCCGGCTATTCGGCCGTCATCTACATGGCCGCGCTGGCCGGCATCGATCCCGCGCTCCACGAGTCGGCCAAGGTCGACGGGGCCAGCCGCCTGCAGCGCATCCGGCACATCGATCTGCCGGGCATCATGCCGACCGCCGTGATCATGCTGATCCTCGGCGTCGGCAACATGATGGCGATCGGGTTCGAGAAGGCCTACCTGCTGCAGAACAGCCTCAATCTCGCCCAATCAGAAATCATTCCGACGTACGTCTACAAGACCGGCCTGATCAACGCCGACTTCAGCATGGCCACGGCCGTCGGTCTCTTCAACTCTGTGGTGAACCTCTGCCTGCTGCTGGTGGTCAACTTCATCGCCAAGCGGGTCACCGGAAACGGACTGTGGCGATGAGCGCGACAACACTCGAAAAGCCGGCGGCGCCCTCGAAGAAGCCGGTCAAGGTCCGCGAGCCGTTCAGCGACCGGATGTTCCTGATCGTCGTCACGCTCATGCTCTGCGTGCTCCTGGCGCTCGTGCTGCTGCCGCTGATCTACATCGTGGCCAGCTCGTTCAGCAGCCCGGCGGCGGTCAACGCGGGCCGCGTGTTCCTGTGGCCGGTCGAGTTCTCGCTCGAGGCCTACCGGTCCGCGCTGAGCAACTCCGAGGTCCTCCAGGGCTACTACAACTCGCTGATCTACGCGGTCGGCGGCACGATCATCAGCGTCACGCTGACCGTGGCCATCGCGTACCCGTTGTCCCGGAAGAACTTCTACGGCCGCAACGTCATCATGACGCTGCTCATCTTCACCATGCTGTTCTCCGGCGGCCTCATCCCGACCTACATGGTCGTGCACGACCTCGGCATACTGGACACCCGCTGGGCCCTGCTGATCCCCAACGCCATCGGCGTGTGGCAGGTGATCATCGCACGCACCTTCTTCGCCAACACCGTCCCGGACGAGCTCTACGAGGCGTCGCAGCTCGACGGGGCGGGCGGCCTGCGGACCCTCTGGTCGGTGGTGCTGCCCCTGTCGAAGCCGCTGCTGGCCGTGCTCGCCCTGATGTACACGATCTATCAGTGGAACACCTACTTCGACGCCCTGGTGTACCTCAAGGACCCCGATCTGTTCCCCCTGCAGATCGTGCTGCGCAACATCCTCATCCTCAACACCCCCGGCCGGGCCGGCTCCGTCGATCTGGCCCAGTCGATGCACCAGATGCAGTTGGCGAACGTTCTGCGGTACGCGCTCATCGTCATCTCGAGCCTGCCGGTACTGATCATCTACCCCTTCGTCGCGCGCTTCTTCACCAAGGGCGTGCTCGTCGGCGCCGTCAAGGGCTGACCCCTCACCCATCGGAAGGAATCATGAAGAGATCATTTATAGCCTTCGGTGTCGCCGCGACCTTGGTGGCGGCCGGCTGCTCCGGGAGCAAGAAGGACGACGCTCCCCAGGCGAAGATGGACGGCGACAAGGTGATCGTCACGGCGATGGCGGCGGCCGACGCCGACACCAAGCTGGACACCAACGCCACCACGAAGATGCTCAGCGACAAGTTCAAGATCAAGTTCCAGTTCACGACCACGACCATGGACGGCGGGCCGGCCAAGGAGAAGCGCCAGATCGCCATCTCCAGCGGCGACTACCCCGACCTGTTCCTGCTCACCCCGTACATCGACGCCTTCACCAAGACCGAGGTGCAGAAGCTCGGCCAGCAGGGCGTCGCGGTGCCGCTGGAAGACCTGATCAAGGAGAACGCGCCGAACGTCCAGAAGGCGCTCGACGCCAACCCGGTCCTCAAGGCGATGTCGACCACGCCGGACGGCCACATCTACGCGCTGCCGCAGTGGTCCGACTGCTACCACTGCACGTACTGGAACAAGCTCTGGATCAACTCGGAGTGGCTGAAGAAGGTCAACCTTCCCATGCCGAAGACCACCGAGGAGCTGCGGACGGTCCTGCGCGCCTTCAAGACCAAGGACCCGAACGGCAACGGCAAGGCCGACGAGATCCCGATGACCACCGACACGCAGGACAGCACGCTCATCGGCTATCTCATGGGCGCCTTCGCGTACGCCCCGTTCGGCGCCAGCAACGGTGTGCCGTCCCTGCTCGAGCTCAACGGCGACACCGTGCAGACGCCGGTCGACAAGCCCGAGTGGCGTGCGGGCCTCGAGTACATCAACTCGCTGTACAAGGAAGGCCTCATCGACCGGGCCTCGTTCACCCAGAACGCCGAGGCCCTGCAGGCCACGGGCAACGACCCCAAGGCCGTACGCATCGGCTCCTCGCCCGTGCTCTACCCCGGCATCTTCGTCCAGCTGGGCCAGAAGGACGGCCGCGACAAGCAGTACGACGCCGCGCCGCCGCTGACCGGGCCCGAGGGCAAGAGCTACACCGCGTTCAACAACCCGACCTCGACCGGCTACACCTTCATGCTGACCAACAAGTCCAGCAAGGAGGCCCGGATCGCGGCCCTCAAGATGCTCGACTACATCTACACCGACGCCGGCCAGATCGAGGTCAACAACGGCCCCAAGGGCACCGGCTGGGTCGAGCCCGCGGCCGACGACATCGCGCTCGACGAGACCGTGAAGCCGACCTGGAAGACCCTGCCGTCGGCCGACGTGCCGAAGAACATCGCCTGGTCGTCGATGGGCCAGTACAACGTCACGACGAAGCTGCGCAACGAGCAGGCCGTGCCGAAGGACATCTACGCGGAGAGCGGCCTCGAGCGGCGCCTGTTCGAGGCGACGAAGCAGTACGAGCCGCACGTCGACAAGGCCAAGGTCTTCCCGGAGGCCCAGATCTGGGTCGACCCGAACGACGTCTCCGAGCTGGCCACCCTCAAGACCAACCTGGACAGCTACGTGAGCCAGGGCGAGCTGGCCTTCATCACCGGCTCGAAGAACATCGCGACCGACTGGGACGCCTTCGTGAAGGGCCTGGACGGGATCGGGATGAAGCGCTACCTGGAGCTGAACCAGAAGGCCTACGACCGGTACAAGTCCACCAACAAGTGAGCTGAGAGCCCGGCACGCCGCTAGTCGGTGGGCCGGGCTTTCTGCGGGTAGGGCGTCTCGTGGCGGGCCAGCATGGCGACGAACTCGGTGATCTTCCGTTGCCTCGTCCCGGCCCGCTTGACGGCGTTGAGCCGGTGGATCAGCGCGAAGCGGTTGGCGCTGGTGAGCACATCGAACATGGCCTGAGCGGCCGGTTCGGCGGCGATCGCGGCCAGCAGGTCATCCGGCACCTCGGCCTCCGAGGGCGGGGCGTAGGCGGCTTCCCATCGCCCGTCCGCCTTCGCCGCCTCGACCGCGGCCAGGCCGGCCGGGTGCATCCGGCCCTCCGCCTCCAGCCGGGCCACGTGGCCGACGTTGCGCTTCGACCACGAGCTGCGCGCCCGCCGCGGCGTGAACCGGATCCACGACATCGCCTCGTCGTGCCGGCGCGCCTGCCCGTCGATCCAGCCGAAACACAGCCCCTCGTCGACCGCCTGCTGCCACGTGAGCGTGGTGACGGCGCCGCCTTTCTTGGTCAGCGCCAGCCAGATGCCGGGCGACGCGTCATGGTGCGCGGCCAGCCAGGCCCGCAACTCCCCGGCGTCAGCGAAGATCTTCTCTTCCAGCACAACGGGCTCCGTCTTAGCCATGCCAGCAGGCTAACGGCACCCCCTGACATTCCCCGCCGCCCGCGGCCCGCATTGTCCGCCGCCCGCGCCGCCCGCGCCGCCCGCGCCGCCCGCGCCGCCCGCGCCGCCCCGCGCCGCCGCGCCGCCCGCGCCGCCCCGCGCCGCCGCGCCGCCCGCGCCGCCCGCGCCGCCCGCGCCGCCCCGCGCCGCCGCGCCGCCCGCGCCGCCCGCGCCGCCCCGCGCCGCCCCGCGCCGCCGCGCCGCCTGTGCTGCCCGCGCCGCCGCGCCGCCCGCGCCGCCCCGCGCCGCCGCGCCGCCTGTGCTGCCCGCGCTGCCCGCGCCGCCCGCGCCGCCGCGCCGCCCGCGCCGCCGCGCCGCCCGCGCCGCCCCGCGCCGCCGCGCCGCCGCGCCGCCCGCGCCGCCCCGCGCCGCCGCGCCGCCTGTGCTGCCCGCGCTGCCCGCGCCGCCGCGCCGCCGGTGCTGCCCGCGCCGCCCGTTCTGTCTGCCCGCTGTCCGCCGCCCGTGCTGCCCGCGCTGCCCGCTGTCCGGAGAGAGCCAGGGCGAATAGGCCGACCGAGCAGGGCGCCTCTGCCCTGGCAGGGCTGACGGCTTGACAAAAAGTCGAGCGGGCTTGTCTTTTTGTCACGCTTGCTTGTCGGCTGAAGGTTTCGGGATGCGGGCTCGCCACCGGGCAGAAACCGAACCGACAAAGACTGTCGAGATCGCCGCCTGACATCGACTCACAAAGATCAGCGGTGGCCGGGTCATAGACCACGCCGACGGGCAGGACGCTGCCCGCGGGTTGAAGTGAGGGGCGCGGACCGAGCGGGCTACGGCGCCACTCGGCCCCCGTCGCGGCACCGGGCGGCGACAGCCCGCGGCGGGTCGGAGCCGGAAAGCCTTTGCCGGGAGGGCGGCAAGGCGTTCGAAAATCCGGCCGGGGTCCACTGGACCCCGGCCGGGTTGGACTTTGCATTCCGCCGACGGCGGCCGTGTCCCGCTTGCGAAACGACCGGGGCGACGAGGCGCCCACGGGGTGGTCAGGCCGGAACGTGGCTCTGGTTGATGGTCTGCTGCTGTGCCGGGTCCCACGTGAGGGTGGTGACCGACTCCCGGTAGCGGACGCGGGACGTGGCCTTTCGGTCGGCGCGGATCCGGGCCTCGTGGAGGCGGCCGTCGCGCCACGTCAGGTCGACCGTGAAGCCGCCCCGGGCGCGCAAACCCCGGACTGATCCCTCGCGCCATGTTGATGGCAGGGCGGGCAGCAGCTCGATCTCCTCGCCGTCGGACTGCAACAGCATCTCCGCGATGGCGCCGCTGCCGCCCGCGTTGCCGTCGAAGGAGTAGATGTTCTGCTCGGCGCCGGCGATGCCGCCCTGCGAATAGCTCAGCAGGTTCGTCTCGCTGGCGTCGGCGATCAGGCGGGTGATGTGGTGCAGGGCCTTGTCGCCGTCGAGCAGGCGGGCGTAGAAGGCCGCGAAATTGGCCTCCACCCACTCCGTCTGCTCCCAGCCGTCCGCCGCCTGCCGCCGTTCGATGGTGACCGCGGCCGCGCGGGCCAGTTCGGGCGTACGGCGCGGGGTGATCTGCCGTTCGGGGAAGACCGACACCAGGTGGGCGGTGTGGCGGTGGGCCGGGTCGGCCTCGTCGAAGTCGTGCAGCCACTCCTGGAGCTGGCCGTGCCGTCCGATCCGGAACGGGGACAGCCGGGCGCGGGCCTCCTCGGCCCGGGCCCGCAGCGCCGGGTCGACGCCGAGGATCTCGGCCGCCCGGGCGCAGATGCGCAGGATCGCCTCGGCGAAGGCGCGGTCGGCGGTGGCGCCCATCGCCACCGAGCAGCGCGCGCCGTCCGGGGCCAGATAGGCGTTCTCCGGCGACTCGGCCGGACCGGCCACGAGCCAGCCGTTCGTGGGCTCGGGCACCAGATAGTCGAGCAGGAACTCGGCCGCGCCGCGCAGGACCGGATAGGCCTGCTCGCGCAGATAGTCCTCGTCGAGCCCGTACTCGTAATGCTCCCACAGCTGCAGGGCCATCCAGGCGCCACCGGTGACGTTCAGGCCCCAGCCGATGCCGGCCCCGGGCGCGCTGTAGCCCCACGCGTTGGTGACCGTGTGGGCGACCCAGCCGCCGGCACCGTACATCCGCCGGGCCGTGTCGTGGCCGGCCTCGGCGAGCCGCTGGAGGAAGCCGAACAGCGGGGTCTGGCACTCGGCCAGGTGGCCCGACTCGGCCGCCCAGTAGTTCTGCTGGGTGTTGATGTCGAGGTGGAAGTCGTTGCTCCAGCCCATGCTGCTGGCGAAGCCGTCGTTCCAGACGCCCTGCAGGGCCAGCGGCAGCGGCGAGTCGGCCCGGGAGCCGGCGATGGTGAGGTAGCGGCCGTACTGGTAGTACAGGGCGATCAGATCGTCGTCCTGGTGTCCCTGGGCCAGGCGCTCCCGGCGTACGTCGGTGGGAAGCGCGACCGGCTCGCCCAGATCGAGCGACACCCGCCCCATCAGGGCCTGGTGGTCGGCGACGTGGGCAGCGCGCAGGGTCTCGTAGCCGGCCTCGACGGCCACCAGCTTCTCGGCCCGGCTCACGGCGTCCTCGCCGGCCCAGTCGGTGCCCACGGCGATCAGCACGACGACCGCGTCGGCGCCGGCGACGGTGACCGTGCCGCCGTCACGGCGCAGGGTGCCGCCCTCGAGCACGAAGCGGCAGCGGATCTCGACCGTGGCGCCGTCCTCGCCGTTGCTGTGCAAGGTTTCCACGGCGCGGCCGCTGAAGGCGAGGCCGTTCTCGGTGGCCGTGGTGACGCCGGGCAGGATGGTGTTGTCGAGGGTCGCGGTGAAGCCGAGGGGCCGGGCCGCCGTGATCCGCATGGCGATGACGCCGTGCGGGTGCGAGGCGAAGACTTCCCGCACGTGGTCGTCGCATTCGACGCGGACGAGGCCGGTGGCGAGGTCGAGGGAGCGGCGGTAGCGCTCGGAGGAGAGCCCGGCGAAGTCGAGGCGCAGGCGGGGGAGGGGCACGTTCGTGCCGAACGAGGTGGGCCGTCCGGGCAGATGTTCGGCCGCGAGCCGCTGGGCCTCGGCGTACCGGCCCTCGAACAGCAGGTTGCGGATGGCCGGAACGTGCGAGAGGGCGGTCGGGCTCACGTCGGTGTCCGAGGGTGCCCCGGACCACGCGGTCGACTCGGAGAGACGGATGGTTTCGGTGCTTATGCCCCCGTACACCATGCCGCCGAGCCGGCCGTTGCCGATCGGCAGGGCCTCGAACCAGCGCTCGGCCGGCCGATCGTAGAAGAGATCAGTGGAAGGCATGGGAAGTCTCCTGAAGGCCGTCGATGCAGCGCGGCGAGCGTAGGTCCGAATTGACGGCTAAATCAATACTTGACGAAGGAAATTATTGAGCTTAGATTTCGGCCATGTTTCCCGAGGCTGACGCCGTAGCGCCCGCAGTGACAGCCGTCTTCACCGCCGTCCTGACCGAGGGGCCGATCACCCGCGTCGCCCTCGCCCGGCGCCTCGACCTGTCCTCGGGCGCCGTCACCAAGGCGGCCCGCCCCCTCATCGACCTGGGCTATCTCGAGGAGATGGCCGCCACCGAGCGCACCGGTCCGGGCGCCGGGCGCCCGGCCAGCCCGCTGGCCATCCGGGCCGACAGCGAGTTCTTCGTCGGCGTGAAGATCACCGCCGACGAACTCATCGGCGTGGTCTGCGACCTGCGCGCCCAGGTGCGCGTGTCGGCGCACCGGCGGCTGCCCGTGTCCGGCGCCGACCAGGTGCTCACCCAGCTCGGCGAGCTCGTCGACGACCTGCTCGACGGCCCCGGCGACTATCGGTCGCGCACCCGCCGGCTCGGGCTGGCCGTCTCCGGCGACGTCGACCCGGTCACCGGGCTGGTCCGCTATTCGCCGTTCCTGCGCTGGCACGACGTCGCGCTGCGGGAACGGGCCGAGAAGATCACCGGCCTCGCCGTCACGGTCGAGAACGACGTGAAGGCTCTCACCATCGCCGAGCACTGGTTCGGCGAGGGCGTGGGGGCCGAGTCGTTCGCGCTCGTCACCGTCGGCGCCGGCATCGGCTGCGGCCTGGTCGTGGGCGGCCGGCTCGTCTCGGGCGCGCACGGCGTGGCCGGCGAGATCGGTCACATCGGCATCGACGTCGACGGCCCCGACTGTCACTGCGGCAGCCGCGGCTGTGTGGAGGCGATAGCGGGCGCGGACGCCATCGTGCGGCAGGCCCGTTCTTCTTCAGGGCGGCCTTCCCTGACGTTCGAGGAGGCGGTGTCGCTGGCCCGAGCCGGCGACGTGGCGATCTGTGAGGTCTTCGCCCGGGCCGGTGACGCCATCGGGGCCGGCATCGCCGCCGTGGCCAACCTGGTCGGCCCGGCCCGCATAGTCGTCTCCGGCGAAGGCCTGGCCGCCTACGACCTGTTCGAGCCGCACATCCGGGCCGGCTTCCAGCGCCGGGCCTTCGGCGCCGCCGCCGACTGTCCACTGTCGATCAGGCCGCTGCCGTTCGAGGAGTGGGCGCGGGGTGCGGCCACGGTGAGCATCAAGGCGCTCGTGGCGGCCGGATAAAATAGCCCGTGACCTCTGCTGTTTTCTTCGACTGCGACGGCGTGCTCGTCGACTCCGAGCCCATCACGAACGGCGTCCTCCGGACGATGCTGATCGACCTCGGCTGGGAGATCTCCGAGCGCGACTGCATCGACCTGTTCGTCGGCAAGGCGCTGCGCGACGAGTGGGCGATCATCCAGAAGCAGACCGGCTTCCGCATCGACGACGCCTGGCTGGCCAGCTTCCGCGGCCGCCGCGACGAGGCCCTGCGGTCGAGCCTGGTCCCGATCGACGGCGTTCAGGAGGCGGTCCGGGCCGTGGCCGGGCTCATGGGCGAGCGGTTCGCCTGCGTGAGCGGGGCCGACCGCGGCAAGATCGAGATGCAGCTCAAGCTGGCCGGCCTCGACGGCTACTTCGGCGACCGCGTCTTCAGCGGCATGGAGGTGCCGCGCAGCAAGCCGGCGCCCGATGTCTATCTGGCCGCGGCCGAGGCGCTGAAGGTCGATCCGGCCGGCGCGGTCGTCATCGAGGACTCCGTCGCGGGCGTCACGGCCGGCGTGGCCGCCGGGGCGACGGTGTTCGGCTTCGCGCCGGCCAGCCCCACCCACGCCTCGCCGGACGTGCTGCGGGCGGCCGGGGCGAGCCTGGTCTTCACGCACATGTCCGAGCTGCCCGGTCTGCTCACTCGATGACGGTGCGGTCCACGGTCCAGGCGCGGGCCTGATCGCTGAGGGTCACGCCCAGGCCGGGCCGGCCGGAGAGGTGCAGGCGGCCGTCGCGGATCTCCAGACGCTCGTTGAAGAGCGGGTGGAGCCAGTCGAAATGCTCGACCCAGGGCTCGTACGGATAGGCCGCGGCCAGGTGGATGTGGATCTCCATGGCGAAATGCGGGGCCAGGGTTAGGTGGCGCTGCTCGGCCAGGGCGGCCAGCTTCTGGAACTGGGTGACGCCGCCGATGCGGGGCGCGTCGGGCTGGATGACGCCGACCGCGCCGAGCATCCGCTCGTGCTCGGCCACGCTCGTCAGCATCTCGCCCGAGGCGATGGGTGTGTCCAGCGCTCGGGAGAGGACGCGATGGCCTTCGGCGTCGTACGCGTCGAGCGGCTCCTCGATCCAGACCAGCCCGAACTCGTCGAGGGCCCGCCCGGCCCGCCGGGCCGTGTGGCGGTCCCACTGCTGGTTGGCGTCGACCATCAGCGGGATGTCGCCCAGGCTCTCGCGGACCGCGCGGACCCGGGCCAGATCGACCGCGAGCGACGGATGCCCCACCTTGATCTTGATGCCGTCGATGCCGGCCGCGCGGGCGGCGGCCGCGTTCTCGATGACGCGGGGGAGCGGCTCGTGCAGGAAACCGCCGGAGGTGTCGTAGCAGCGCACCGAGTCGCGGTAGGCGCCGAGCAGCTTGGCCTGGGGCAGCCCGGCCCGCTTGGCCTTGAGGTCCCACAGCGCCACGTCGATCGCGGCGATGGCCTGGGTCGCCGCCCCGCTGCGGCCGACCGAGGCGCCGGCCCAGACCAGCTTGGTCCCGAGCCGGCCGATGTCGCTGGGATCCTCGCCGAGCAGCTCGGCCGCGACCTCGCGGGCGTGTGCGTACTGGGCGCGCCCGCCGGCCCGTTTGCTGTAACCGAATCCGAGGCCCTCGAGCCCGTCGGCCGTGCCGATCTCGGCGAACAGGAACGCGACCTCGGTCATCGGCTTCTGCCGCCCGGTGAGCACCTTCGCGTCGCTGATGGCCGTCTTCAGCGGCAGCGTCACCGACGACAGCGTGACGCGGCTGATCCGGTCGCTCATGAGCGCACCAGGCACGGCCGCTTGGGGTCGAACTCCCACCCGGGCACCAGAAAGCGCATCGCCGCCGTGTCGTCCCGCGCCCCGAGCCCGTGTTCCCGATAGACCTCGTGCGCGGCCAGCAAGGCGTCCCGGTCCAGCTCGATTCCCAGACCATTTCCCGGTGGTACGCCGATGAGCCCACCCGCGATCCGCAAGGGCGCACGGGTGAGCCGCTGCCCGTCCTGCCAGATCCAGTGCGTGTCGAGCGCGGTGATCT
Organism: Actinoplanes sp. CA-131856; assembly: GCF_050956135.1. Lineage (GTDB taxonomy): Bacteria > Actinomycetota > Actinomycetes > Mycobacteriales > Micromonosporaceae > Actinoplanes. The sequence continues at coordinate 7,451,391 of NZ_CP191849.1, read as the reverse complement.
CGCCGGGTGCGGCCGCGCCGACGTGGGTGAGCATGGCCAGCGAGATGTCGAAGTGGTTGTTGGAGTGCGAGCCCCACGTCAGCCCGAAGTCGTGGCACAGCTGGGCCACGCGCACCGCGCCGCGCATGGTCCAGAAATGGGGATCGGCGAGCGGAATGTCAACGGCGTCCATCCGTACGGCATGAGCCAGCTGCCGCCAGTCGGTGGCGATCATGTTGGTCGCCGTCCGCAGGCCGGTCGCCCGGCGGAACTCCGCCATCGCCTCCCGGCCGGACAGGTCGCCCTCGGCGCCGACCGGGTCCTCGGCGTACGCCAAGGTGTTCTTGAGATTCGCGCAGAGCGCGACGGCCTCGCCCAGCCGCCACCCACCGTTGGGGTCGACGGTGATGCGTGCCTCCGGGAAGCGGGCGGCGAGCGCGCGGACCGCCTCGATCTCCTCCTCGGCCGCGAACACGCCGCCCTTGAGCTTGAAGTCGGCGAAGCCGTACCGGGCCTGCGCGGCCACGGCCAGGTCCACGATGGACCCGGGCGTGAGGGCGGGCTCGCGGCGCCGCTTCTCCCAGTCGTCGGCCGGGTTCGGCTCCACGACGTAGGGCAGGTCGGTGCGGGTGTGGTCGCCGACGTAGAAGAGATAGCCGAGCACGGGCACCGCGTCGCGCTGCTGTCCCTCGCCGAGCAGCTCGGCCACCGGCACGCCCAGATGCCGGCCGACCAGGTCGAGCAAGGCGCTCTCCAGGGCGGTCATCGCGTGTACGGCCACCCGTAGGTCGTACGTCTGCGGTCCCCGGCCTTTGACGTCGAGACCGGCGAAGCGAGCACTCGTCTCGCGGAGGAGCGTGGCGTAGCGGGCGATCGGCTGCCCGATGAGGGACGCTCCCGCCGCCTCGATGGTGGCGCGGATGGCCTCGCCGCCGGGCACCTCGCCCAGGCCCTCGCGGCCCGCGCTGTCGGTTACGATCGCGACGTTGCGGGTGAAGAACGGGCCGTGCGCGCCACTGAGGTTGAGCAGCATGCTGTCGTGCCCGGCCACCGGCACCACCTCGACCCGGGCGACCGTGGGCGTGCTCACGAGCGGACCTTGTCGATGAGGGCGGCCAGATCGGCCCGGTCGGCCGGGGTCAGATCGGTCAGCGGCGGGCGGACGCGGCCGCCGTCGCGGCCGATCGCGGTCAGGCCGGCCTTGATGATGGAGACGGCGTAGCCGCGGGCGCGGTCACGGATGTCGAGATACGGGATGACGAAGTCGTTGAGCAGCTGGTAGACCGTGGCGCGGTCCTGAGACCGTACGGCCGTGAAGAACCTCAGGGCGTACTCGGGAAGGAAGTTGTAAAGGGCCGAGGAGTAGGTGCTCACGCCGAGCTGGAGCAACGGCAGGGCGAAGGTCTCGGCCGTCGGCAACCCTCCGATGTAGATCAAGCGGTCGCCGAGCCGGGCGTAGGTGCGGGTCATCCGCTCGATGTCGCCGACGCCGTCCTTGAGCCCGATCAGGTTGGGGTTGCGCTCGGCCAGCTCGGCCACCGTGACGTCGTCGAGCACGGCGTTGGCCCGGCTGTAGACGATGACGCCGAGCCCGGTCGCCCGGCACACGGCGGTCACGTGCGCGATCAGCCCGGCCTGGGTGGCCTCGGTGAGATAGGGCGGCAGGAGCAGGAGCCCGGCCGCACCGGCCCGCTCGGCCGCCTCGGCCTGCGCGGTCGCCTGGGCGGTGCCGCCGGTGGCCGGGGCGACCACCGGGAGGCGGGGGCCGACCTCGTCGACGGCCGCGCGCACCACGGCGTCGATCTCGGCCGAGGTCAGCGAGAAGCCCTCACCGGTGCCGCCGGCCGCGAACAGCCCGGCCACGCCGAAGCCGGTCTGCCACGCGAGGTGTTCGCGGTAGCGGGGCTCGTCGAAGGTGAGGTCGTCGTCGAAGTGCGTCACGGGGAAGGAGAGGAGGCCGGTGGCGAGACGGGAGGCGAGTTCGGCTGGCGTCACCCTGGTCACGGTAGGTATCGACGATGATGCCTGTCCAAGAGTGTTTCCGCATCATCCGATACCTTTCGTGCATCGATCACCGCGAGGGCGCGGGCCAGGGCCGGATTCGGCGACTGGCGCGGCCACAGCAGATGCAGCTCGACCGGCTCCGGGACCGAGGTGGCCAGCGGCACGAAGGCGACCCGCGGAATGGCCAGCAGTGTGGCCGACGCCGGCACGAAGGCGATGCCGCGCCCGGCCGAGACGAGCCACAGCATCGTGAGGATCTGGCTGACGCTGTGCACGACCCGCTCCTGGATCAGCGGCACCGTGCCGGCCACCAGGTCGTAGAAGTAGCGGGCCTTCTGCTGCGAGTGGAGGATGAGCGGCTCCCCGGCCAGGTCGCCCGCCTCGGCCGGCCGGTCCAGGCCGGTCAGCCGGTGCCCGGCCGGCACGGCCAGCAGCAGAGCCTCGCGGTGCAGCAGCCGTGAATCGAACAGATCCGCGTCGAACGGCGGGCGGGCCAGTCCCAGGTCGAGGTCCTCGGCGGCCAGCGCGGCCACCTGCTCGCGGGTGACCATCTCGAACAGCTCGACCCGCACCTCGGGCAGCTTGCGCTCGAACTCGTCGAGCAGCCGGCCCAGGATGCCGAACGTGGACGCGGCCGTGAAGCCGAGGCGCACCAGGCCGCGGGTGCCCGACGAGACGCGCTGGGCCAGATCGGGCGCGGCCTCGGCGATGGCCAGGATGCGCCGGGCCTCGCGCAGGAAGGCCTCACCGGCCGGGGTCAGCGCCACCCGCCGGTTGTCCCGCTCCAGCAGATGCACGCCGACGGCCGCCTCCAGCTTCTGGATCTGGCGGCTCAGCGGGGGCTGGGTCATGCGCAGCCGGGCCGCGGCCCGCCCGAAGTGGAGTTCCTCGGCCACGGCGACCAGGCCGCGGAGTTGCTCCAGCGTGTACGCCATGCAAGAAAGGTATCAATCAATGCAATAAGAGAGTTGGACTCGCATCGATGGCTGGTCATACGCTCGTGACCCGCCTCACATATCCCAGGAGCGTCCCATGCGCAGCAAGCTCGCGGGTGTCTCTCTAGTCGCCGTCCTCGCCCTGGCCGCGTGCGGCGGCAACCTCGACGACAGCGGTTCCTCCGATGCCGGCTCCTATCCGGAGCGAGCGGTCAGCCTGCTCGTCGGGCAGGACGCCGGTGGCAGCACCGACCTGATCGCCCGCGCCCTGGCCGACCCGGCCTCGGCCGACCTCGGACAGTCCGTCACCGTGCTCAACAAGCCCGGCGCCAACGGCGCGGTCGCGGCCAAGGAACTGGCCGGGGCCAAGAACGACGGCTACACGGTCATGCTCTTCGTCGGCTCGCTGGCCTACATCACGCCGCTGGCCGTGCCGGAGAGCGAAGCGGTCGACATCAACGACTACGAGGTCGTCACGGGCGTCTCGCAGGACGACTACGTGCTGGTGGCCAATCCACAGACCGGCTTCACGACGGTGAAGTCCATCTCCCGGCCGATCAAATACGCCACCACGGGGGTCGGCACGGGCAGCCAGCTCAGCCAGGAGCTGCTCTTCGCGCAGGCCGGCATCAAGGCGACAGCGGTGCCGTTCAACGGGGGCTCGCCCGCGCTGACCGCCGTCCTGGGCGGGCAGGTCGACGTGGCCGCGGTCCAGCTCGGCGAGGCCAAGGCGCAGATCGAGGCGAAGAAGGTCACGCCGATCGTCACCTTCGCCAGCGAACGGCCCACGTACATGCCGGACACGCCGACGGCGGCCGAGGCCGGGTACGACGCGCTCGTGCAGCAGTCGCGGGCCGTCGTCGCCCCCAAGGGAACACCGAAAGAGGTGCTCGACCGGCTGCGCGCGGCGTTCCAGAAGTCGTTCGGCGACCAGAAGTACAAGGACTTCAACACCCAGCGCATGCTCACCCCGAACGAGGTCGACGGGGCCACCCTGCTCAAGCAGTGGAACGACTCGCTGACCACCTACAAGGCGCTGGTCGGCAAATACAAGATCGACCTGAGCGGCACGTCGTGACGGACCGCGTCGTCGCCGCGATCGTCGTGGCGCTCGGCGGCGCGGCGCTGGCCGGGTCGCTCGGTCTGGGCGTGGGAAGTCCCGCCGCGCCCGGACCGGGCACCTGGCCGTTCCTGATCAGCGTCGCCCTGATCGTCCTCGGCCTCGTCCTGGCCTTCCGGCGGTCCGATGACCGCTTCACCCGGCCCGGGCTCGCGGTGGTGACCGCGGTGGCCGGCATGGCCGTCTTCGTGGCGGTGGTCGGCGTCATCGGCTTCGAGATACCGACCGCGCTGCTGGCCTTCGGCTGGCTCCGCTTCATCGGCCGCGAGTCCTGGCGTACGTCCGCGGTCGTCAGCCTCGCCGTGACCGTCGCCTTCTACCTGATCTTCGTAGGCGCCCTCTCCGTCAGCATTCCCCACCTCTTCTAGGGGGTCCCTTGTCCGCGGTGCTCGACGGCTTCGCCGTCGTGGTGGAGCCGAAGAACCTGCTCTACTGCCTCATCGGCGTCGTCATCGGCATGCTCGTCGGCGTGCTGCCCGGCCTCGGCCCGGCCGCCACCATCGCCATCCTGCTGCCGGTCACCTTCGGCCTCGAACCGGTCACCTCGATCATCATGCTGGCCGGCATCTTCTACGGCGCCCAGTACGGCGGCACCATCACCTCGGTCCTGCTGCGCCTGCCCGGCGAGGCGTCGTCGGTGGTCACCGTCTTCGACGGCCACGCCCTGGCCCGGCAGGGCAAGGCCGGCACCGCGCTCGGCATCGCCGCCATCGGCTCGTTCGCCGGTGGCACGCTCTCCATCGTCGCCCTCACCTTCGTGGCGCCGCTCGTGGCCGGCTTCGCGCTCGACTTCGGCCCGCCCGAGTACACGGCGCTCGCCCTGCTCGGCATCCTGCTCGTGGCCACCATCTCGCCCGGCAGCAAGCTCAAGGCGCTCATCGCCGCCGCGGCCGGCCTGCTGCTGGCCACGGTCGGGCGCGACGACTTCATCAGCGCCGAACGGTTCACCTTCGGCAGCCTGTCGCTGGCCGACGGCCTCGACTTCGTACCCATCGCGATGGGCTTGTTCGGCCTGGGCGAGATCCTCTACAACCTCGAGGAGCGCCACAAAGCAGTCACCGCCCCGGCGCCCGTGACAAACGTCTGGCCCGGCCGGGCCGACCTGCGCCAGGCTTCGGGCGCGATCGGCCGGGGCGGCGTCCTCGGCTTTCTCCTGGGCATCCTGCCCGGCGGCGGCGCCGTGCTGTCCTCGATGGCCGCGTACGCGCTGGAGAAGCGCCGGGCCAAGGACCCCGCACGGTTCGGGCACGGGGCGGTCGAAGGGGTCGCCGCGCCCGAGACGGCGAACAACGCGGCCGCCACGTCGTCGTTCATCCCGTTGCTGTCGCTGGGCATCCCGGCCAACGCCACCATGGCCGTCATCTTCGGCGCGCTGCTCATCCAGGGCATCACGCCGGGCCCACAACTGGTCACCGAGCATCCGGACCTGTTCTGGGGCGTGGTGAACTCGATGTACCTCGGCAACGTTCTGCTGCTCATCATGAGCATCCCGCTGGTCGGCCTGTTCGTCCGCATCCTGCGGGTCCGGCCGTCGATCCTGGCCCCGATCACGGCCCTCATCACGCTGATCGGCGCCTACACCGTCCGCAACGACGTGTTCGACATCGGCCTGGTCGTCGCCTTCGGCGTCCTCGGATATCTGATGAAGAAGGCCGGCTTCGACGCGGGCCCGCTCGTCCTCGCCTTCGTGCTGGGCTCACTGCTGGAGACGTCGCTGCGCCGCTCCCTGCTGATGTTCGACGGCGACCCCACCGGCTTCCTCACCCGGCCCATCTCCGGCGTGCTGTTCGCCTGCCTTCTCGCCGTCATCCTGCTGCCCCTGGTCAGGCGCCGCACCACCTCACCCGACCGGGAGGAGGCGCCGGCGGAGGACCGGCCGTAGGTTCGGCCGGTGGGACTACGGTCGGTTCGCGCCCCGGCGGCGCCGATGGGGGAGCGGTGGGCAAGCGGGCGGGCGGCCCGCGGCCCGGTGCCACTGCGCGATCTGGCGGCGGTGACGCGTCACCAGGACGCGCTGGAGACTGTCCTGGGGCAGAACAAGGCCCGCGTCCCGGAGCTCGTGCCGATCCGGATGGAGCGGATGGTGGCCTCGCCGTGGACCTATTTCCGAGGGGCGGCGGCGGTGATGGCGGCCGACCTCGGCGCGGCCCCGCACACCGGCATCGAGGTGCAGCTCTGCGGCGACGCGCACGTGCTCAACTTCGGGCTGTGGGCGACACCGGAGCGGCAGCTGTCGTTCGACCTGCGCGACTTCGACGAGACCCTGCGCGGCCCCTTCGAGTGGGACGTGAAGCGCTATCTGGCCAGCCTGGTCGTGCTCGCCCGCGACACCGGGCGGGACGAGCGGGTCGCTGAGGCGGCGGTGCGGGCGGCCCTGAGGGCGTACCGGGAAAAGATCGGTTTCTACTCGACGGCGGACGAGCTGAGGATCTGGTACGACGTGGTCACGGCCGACCAGCTGCTCGACCTGTTCGCCCCGGAGGAACAGGAACAGGCGTCGGCCCGGCTGGCGAGGCGGGCCCGACGGCGGACGAGCGAGGGCGCGGCCCGCAAACTGACCCAGCTGGTCGACGGGCAACTGCGGATCGTCGAGGACCCTCCGATCCGGGTGCGCCTCCCAACCGGCCTGGCTGCCGACACCGTGCAGGCCTATCACGACAGCCTGCCGTACGAGCGGCGCAGTCTGCTCGACCGCTTCACGCTGGTCGACGCCGTCCGGCAGGTGGTCGGTGTCGGCAGCGTGGGCATGCGGGTCCACCTGCTGCTGCTCCAGGGCCGCAACGGCCGGGAGCCGCTGTTCCTCCAGCTCAAACAGGCGGGCCCGTCGGTCTATGAGCAGTTCCTGGGCCCGAGCCCCTACAAGAGCCACGGCGAACGGGTGATCCGCGGCAAACGCCAGATCCAGGCGGCGAGCGACATCTTCCTCGGCTGGACGGGCGACTATTACGTACGCCAGTTCCGCGACATGAAGGTGATCCCGAACGGCGCCCTCATCGCCCCGTACCTCGTCCCGTTCGCCGAGCGCTGCGCGCGGGTGCTGGCTCGAGCGCACGCCCGCACCGGCGACGCCCTGGCGATAGCCGGCTACATCGGAAACGGCCGCCGCTTCGACGAGGCGATGACCCACTTCGCCATCACATACGCCGACCAGACCACCCTCGACCACGCGGAGTTGGCGGCGGCCCACCCAAGCTGACCCGGCCACGGAACGACGCCGATCGCGCGACCGAGACGACGCCGGTCCTCGGCGGTAGCCAGCGCTTGTTTTCCTTGCCAGGAGACAGCGCCGGCGGCCAGGGTGGCACCGATACCGACCGCGACGCCGGCGATGTTGCCGATTCCTTGCATGGCGCAGCAATCGCCTCGCGATCGGCAGTGGAGCTATTTGCCGCGCAGGAAGGCCGTCAGGCGGTCGGCCTCGTCGTTCACCTCGGACTGTTCGGTGCGGGTCAGGGGGCGCAGCGGGGTCACCGTGACCGGGCCGGTCGGGGGTGCGGTCCAGGTGGCGGCGACCCGGCCGTCGATCAGGGTCACTCGGATGCCGGCCACCGACAGGTTGCGGTGTTCGTCGTCGATGATGCGGGTGCGGTCGTGGTAGCCGAGGATCGCGTTGTCGAAGGCGGGGAGGAAGCGGACCGGAGCCGGCGTGTCCGGGTCGGGGCGGGGCGCGCCGGCCAGGTCGAGCAGGCGGCGGCCGCGGGTGTCGCGGAGGTCGATCAGCTCGTCGCGCAGTGCCGCCACCGCCTCGGGGAGGCCGGCCAGGCCGCACCAGGCGCGCAGGTCGGCGGTCGACGCGGGGCCGAAGGCGGCCAGATAGCGCCGGATCAGGTCGGCGTCGGGCGCGGAGGACGGCGGGTCGGCGGGGAGCCAGGTGGACAGTGGCAGGTAGTGCGCGCCGCCGGTGGCGCGCCACATGCCCCGGGGCGGGATCTGGACGGCCGGGATCAGCGCGATGACCGCCTCGCCCAGGGCGCGCGGGGCCGCCGTGGGCCAGTGCCGGGCCATCTCGCGGCCGGCCTCGCCGGCGGTGCGGGGGCGGCCGTCGGCCATCAGGGCCTCGGCCCGGGCCGCGAGCTCGGCCAGGTCGACGCCGGCGAGCTCGCGGCGATAGACACCGAGGACCTTCTGGAGCAGGAGCGCCTGGTGCCGGGGACGCCAATTCCGGGCGTCGGCGGCGGTGACGAGGTGGACGGTGCGGCGCATGAGATGCATCCGTACGACCTCTCGCCGCTCCAGCAACCCCGAGAGCTCGGCCGGCTCGAACGCGGTCATCCGCGACCAGAGACCGACGAACGGCTCCTGCGGCTCCTGCGCCTGCAAGCCGCCCAGATGGGCGATCGTGTCCAGCGCCGGGCCGCCGGTGCGCTCGAGCAGATGCTGACGGGCGAGCGTGGCCCGGTTGAGGGCCCGTGCGTCGAGAGTGACTGTCACGGGCCCAGTCTTACCGGTATTGCGGCCAGTTTGCGGCCGCTAGCTGGGCGGGATGTTGTGGTTGACGCGGAACAGGTTGGCCGGGTCGTAGCGGCGCTTGACCGCCTGGAGCCGGGGATAGTCGGCGGGGGACCAGGCCAGGGCGGCGGGCTCGCCGGCGAACATGAAGTTCAGGTAGCGGCGGCCGGTCGACCACGGGGACAGGGCGTCGATCAGCTGCTGCTCGTAGGCGTGCAGGGCCTCGGAGTCCGGTGGGCCGCCCGCCGCGACCAGGAAGACGTTGTACAGGGTGTCGTCGCGGTTGCCGACGGCGTTCGGCACGGCCGGTGGGCGTGCCAGCGCGCCGCCCATGTGCCGGATCTCGGCCAGCACCAAGGGGGAGGTGGCGGACGGGCCGGCCAGGCGGAGGAACTCGTCGACCGCCTCGGCCGGCAGGGACCGGAGCAGGGCGCCGTGCTCATAGAGCGGCAACGGGTCCACCGGGTCACTGTGGACAGAGGCGATCGCCGTGTACGGCAACTCGGCCACCGCGTCGATGACGGGCTCGCCCAGGGCCCGGAACGGGGCGATCAGGCGCTCACCCTCGGCCGGGTCACCCAGATAGGTGATGCGCAGGTGGGCCACCAGGCGGTCGCGCAACGGCTCGGGCACGAACGGCAGCGGTGGCAGGTGCAGCAGGCCGACCGAGGCCGACATCTCCTCGGGCAGGTCGGCCGTCCACCGGCGGAACAGGTGCAGCACCTCGCCCGACAGCTCGCCGGGGAAGAAGATGCCGCCGCCGTAGAAGGTGCGGATCGGGAACAGGGTGAACTCGACGGCCACCACCATCCCGAAGTTGCCCTTGCCGCCGCGCACGGCCCAGAACAGGTCGGGCTCGCTGTCGGCGGTGACCCGGCGCAGCTCGCCGTCGGCGGTGACGATCTCCAGCGCGGTCACGTGGTCGGCCGCATATCCGTGCTTACGGCCGAAAGGTCCGAGGCCACCCCCGATGGTGTACGACACCACGGTCACCGTGGGCGAGGATCCGTTCAGAGCGGCCAGCCCGAGCTTGCCCGCCTGCTCGATGAGCTCGGCCCAGACGACACCGGCCTCGACCCGCGCCGTGCGGGCTGTCTCATCGATGCTCAGGCCGGTCAGCCGCCGGGTGGTGACGAGCACCGCGCCGGCCGACGGGACCGAGCTGCCGTGGCCGGCCCCGAGGACGGCCACCGGCAGGTCGTGGGCGGCGGCGTAGCGGACCGCGGCCTGGACGTCGGCCGGGTTCATGGCCCCGACCACGACCGACGGCGTGTGCACGACGGTCAGGTTGTAGGTGTGCAGCTCGTTCGCGTAGCCGTCGTCGGAGGGGGTGAGGACGGGACCGGTCACGCTCGCGCGCAGATCAGCGATGGTCACGGAGAGAGTCCTTGTCACAGGGAGGCGGTCAGGCCGCCGTCGATGAGGATGTCGGCGCCGGTGACGTTGCCGGCCCGGCCGCCGGCCAGCAGCAGCACCAGGTCGGCCACCTCCTCGGGTTGGGTGAAACGGCCGGTCGCGGTGCCGCTCACGGCGCCTTTGGCCACGTCGTCGGGGGCCAGGTTCGCGGCGCCGCCGACGGTCTCGGCGACGCCGCCGGCGCCGAGCCACAGGTCGGTCGCCACCGGGCCGGGGCTGACCGTGTTGACCCGGACGCCCTTGGGCCCGACCTCCTTGGACAGCGCCTTGGAGAAGTTGGCCAGGGCCGCCTTGGCCGCGCTGTAGTCGATGACCAGCGGATCGGGCAGTGAGGCGTTCACCGATCCGACCGTGACGATGGTGCCGTGGCGCTCGAGCAGGTAGGGCAGGGCCGCGCGGGTCACCCGTACGGCGGAAAGGAAGTTGATCGTCAGGGCTTCCAGCCAGTCGTCGTCGGTCACCGAGAGGAAACCGCCGGTGCGCGGCTTCACCCCGCCCACGTTGTTGACGAGGATGTCGAGGTGGCCGCCGAGCGCCGCGACCGCCGACTCGACCAGCGCGGCGGGACCGTCCGGGGTGCTCAGATCCGCCGTGATCGGGTGCACGCCGGGCGAAGGGGTGCCGTGCCGCGCGCCGGCCACGACGGTCGCGCCCTCGGCGGCCAGGGCCCGGACGATGGCCAGGCCGATGCCCTTGCTGGCCCCGGTGACCAGGGCGGTCTTGCCCTTGAGGGAGAGGTCCATCAGAGGCCCTGCTTCTTCAGCCAGGTCAGGGCGGTCTCGGCGACCTCGCCCCAGCCGGAGTCGATGGTCAGCGAGTGGGCCTTGGCCGGGAAATCGACGATGTCGGTGACCGCGTGCGAGTGGCGGTACTGCTTGAGGGTCGCCCGGACCACGTTCTCGGGGACGGTGTGGTCCTTGCCACCGGCCATGAGCAGCAGCGGGCCGCGGGACTCGTTGTCGGTGGCCACCTTGGCCGGCGAGTGCGGGTTGAAGTTGGCCGCCGCCGCCTCGAAGAGGGGCTTGCCGGGCGCGGGGATCGACCAGCGGTCGTACAGCTGCCGTGACTCCTCCTCGGAGACGGCGTTGCCGAAGGCGTACCGGAACTGCTCGGGGGTCAGCGAGACCGCCTTGCTTTTGTTGGCCGGGTTGCCCAGCACCGGGAAGCCGGAGCGCAGCGTCGACAGCGGCAGCGGCAGCACGCCCTTGATCTGGGCGGCGTCGATGGCGACGGCCGCGGCGCCGAGGTCGAGGCCGAGCAGCTTCTGGGCGATCATGCCGCCGAACGAGTGCCCGATGAGGATCGGCTTGGCGGGCAGGGCGGCGATGATCGCGCTGTAGTGCTCGACGACGTCGTCGATGCCGTGACCGGCCAGCGCGTCCGGGTTGGCCCGGGTCTGTTCGACGGTCGGGGCGTCGCCCGGCCAGCCCGGCGCCACCGGCTGATATCCGCGCTCGGTGAACAGGTCGATCCAGGGCTGCCACGAGGAGGAGTGCAGCCACAGGCCATGGATGAAGACAACAGGAATCGTCATGCCCCGAGACGTTAGGCAGCGCTAGTGGGCAAAGTGTGGGCATCGATCTTCTCGCGTACGGCGTGCGCCTCCGGCCGCCCCAGGTCGTCGAGAACGGCCACGGCCGACCGCCACGCGCCGACGGCCTGCGAGGGGTCGCCGGCGGCCAGGTGGGCGTCGCCGAGGTTGACCAGCACCTCGGCCTCGGAGCGCCGGTCGCCGATCCGCACGCACAGCTCGGCCGAGGCGCGGAAGCACTCGATCGCCCGCCCGTGCTCGCCCAGGCCGGTGTGCGCGAGGCCGAGGGTGTCCAGGGTGGCCGCCTCGCCGTGCCGGTCGCCCAGCTCGCGGAAGACCACCAGGGCCTGCTCGCAGCGCTGCCGGGCGAGCTCGTGCCGGCCGAGCTTGGCGTGCAGGAACGCGGTTTCGTTCAGGCTCTTGGCCAGGCCGGCCCGATGACCCGCGGCGCGGTACAGGCCCTCGGCCCGCAGGTAGTGTTCGAGCACACGCTCGTACTGCCCGGGTCGCACGTACGTGTAGCCGATGCCCCGCTCGGTGTGTGCTCGCCGGACGGTCTCGCCGAGCTCGGTGTAGCGCTCGATGGCGTAGGTGAAGTGGGCCCGCGCCTCGTCGGCCCGGTCGGCCCGGGCCAGCGCGTGGCCCAGATCGCGGTAGCTGTCGGCCAGCAGCAGCGGATCGTCCAGCTGCTTGGCGGCGGTCAGCGCGACCCGGCGTGTGGTGACCTGGTCGTGGCGCAGGTCCTGCCGGCGCTGGAACGTGTCCAGCGTCCAGGCCAGTCGCCAGGCGTCGAGGCCGGTCAGACGGTCCACGAAGGACCGCAGCACCCGATATTCGGCGGTGAGCCAGGCCAGGGCCTGCTCCTCGCCGGTCAGCTTCTCGGGCCGGCTGCCCGGCTCGGGCTCGCCCAGCGCGAGCGGGTCGAGGCCGGGCGCCAGCAGCATCGCGGCCCGGTGGGCGGTGTGCAGATAGTGGCTCAGCAGCCGGGACCGGGCCGGCTCGTCCGCGCCGGCCAGGTCGGCGGCGTAGGCGCGCAGCAGGTCGTGAGCGCCGTACCGGCCGGGGGACACCTCGGTGAGCAGGCCGGCCCGCACCAGCTCGGTCAGCAGGGGCCGGACCGCGGCCGGGGCGAGGCCGGCCAGGCTGGCCAGTGCGGCCACCGTGATGTCGGCCCCGGGATGCAGGCCGAACAACCGGAACAGCCGGGCCGGTCCGTCGGCCAGGACGCGGTACGACCAGGAGAAGACCGTCCGCAGGTCGCTGTCCGGGTCGCCGGTGGTCAGCTGGGTCAGGCGGTCGGCCGCGTCGAGTTCGGCGGCGAGCTCGGCCATCGTCAAACCGGGCTGGGTGGCCGCGCGGGCGGCCACGATGGCCAGGGCCAGAGGCAGGCCGCCGCACCGGCCGATCACCTTGTCGACCGCGGCCGGCTCGGCGGCGATCCGGTCCGCGCCGAGCCGCGCGGCCAGCAAGTCCCGGGCCTGTCCGGTCGAGAACGTGTCGAGGGCGATCGGGCGCGCACCGTCCGACACGACCAGGCCCGCGAGCCGGTCGCGGCTGGTCACCAGCACCACGTGGCCGGGTGCTCCCGGCAGCAGCGGGCGGACCTGCGCGGTGTCGCGGGCGTTGTCGAACAGCAGCAGCATCCGCCGGCCGGCCAGCCGGCTGCGGTAGAGCGCGGCCCGCGAGTCCACATCGGCCGGGATCTGGTGCGACGGCACGCCGAGCGAGGAGAGAAGCCGCACCAGCGCCTCGGCCGGGTCCATGGCCGCGCCCGGACCGAACCCGCGCAGGTGCAGGTAGAGCTGGCCGTCGGGGCAGCGATCGGCGAACCGGTGGGCCAGATGCACGGCGAAGGTGGTCTTGCCGACGCCGGCCATGCCGCTGATCGCGCCGACCATCTCCCGGTCGGGCAGGGTGAGCGCGGCCGCCACCTCGGGCTCGCGGCCGGTGAATCCGGGCAGCCGGCGCGGAAGCTGGGCCACGGCCGCGGGCTTGATCAGCTTTTGGGCCGCGGCGGCCAGCTCGGGCCCGGGTTCCACGCCCAGCTCGCCGGCGAGCCGGGCCCGGACCTCCGCATAGCGTTTCTGGGCATCGGCCTGGCGGCCGGCCCCGGCCAGCATGAGCAGGAGCCGGGCCTGCAACGACTCGTTCAGCGGGGCCCGGTCGGCGGCCAGCTCCACGGCGCTGAGCAGCCGGCCGGAACCACCGGTCACCAGGGCAGCCTCGGCCGCGGCGGCCTCGTACTCGCGGTCCAGGGCGGTGAAGACGGCCTGCCCGCGCACCTCGGCCGGGAGCGTGGCGGCAGCGGGGCCCTGCCACAGGTCCAGGGCCTCGGCGTACGCCTTCTCGTTGAGCAGCGACCGGAAACGCAGCAGGTCGACCTCGTCCGGCCCGGCCTCGAGCCGATATCCGCCGCCGGCCCGGACCAGCCAGCGGCCCACCCCGCGCACGCTCAGCCCCGGCTCCAGGGCCCGGCGCAGCAGCCCGACGCTGCGGTGCACCGCGTTGACCGCGGTGGCCGGCGGGTCGTCCCACCACAGGGTGTCGACGATCTCGGCCAGGCTGACCGGCTGACCGGCCCGGGCCAGCAGCACGGCCAGCACGGACCGCTGCTGCGGGGCGCCGAGGTCGATCTCGGCGCCGTCCCGCCAGGCCCGCACCGGGCCGAGCACCGCGAACCACATCTTCGCCATGAGCGTGACGCTAGGCCGCCGCCGGTGGCGCTCGCGAGCGTCAGATGACGGCCGTGGGCCGGCTGCGCACGATCGCGCCCAACTGCGCCCGGGAGGTTATCTCCAACTTCGGGAAGATCCGGTGCAAATGCGAGCTGACCGTACGGTGTGACAGGTACAGCCTCTCGCCGATCTCCCGGTTCGTCATGCCGTCGGCGGCCATCTGCGCGATCTGGAGCTCCTGGGCGGTCAGCCGCTCGTGCGCCTCGACCGTGCGGCGCCGGCTCGTCTCGCCGGAGGCGCGCAGCTCCTGCCGGGCCAGCTCGCCCCACGGGGTGACGCCGAGACTGTCGAACGTGTCGCGGGCGGCCCGCAGCGGTCCCCGGGAGTCGGCCACCCGGCGCTGGCGGCGCAGCCATCGCCCGTACGCCAATTGGACCCTCGCCCTTCCGAACGGGCCCTCTTCGAGAGCCGCCCGGAACAACTCCTCGGCCCGGTCGTCGCCGGCGAGGACGGCCCGGGCATGCCGGAGGCCACCGTGCAGCGCCGGCGACGGGGTCCGCCGGCCGAACTCCTCGATCTCGGCCACGACCTTCTTGATGTCGTCCGCGTGTCCACTGTGCACGGCGGCGTCGGCCAGGTCGGCCAGGGAGAAACACCGCAGCGCCGGGTGGAACGAGGGATCGGCCGGGTCGTGCATGCGCCGCAGGTGCTCGTACGCCTCGGCGTAGCGACCCGCCCCGAGCGCCGCCAGCCCACGGGCGAGCCGGGCCGTGGCCAGCACCGGGCGCACCCCGCCGGACAGGGCGCCCTGCTCGGCCACGGTGGCATGGCCACGCGCGGCCTCCTCGTCGCCCCGCAGCGCCGCCAGCACGGCCGCGGTGGACCGGCCGATCCCGACGAACAGCGGCTGGGACGTCTCGGCGGCCAGCCGTGCGCACTCCTCGGCGGCCGGGATGCCCGCGTCCAGGTCGGCCAGGTGGGCGGCGCTCCACGCCTGCGCGCCCAGGGCCCGGACCAGCAGGCCGAGCCGGCCCTGCGAGCGCAGCGCCGGAAGGGCGGCCGTCGAACAGGTCAGCGCCAGGTCGAAGGCGCCGACCAGGATCGCCGCCGAGCCCACCAGCCGCACCGCGTCCGGGTCGCCGCCCGCGCGCTCGGCGCCGCGCCGCAGGCTGGCGATGACGGTGGCGCCCCGGTCGATGGGCGCGGCGAAGGCGAGGATCGCCAGCAGGTCGGGATCGTCGGCGGCCACCGGCAGAGCCTCGGCCACGTCGACGATCCGGTGCTGGGCCGCGATGTCGGCCCCGGTCCAGAACGAGCGCAGCGCGGCCCCGTTCAGCAGCCGCAGCGCGACGTCGACATGCCCGTCGGCCGCCACCCGCTCGGCCGCGGCCGCGATCGCCTCCGGCCGCCGGTGCTCCTCACGCAGACCGCCACCGAAGCTCGCCTCGATCCACAACAGCTGTCCTCGCTGCCGCGGCGACAGCTCGGCCGTGCGGGCCTGCTCGATCAGGCTGGTCACCACGTCGTGCCGGCCGAGCTCGACCGCGGCCTCGGCCGCGCGCAGCAGCCGCTCGGCCCGCCGGGCCGGGTCGGCGGTGAGCCGGGCCGACCGCTCCAGGGCCGACAGCGCGGCCGTCACGGCCCCACGCCGCCGGGACTGCGCGGCGGTCTCCTCCAGGCCGGCGGCCACGCTCTCGTCCGGCTCCGAGAGCGAGGCCGCCCGGTGCCAGATGGCCCGGCCGGGCTGGCCGGCGAGCACCCGGGCCAGGGCGGCGTGGGCCGCGTGGCGCTCGGCCAGGCCGGCCCGCTGATGGAGGGCCGAGCGCATCAGCGGATGCCGGAAGCGGACCCGGTCCTCGTCCGGCTCCAGCAGGGACGCCTGGACGGCCGGCCCGACGTCGGCCGTCGTCCCGCCGCTCGCCGCGAGCGCCTCGGACAGGGCGTCGCCGTCGTTGAGCGCGGCCACCAGCAGCAGGGACCGGGTGGCCTCGGGCAGTTTCGCGACCCGGGCCGCGAACGCCTCCTCCAGGCGGTCGCTGAGCGGGCGCAGCGCCTCGGGAGCGGGTGCCGCGGCCAGCTCGACCAGGGCCAGCGGGTTACCGGCGGCATCGTCGAGCACCTGGCGGCGGAACCCCGGCGGCAGCGCGCCGGCCCGGGCGTCGAGCAGGGCCTCCGCGGCCTTCTCGCCGAGCCGTTCCAGCCGCAGCATGGGCAGGCCGGCGCCGAAGGAAGTGGGGAAGCCGTCGCGGACGGCGGCCAGCAGGAGCACCGGGTCGGCGTCGAGCCGCCGCGCGACGAAACCGAGCACCTCGGCGCTCGCCTCGTCGAGCCAGTGCGCGTCCTCGAGGATCAGCAGCGTGCCCTGGGTCTCGCCGACCATGTTGAGCGCGGCCAGGGCGACCAGGAACAGGTCGGGAGTGGCGGCGGCGGTCATGCCGAACGCGGCCAGCAGGGCGTCGCGCTGCGGGGCGGGCAGGGACCCGGCACGGTCCAGGACCGGCCGCAGCAGGGTGTGCAGACCGGCGAACGGCAGCCGCGACTCCGCCTCGACGCCGGTCGCCGACAGCACGAGCAGGCCCTCGGCGGTGGCGGTGCGGCGGGCCGCGTCCAGCAGCGCCGATTTGCCGATGCCGGCCTCGCCCCGGACCACGAGCGCTCCACCGCGGTCGCGGACGGTCCGCACCAGCCCGTTCACCAGCCGAAGCTCGGCGTCACGGCCGTAGAGCGCCTGGTCACTCATCGATTCTTTCCCCCATCCCCCGATCGTGAGCTTAGGCGTTGTCGGGTCAAGGACGGAGCCCACGGGCGGGTCGGGGACCGTCCTACGCTCGGCGGAGAAGAAGCTGGGAGGAGACATGCCGGACACGACTGAGGTGCTGCTCGAGCCCGTGGCGGAGCCCGCGCTGACGGCCGATCGACTGGTGGCGGCCGCGCTGGCCGACGCGGAGGTGTCCGCCCTGCTGGGCGAGGCCAAACCGGAGACGGTGATCGGCAGCCCGCCGCAGTGGGAGAGCCGGGACGGTGAGCAGAAGGGCGCCTACCGGGCGCTGCTCTACTCGACCCGGTCGGGACAGGCGGTCGAGGTGTCCGGCGACACCGGCCGGCCGGGCGAGTTCCGGGTCCGGCCGAGCGCGCACGTGCCCCTGCCCACGCGCGCCGAGCTGCGCGAGGCGGCGGCCATCCTGCGCGAGGACCCGGACTACGCCGACGTCGTCCTCTACCAGCCGATGCCGCCGCTGGCCAACGTCGAGCGGGACGACGGCACCGTCCAGCGCCGGGTCACCCTGGGCGTCTACCGGCCCGCCGACAGCCCCAAGCACCGGATCGTGGCGGTCGACCTGGCCGACCGCAAGGTCGATCTGTCCCCCGAGGGCGTCGACCGGCACACCAACCACGACTGCGAGGCGACGCTGCCGGTCGGCGTGGAGAGCGAGCCCGACGCCGGCGGCCCGGGCCGGGTGAACGTACGGGTGGTCCAGGGCGGCACCGAGCTGTGGAGCTTCACCGTCGTGCGGCCGCGCGACTCCGAGCCCACCACCTACGGCAAAGGCTCCGGGGTCGAGCTGCGCATGGTGCGATATCGCGGCCGGCTGGTGCTCCACCGGGCCCACGTGCCGATCCTGAACGTCCTCTACGACGACGGCACCACCTATCGCGACTGGCAGAACGAGGAGACCCCGTTCCAGGCCGTCGGCACCGACCCGGTCGGCAACGGCTGGCGGGTGTGCAGCCGGCAGCCGGCCACCATCCTCGAGTCCGGCACCGACGCCGGCGACTTCCAGGGTGTCGCGTTCCGCTACGCCGACGGCGAGCTGCGGATCGTCAGCGAGGTCCAGGCGGCCTGGTACCGGTACGTCTCGGAGTGGCAACTGCGCGACGACGGGATCATCAAGCCCCGGTTCGGTTTCGCCGGCACGCGCAACCCGCGGACGTGCAAGCGGCATCAGCACCACGTCTACTGGCGGCTCGACTTCGACATCGAGGGCGCGGGCCGGGACATCGTCGAACGGCGGGTGCCGCCGGCGCCCAACCAGCCGCCGTGGGTCCGCCGCCTCCGGGAGGGATCGGTCAAACGGGGCGTGCCGGCCCGGCCCTGGCGGGTGCGCGACAGGGACACCAACCGCGGCTACACGATCGTGCCCGGCCTGACCGACGGCACCGCCGACCCGTACGGCGTGGCCGACATGTGGTTCCTGCGCTATCACAGCGACGAGATCGACGACGGATACGGCGGCGTCAGCGGCACCCCGTCCCAGACCCAGAACAAGATCAGCCAGTACGTCGACGGGGAGAGCATCGACGGCACGGACGTCGTGATCTGGTACGCCGGCCACTTCATGCACGACCAGCAGCACCCCGACCCGCACGTCGGCCACATCGTCGGCCCGGAGCTGCGCCCGGTCAACTGGGCCTGACCGGTCACAGCCGGATCAGGTCGGCGACCTCCCCGGGCAGGCCGGGCGAGGTCAAGACGTGGCCCATGCCGGGCACGACGTGCAGCGTCGCGCCCGGGATGGCGGCGGCCAGGGCCTCGCCGTGACCGAGCGGATAGATGGGGTCCTGGTCGCCGTGCACGATCGACGTGGGTGCGGTGATCGACGACAGCGGGGCGTCCAAGCTCGGGTCGGGCACCCACACGGCCCGGTGATGGTGGGCCGCGGACGACGGGTCGGTCGCCCGCGACAGCGCCAGCTCGAGCATGGCCCGGGCGGCCGCCTCGTCGAACGGCCGGACCGGCCCGTTGAAGACCCGGAACAGGGCCACATCGGACTCCACGCCCGGCGGCAGCCCGGCCGCCTCGTGGGCGAGGAAGGCCGCGGTCGGCGGTGGCAGATCGCCGGGGTCGGCCGGCTCACCGGCCCGCGCCCGGGCCCACAGCTCGCCCGGATCGTGACCCATCGGCGAGCTGGACATCACCGTCAGGGAACGGACCCGCTCGGGCGCGTGCACGGCCAGCCACTGCGCGATGATGCCGCCCAGGGAGGCGCCGGCCACGTGCGCCGAGCGGAGGCCGAGGCCGTCGAGCACGGCCAGGCAGTCGCGGGCCATGTCGCTGATCGTGTACGGATGGGCGTCGAAGTCGACGACGCTGGAGCGGCCGGTGTCCCGGTGGTCGAACCGGATCACCTGGACCCCGCGCTCGACGAGCCGGCCGACCAGCTCGCCGGGGCAGCTGATGCCCTGAGCGGCCGATCCCATGACCATGAGAACGGCCGGGAGCCCGGGATCACCGGTCCGCTCGGTCCAGATCCGCAGCGGCCCGGAGGTCACGAACTGCTCCCGTGAGTCGACCATGCGGGCACGATAGCGGTTGAGTACGCGTACCCATGCACGCTTTTCCCCGGCCGACAAGACTTCACGGCATGAGACGGTTCCTGGTGGTGGCCCTTCTGCTGTCCGGCGTGGCGGGATGTTCGTTCGAGGAGGCGATCTGCGGCTCGGGCGAATATCCGGTGGCCGCCGTGGACAGCTTCACCGGGCGCGGATGTGTGCCGGACGGTGAGCCGGTGCCCGAGGGATATGTGCGCTTCCCGGCGGGTAAGGAGCCGCGGAAGGTGGGGGACGAGTGGGACCGGTACTGGGAGTCGCACAAGCTTGACCAGCGGGGGAACGAGATTCGGTAACTTGTCGTACGCCCGTGGGAAGGTCGGGGCATGTACGAGGAATGGACATCGGAGCTGCCGTACGTCGTCGCGTGGCGCAGTGTGACGGGAGCGCGCGACGGGCCCAAGCGGATCCTGCCCGACGGCTGTCTCGACCTGATCTGGCGTGACGGCACGGTGTTCGTGGCCGGGCCCGACACGACCGCGCAGCTCGGGCTGCCCGTGGTGGGGAGCCGGCATGTGGCGCTGCGATTCGGCGCCGGCACCGGCGCCGGGGTGCTCGGGGTGCCCGCCTGCGAGATCGTCGACCGGCAGGTGCCGCTCGACGATCTGTGGCCGGCGGCCGAGGTGCGTGCCATCGCCGAGTCGGGCGATCCGCTGGCCGCGCTCACGGCGGCGGCGCGGCGGCGGTGGCAGGGGGCCGACCGGGTGATGGTCGCGGTGGCCGGGGCGGCCCGGGCCGGGGTGCCGGTGGGCCTGGTGGCCGAGCGGTGCGGGCTCAGCGCGCGGCAGCTCCAGCGGCGCAGCAACAACGCCTTCGGATATGGGCCCAAGACGCTGCACCGGGTCTTCCGGCTGCAACGGGCGGTGGCGCTGGCCCGGGGCGGGGCGGCGTTCGCGGCGGTGGCGGCCGACGCCGGCTACGCCGACCAGGCCCACCTGGCGCGTGAGGTGCGGGCCATGGCCGGCGTGCCGCTCGGCGCGCTACTGCGATGACCAGGCGAACAGGTCGACCACGTTGCCGTCGGGGTCGGCCACCTGGGCATATCGCTGACCCCAGGGGGCGTCCCAGGGCGCCTTGACCGACTTGTGCCCGGCGGCGGTCAGTTCGGCGTGGACACTGTCGACCTCTGCGGGGTCGGCGCAGAGGAAGGCCCAGCCACCCGACGGCTCGCCGGGTCGATAGTCCGGGTCGAACGACTGCAGTGACGCGTGGGTGTCCCACATGAGCCGGATGCCGCCGGCGACCGTCGCCTCGGCGTGCGGCTCGGTCTCGGCGCCGGGCGGGAACTCCAGGCCCAGGCGGCGGTAGAAGGCCAGGGAAGCGGCCATGTCGGCCACGGCCAGGCCGATCGCGTTGAAAGTGGGTGCCATGTGACGACCGTACGGCCGAAGGGGTTTCGAGGTCTTGAAGAAAACGGACGTCACTGGCGCGGTGGCCCGCACGCCGCAGGGGCCGGCGGGCCACCGCGTCTCTCAGCCGGTGATGCCGTGGACCGGCGGAACGGTCAAGGTGCGGTTGCCCGGTGTGCCGCCGAGGATGATCTGGCGCAGGGCCGAGTTGTTCGTGGTGTCGAGCTCGGCCAGCTTCTTCTCCGGGTTGGCCAGCACCTGGATGTAGTAGGTGCCGTTCGGCAGATCGGTGATCTCGAACGACTGGCCGGGGCGGTACTGGCTGTACGTGTCGCCGTTGCCGATGTCCAGGACCTCACGGACGGCGACCACCGTGTTGGCGCCGCATGAGGTGGACAGGTCGGTGTTCTCGGGACGCCACTTCGCGTTCGGGATGGTGAAGTCGACCGCGTCCGTGTTGGCCAGGCAGAACGCCTCCTTGCCGCTGCGCACGGCCAGCTTCTGGCTGGAGTCGAGCAGGTTGTACTGGGCGAAGTCGGTGAAGTGCCAGTGCTTGTGGCCCTCGCGCGCGTCCCACTCCATGGTGCCGGCCGGGCGGCTGCCGACCTGGTTGCCCTTGGCGTCGAAGAAGTACTGGTACGCGTCCATCAGCTCGGTGCCGGTGCGGCGGAAGCCGTCGACCAGCAGCGGGGACGTGCCGGCGTTCCACACCGTCGCGCCGAAGTTGACGTAGTCCTTGCCGTCCTCCTCGGACAGCGCGATCTCCCAGGCCGGCAGCGAGCGCAGGTCGGGCCGCGGGCCGGCGGCGGGCGTGGCCTTCAGCGGGGTGGGCCGCTTGGCCGGCGCGCGCAGCTCCGGCACGTAGGTGGAGACCTGCGGGCCCACCGCCTCGTGCTCGTCGTGCGCGGCCGGAGCGGCGTCGGCGGCCTTCAGGCGGGCCAGGCCGCCCCTGTCGATCTCGGCGTCCACCACCGTGACCTCGACCTTGGCCGTGCCCTGGTCGGACGGGATGCCGAGCAGCGACTTGTAGACCGGGTTCACCGTGGCCGTGGCGGTGTACTTGCCGACCGGCAGGTCGAACGCCTCGGTCTGCGGCTGGTCGAGGACCGCGGCGTCCCAGCCGGCCTGCACGCCCCAGACCGCGCCCAGCGTGAACGGGTTGTAGCCGCCGCAGCCGGTCGGATAGGGGTTGGTGGCCGGCGCGTCGGGCCGGGTCCGGGCCGACACCCAGCTGTTGCCGCAGAACGGCGTCTTGTACTCGGTGACCACCGCGCCGGACTCGTCGGCGATGGTGATCGTGGTGAAGTCCTTGAGGCCGTTGAAGTCGGTGACCATGCCGGCCGGCAGCGCCACCTTCTTCTTCTTGCCGTTCTGGACCACGGTTCGCTCGGCCACGATCGGCTTGTCGTAGCCGGTGCGCTTGGCCCAGATCTCCAGCGGGTCCTTGCCCGCGATCACGTGCAGGCCCAGGTTGAAGTCGAAGTAGATCTCGCCGTCGTAGTTGTACCGTTCGGCGGTCACCTGCCCGGTGGCGGCCACGAACGACAGCGGAGGCGGGGCGGCCGCGGCCTGGGCCACGCCCACGCCGGTGGCGGTCAGCGCGAGCGTCGCCGCCACCGCGCCGTACCTGATGATGTGTGATCGCCTCATGGGGTCCTTCCGGTCGGGCGGCCGCCGCTGCGGCGACCGCTCCCGAACATCCAAAAAGGACAGCTGTGAGGATCCTGTGAGGTTCCAACGATTTGTGTCTTTCGGCCGAACGACCGCCTCGGCCGAAAGTCAGATGCGCGGGCAGGGTGAACCGTGGCAGACGTCGATGACCTTCCCGGTGAGCAGGAACGTGGCCTTCTGGAGCTGGGCGCTCTCCTGGGCGCGGGGGAACTCGTGCGAATCGAGGCCGAACTCCGGGCCGCTGGGTGCGAGGTTGGTGGGCGGTGGGGCGTACGCCTGACCGCTGTTCCAGACGACGAGGGCCGAGCCGCGATAGGGATAGGACGGGATCGGCGCGATGCCCCAGAACGGGGTGACCTCGTCGGACCAGCCGGGAGCCAGCGCCGGCCGATGGATCCGGGCGCCGATGGTGCGCGCCTCGACCTGGGCCGCGGCCGGTGAGACCTGATGGTCGCCGAAGGCCACGTGCATCAGGACCTGATGAGCGGGCGTACGGGGTAACGGGTTCCCGGTCATGTGGCGGGCGTAGCCGTTGGCCTCGGCCCGGTCCCACAGCATCTGGATCAGCGCGAAGATGAGCTGCTGGTCGTGCTTGTCCGGGTAGGACTGGTCCAGCAACTGCTGGAACGGGGCGAAGTCGACGCTGCGCTGCAACAGCGTGCTGTAGTTCATCGCGGGCACGCCGAGCACCGACCGGGTCCAGTCCTGCGCGATGGCGGTCAGCGCGCCGCCGTTGATGCCGCCCTGGCTGTTGCCGTCGTAGTGCAGGCCGGTGGCGCGGTTGAGCAGGCTGCGCCCCTGTGCGTCGCGGAAGGCGGGGTGCGAGGCGAAGCCCTTCGGCGCGATCATGGCCCGGCCCAGGAAGAGGAAGTTCAGGAAGCTCTGCTGGAGGCGGTCCGGCACGGCCGGGAAGGTGCTGAGGTCACTCCAGGTCTGTACGACGTACGGAATGTCGCCCGAGGCCATGCCGATCCAGCTCGACGCGCAGAACATGAAGTCGTACGTCTGCGCCATCTGCTTGACGTTGCCCGCGTTGATCTCGGTCGGGGCGCCGAGCAGCCCGTGCCCGTAGAGCGAGAGATGCGCCGGGCGGGCCGCGGTGGCGCTGCGCGGGAGGTTGCAGACGAAGTCGGCCGCCAGGTCGCCGGACGGCTCGGCCAGCAGCCGCGATCCCGGGCCGCCGTCGCCGGTCAGATATTTCGGCACGGTGACCGTGCCGCGGACCTGGCGGGCGATGCGCGCGTCCTGCTCGGCGGTGTAGTCGGTGACCTGGCTGACCGTGAACGCCGGGGGGCGGCCACCGAGGGCGGCGAACGCCTGGTCACGCATGTGCAGCACCCGCCCGGTCAGGCCGGCCGTGCTGGCCACGGTGAACTCCCACGGGCGCGGCGCGCGGATCGTCTTCCCGGCGCTGTCGCGCAGGTGGCGCAGCACGACGCGGTAGCGGGTGGCCTCGCGCAGGGCCACGGCGGGCCGGATGATGAGCAGCGGCCGCTCGGTCGCGTGGGCGTCGAGCTCGGCCCAGTGCGGCGTGCGCCGGCCGGTGCGGGTGTCGATGAGCAGGATGGGCGCGTCCGGGGCCAGCGAGCGGCCGATGTCGGTGACCGGCGCGATGCCGGAGGCCACCGGGTCGAGACCGGGCACCTCGGCCAGGATCGGCGTGCCCGGGCTGAACCCGTCCTGCCGGTTCCACTCGGTGGGGTCGATGTGCTTGCCGGCCACGTTCGCCGGCAGCGCGTCCGCCCCGAAATGGACCCGGCGCCCGGTCGGACTGTCGCGGTCGGGCACGGTGAACCGGTCGCTGGGGAAGGGGAGCAGGCCGGTCGCCGGCTTGGCCACGGCGGTGGAGGGCGTCAGGACGACTATCACCGCCGAAGCCATGAGTGCGAGGCGGCGCTTCACGCTGGGCATAGACCGATGTCTACGCCGTCGTGACGCTCTGAGCAACCTCGACTACGTACAGTGTGGGGATGGGAATCGACTTCGCCCGGTCGGACAGATCGCGTCTAGGGATCGAGTGGGAGATCGCCTGTGTGGACCGGCGCAGCGGGGAACTGGCCCCGGCCGCACCCGAGCTCCTGGCCAAGATCGACGTCGCGGACGGGTTTCCGCACGTCACGAGCGAGCTGCTCACCAACACCGTCGAGATCGTCAGCGCGCCTCACCGTCGAGCGCGCGACGCCGTGGACGACCTCACCCGGCTGGCCGAGCGGGTCGGTGACCTGGCCGAGCCGATGGGCGTCGACCTCATCTCGTCCGGCACCCACCCGTTCAGCCAATGGTTCCAGCAGCAGGTCACACCGGGTAAGCCCCGGTACGACACCCTCATCGACCGCACCCGGTGGTGGGGCCGGCAGATGATGATCTGGGGCGTCCACGTGCACGTCGCGGTCGACGACCGCCGCAAGGTGCTGCCCATCATCGACGGCCTGCTCACCTATCTGCCGCACTTCCAGGCGCTGAGCGCGTCGAGCCCGTTCTGGGCGGGGGAGCGGACCGGGTACGCCTCCAACCGGGCGCTGATGTTCCAGCAGCTGCCGACGGCCGGGCTGCCACCCTGCCTGGCCGACTGGCAGGCGTACGAGGAGCTGGTCGGCGACCTGATGCACACCGGCGTCATCGAGGAGCTCAACGAGCTGCGCTGGGACATCCGCCCCTCGCCGAAGTGGGGCACGATCGAGGTCCGCACCTTCGACGGCATCTCCACCGCGTGGGAGATCGCCGCCATCGCGGCCCTGACGCAGTGCCTGGTCGAGCATTTCTCGGCCGAGCTCGACGCCGGCCGCGAGGTGCCGAGGCTCCAGCCGTGGTTCGTCCATGAGAACAAATGGCGGGCGGCACGGTACGGCATGGAGGCGATCATCATCCAGAACAGCGCCGGCGACGAGCTGCTGGTCACCAAGGACCTCGAGGAGCTGATGCCGGCCCTGGCCCCGGTCGCGGAGTCGCTCGGCTGCACGGCCGAGCTGGCCCGGCTACGGGACATCGTGGCCGGCGGCGCCAGCTATCAGCGCCAGCTGCGGGTGGCCGACGCCAACGCCGGCAGCCTCAAGGCGGTCGTCTCGACCCTGGTCCGGGAGTTGCGCGAGGGCCGCCCGCTCTCGTGAAGAGGCGGGCCTCAGCCGGGTCGTCATCCGGCTGAGGCCCGCCTGGGCGTGACCGGTCAGCCGACCGGGCCGGTGGCCAGGGTGATGGTGGCGGTGTGGGACTGGCCCGAGACGTCGGTCCAGGCGACCTTGACCTTGTTGTCCGGGTGGTAGCGGTCCAGCAACGTGGTCAGGGCGGTGGCCGAGGCGACCCGGGTGCCGGCCACCGAGGTGATCACGTCGCCGCGGGTGAGGCCGGCCGAGGCGGCGGGGGAGCCGGCGACCACGCCGAGGACGGCGGGGCCGGTGGTGGCGTAGGCGGAGCTGTCGGTCGTCTGGATGCCCAGATAGGCGGTGGCGCCGATGTGGACCGTGGACGACGAGTCGCCGGAGCGGATCTGGTCGGTCAGCTTGACGGCGGTGGCGATGGGGATCGCGTAGCCGGCGCCACCCGAGGACTGGTAGCTGAAGCCGGCCGAGGCGGCGGTGTCGACGCCGATCACCTCGCCCGAGGTGGTCAGCAGGGGGCCTCCGGAGTCGCCGGCCTCGATGTCGGCGTTCACCTGGATCAGGTTCGTGAGCTGCTCGGAGGAGCCGCTCGACTCGTCCGAGGCGGTGATCGACTGGCCGAGGGCGGTGACGGCGCCGCCGACCGCGCTCGGGGTGCCGCCGGTGCCGCCGGCGTTGCCGATGGCCACGACCGGGTCGCCGGTCTTCACCGTGGTCGAGGTGGCCAGGGTGGCGGTGGCCAGACCGGAGGCGCCGGAGAGCTTGATGACGGCGATGTCGGCGCTCCGGTCGTAGCCGACGACGGCGGCCCGGTAGTTCTTCCCGTTGCCGATGTCGGTGACCGTGATGCTGGTGGCCCCGGCGACGACGTGGTTGTTGGTGAGGATCACACCGTCCGAGGTGAGCACGATGCCGGTGCCGGCCGCTTCGGCGTTCTGGGCCCCGAGCACCGTGGTGATGTCCACCAGAGCCGGGTCCACCTTCGCGGCGACCGCGGCCACCTGGCTGGCGGTGGCGCCGCCCGCGGTGGTCGTGGAACCGCTGGACCCCGATCCCGATCCGAAGCCGGAGCCTGATCCGAAGCCGGATCCCGAGCCGAAGCCCGATCCGGAGCCGGATCCCGAGCCGAGGCCGCCGTCGCCGGACTGCGAGCCGGTTCCGGGGACGAGCGGAAGAACGGGCGACGCGCTGCTTTGCGTCGATGAGGACGAATTGTCCGGGTGAAGGGACCAGCCCGCCGCGAACCCGCCCCCGGCGGCGACCACGAGCGCGGCCACACCACCGCCGATGGCCAGGGCCAGGCGGTTGAGGCGAGGCCGGGCCGGCGCCGGGTGAGGGTAGGGCTGATAAGGCTGGTACTGCTGCCATCCCGCGCCTGCGGAGTGCCCGCCGGGCGGCAGCCATCCGCCCTGGTGAGCCGCCGCAGTCGGCTGCGCGCCGGGCGGCAGCCATCCGGCGTGGCCGGGCGTAGCGGTGGGGTGCGCGCTGGGCGGGAGCGGCCCGGTGGGGCCGGGCGTGGCGGTGGGGTGCGCGCCGGGCGGGAGCGGGAAGCCCTGGGCCGGAGCGGGCGCGGGGTGTCCGCCGGCCGGGGTGGGGGCGGGCGTGTTCTGGTCGGGAATGGTCACCGGAGTCTCCCTCTGGGCGAAGCCTCGTTCACCTCCGGTGTAGTTCGGTTTCCTATGGGCCCGCTGTGCGTCTCCTGGAGGAAGCTTGGAGGGTCAGGCCCGGCTCGACCACGCCGCCCACAGCTGGGCGTAGCGGCCGCCGGCCGCCACCAACTCGGTGTGCGAGCCGTCCTCGATGATCTTTCCGTGTTCCATGACGATGACGCGGTCGGCCGAGGCGGCCTGGGTGAGGCGGTGGGCGACCAGCAGCGCCGTCCGGCCCTCCAGCGCGGCCGTGGCCGCCTGCTCCAGGTCGCGCGCGCCCTCGCTGCCCGCCTCGGCCGTCGCCTCGTCCAGCACCACGACCGGCGGGTCCTGCAGGACCACCCGGGCCAGCGCCAGCTGCTGCGCCTGCGCGGCCGTCAGCTGGTGACCGCCATCGCCGACCACCGTGTCGAGGCCGTCGGGCAAGGTGCGGGCCCAGCCCAGCGCGCCCACCCGGTCCAGGGCCGCCGCCACCTCGTCGTCCGACGCCGCCGGGCGGGCCAGCCTGAGATCCTCGGCCAGCGGCCCCGCGAACACGTGTGTCTCCTGGCTCACGATCGCGATCGTCTGCGGCGGGAGCTTGCCGACCGGAACACCGCCGACCGTGACGTACCCCTGGGAAGGTTGGAGAATGCCCGCGGCCAGTGACGCCGCCGTGGTCTTGCCGGCGCCGGTGGAACCGACCAGGGCGACCCGCTCGCCCGGGCCGACCCGCAGCGAGACGCCGCTCAGGACGGGCTCCGAGCCGTACGCGAAGGTGACGTCGTCCAGGGTCAGATCGCGCCCGGCCGGCGCCGTCACGGTCGTACGGCGCTCGATCTCCATGCCCAGCACCCCGACCAGCCGGGCCAGGCTGGCGCCGGCGTCCTGGGCCCGGTCGAAGGTGGCCATCAGCAGCGTGACCGGGCCGAACAGGCGATGGAACAACAGCGCGGCGGCCGAGACTTCACCGACGGAGACCAGATTTCCCCGTACGAGCAGGAAGCCCGCCACGAGCACCGCGCCCAGCCCCGCCAGTTCGGCCCGGTTGATGCGGCCCACGAAGCGCGTGTAGAAGCCGAAGACGTTTATCGAGATGTCCCGGGCCCGGCCCGAGGCGGCCGCGATGCTCTCGAGCTGGCGGTCCTCCAGGCGATAGGCGTGCACCGTCGGCAGGCCCTGCATGCCCTCGACGAACAGCTGCGAGCGGGCGGCGATGGCGACCCGCTCCTCGGCGTACGACGGGGCGGCCCGCGGGAGATACCAGCGCAGCGCGATCACGTAGAGGGGCACGGCGACCGCGCCGGCCAGGCCGAGGCGCCAGTCGATGCCGGCCATCGCGACCAGTGTCAGCCCGGCCAGCAGGATCGCCGAGATCATGCCGGGCAGGACCTCCTTGACCGCCCGGTCGACGGCGGCGATGTCCGCGCTCACCCGGGACAGCAGGTCGCCCCGGCCGGCCCGGTCGAGCACCAGCGCCGGCAGCCGCAGCGCGGTGGCGACCGTGCTCTCGCGCAGGTCGGCCAAGACGCGGGAGCCCAACCGGCCGATCAGGAAGCCGGCCAGCCCGGTGGCGGCGCCGCCCACCACGGCCGCGACGACGATGACGACAGCGACCCCGGCGATGGAGTCGGCGTCGCCGCCCGCGCTGATCCGGTCGACGAGCAGGCCCAGCGCGTACGCGGGGGCGATCGAGGCGGCCGCCGCGACCATTCCGGTCAGCAGGGCGAGCCCGGTCTCGAGCCGGCGCCCGCGCAGCTCACGGCCCACCCAGGCCCTGGTCGCGCGGGGTGTGGCCACGGGGAGGATCACCGCAGCACCGCCCGCCGATAGGTCTCGTCGTGCTCGCTGAGCTCGGCGTGCCGCCCCTCGGCGGTGACCGTCCCGTCGCCGATGACGACGACCCGGTCGGCCGCCGCGAGCAGGGCCGGGCTGCTGGTGATGACCACGGTGGCGAACGATGGTCCCTTGCGCAGCTCGCGGATGCCGTCGGCGATGCTCTGCTCGGTCACCGCGTCCACCGCGGTCGTCGGATGGTGCAGGACGAGCAGCGGCGGCCGGGCGTGCAGCGCGCGGGCCAGGGCGAGGCGCTGGCGCTGGCCGCCGGAGAGGTTGGTGCCGCGCTCGGTGATCTCCGCGTCGAGTCCCTCTTCGTGGAAGTCGACCGAGGCCGCCCGCAGAGCGTCGTCGAGACGGTCGCCGCCGCGCAGGTCGATGTTGGCGGCCAGCGTGCCGCTGAAGAGATCCGTCTGGTGCGGTTCGACATGCAGGAGCCGCCGCGCCTCGTCCCGGTCCACCGCTTCGAGGCGCTCACCGTTCAAGAGAATTTCCCCGTCGTACGTCTCGGGGAAGGCCAGCAGGCGCACGAGAGCCTCGGCGTCGGCGGGCCGGTGCGCGACCACCCCGACGAACTCGCCCGGCCGCACGTGCAGGTCGATATCGGTGAGCGGCCCGTGGGACACGGCGTCGAGGCGCAGCTCGTACGGCGTACGGGAAAAGGTCTTCGTTCCTTCTCGCAGAACGTGCCCGGCCCGGGTGACCGAGGCGACCCGGTCGGCCGAGGCCCGTGCCGTGGCGACCCAGCTCGGCACGACCGCGAGCACCCCGAACGGCTCGATGAGGAACTGGGCCGACCCGATCACGGTGATGAACTGGCCGATGGTGATCCGGCCGGTCAGCGCGAACCAGCCCGCCGTGATCGCGATGCCGCCGGCCAGCAGCATGCTGAGCAGGGAGGAGACGCCCTGGTAGGCGTTCTGGGTGCGGGAGGCGCGCACCGTCGCGGCCAGCGACCGGCGGCTGACCGTCCGGTAGCGCTCGGCGGCGGCGTCCTGGCCCTCGAATCCGCGCAGCGGGCGCAGCCCGGTCACCAGGTCGGTGGCGAGCGAGGTGGCCTTGCCGGCCTGACTCTGCTGGTCGGCGACGCGGCGGGCGATGAGCGGGGCGGTGAGGTTGAGGACGGCCAGCACGATCGGCGTGGCGATGAGCACGATCAGCCCGAGCGGCCGGGAGATGACGAGCAGGGTGACGGCACTGACCGAGGCGGCGATGAAGGAGCTGGTGATCCGCGGAATGTGGTCGAGGAAGTAGGACGTGTACTCGGCGTCGGTGGTGGTGACGGTGAGCAGGTCGCCGGAGCGCTGATCGGTCCGCAGCCCCCGTGGGTGCAGGATCTTGCCGGCGACCTCGACCCGCAGCTGGTGACCCTCCTCGGCGATGGCCCGCTGGAGGTGGCGCGCGCCGAAGCGGTAGGACATGGCCAGCACCAGATAGACCAGCACAAGCACGCCGATCCAGAGGGCGAGCGCGCCCCAGTCCCCGCGGCCGACCGCCCGGTCGACGATCACACCGATCAGAACTGGCACGAGCGCCGCACACAACTGGTACAAACCGGCCAGGGCGGTCCCGGTCCAGAGGCGCTTGCCCTGGCGGGCGACGGCCCTGCGCAGGATCGCCGTGCCGGGCTTACCTTGTCTGAACAACCGCCGAGCTCCCTCATTCAAGATCAGGTAAGGCTAACCTGCCCTCCGAACGGGACGTGATCGACTTGCACTGCGACGTGTGCGGCCACGAGGCGAGGCGGCTGCCGAGCCCCGGCCCGGACGAGGAGTGGGCGTGCCCCGATTGCCGCCGGGCGGCCGCCGCGATCGATGACCGCTGGCCACCCCGGAAGCGGAACGGCAACCGCGAACAGATCCCGCTGTCACCGGGCTCCGACGCCCCACCGTTCTAGGACATCAGCCGGCGAGCAGGTCGGCGAAGTGGTCGGTGCTGGCGATCAGACGCCGGGTGATGCCCGGCTCGAGGGACGAATGGCCGGCGTCGGGGACGATGTGCAGGGTGGCCTCGGGCCAGCGACGGGCCAGGTCGTACGCCGTCACGGGTGGGCAGCACAGGTCGTAGCGGCCCTGGATGATGGTGGCGGGCAGGTGCCGGATGCGGTCGACCCCGTCGAGGAGCTGGGTCTCCGACGCGAAGAAGCCGCCGTTGACGACGTAGTGGGCGAGGATCCGGGCCGCCGGCAGCACGGTGTCGTCGGCGGTCAGGGAGGCGATCAGGCCCGGGTCGGGTGTCAGCGAGGAGTTGACCGCCTCCCAGCGCATCCACGCCTCGGCGCAGCGCCGTGCCACGTCCTCGTCGGGCCCGAGGAGCCGGCGGTGATAGGCGCAGGATCAGCCCCGTCACCCGGTCCGGATGCGACTGGGCGTAGGCGAGCCCGAGCGTCGACCCCCACGACCCACCGAAGACGAGCCAGGCGCTCACACCGAGACGCTCCCGGATCATCTCCAGGTCGCCGACGAGATGCCAGGTGGTGTTCTCCCGCAGCTCGCCGCGCGGCGTGCTGCGCCCGGCGCCCCGCTGCTCGGGAAGGATGATCCGGTAGCGCGCGGGGTCGAAGAAGCGCCGCATGACCGGGGCGAGGCCACTGCCCGGCCCACCGTGCACGAAGAGCACCGGAATCCCCGCCGGATCGCCGGCCTCCTCCACGTGGAGCCGGTGACCCCCACCCGCGTCGAGGCGGTGAACGGCGTAGGGCTCGATCGGCGGGTAGAGCATCCGGCGATCGTAGGTCAGAGGACGAAGAACCCGCCGCCGATGTGGCGGAGCATCGCGGGCTTCATGACGGCTTCGCCTCCGGGCGGGTCTCCTTGCTGGGGAGGTGGTCGAGGATCTGCTGGGCCCGGTCGTCCGCGACCCGGGTCACCAGCTGCTGGGCGATGCCGAGCAACAGGGCGTACGCCAGAATCTGCCGCTGGTTGTCGAGGTTGGTCAGGCCGGGCACGAAGCCGCCGGACAGCAGCAGGATGCCGATGATGGCGCTCAGCGCTCCGGCCGGCACCTTCAGGACCGCGAGAGCAGTCGAGACCGAGTACGGGGTCGACGTGCCCCGCAGATTGCGGATGGCGATCAGCGCGCCCAGGAAACCACCGACCGCGCCCAGGGCGGCCACGATCAGGATGATGTTGCGGAAGTCGCGCAGGCGTACGTACTCCTCGTCCCTGGCGTCGTAGGCCGTCTCCATCACCTGCTTGAGGACCGCGCGCCGTTGGTCCGGTGGGCTGTTCTCCAGCATCCGCTCCACCTCGCAGCGGCGGGGATCGTCCGGGCCGAAGACCATGGCCAGGCGGGTGGTGGCCTCGGGCACCGTCGCCTCGAACTCGGGGCAGGGCAGCAGATCGACCAGGAAGATCTTCGCCGCGTGCAGATGCATGTAGGCGCTCTCGACCGAGGTGCCGCGCCACTTGTCGCGCAGGCCGCGGCGCTTGCGGCGGGAAGCGCACCGGCAGGCGTCGCGGGCCTGGCTCAGATGGGACTCGACTGCCGCCCGGCTCACCTGCTGCGCGTCGGTCAGGGTGCCGGTGGTGGCGGCCCTCAGGCGGTGTTCGATGCGGTCAGCCTCGACGGCCGCCTGCACCGCCCACGGCTCGGGCCAGGGGAAGAGGGGTGCCGGGTTAGCTGTCATGGCTTTAGAAAGGGACGGCCGTGCGGATCAGGTCGAGGGTCTCGTCGGCCCAGCCGAAGACCGACAGGGCGGCGTTGATGTTCTGCGGCGGCCGGGTCACCAGGGTGTCGCGGCGCAGCAGGCGGGCGAAGTCGACGCCGACCGGTTCGCTGCGGGGGGCGCCGTTGGGCGTACGGAAGGGGACCCCGGCTCTCCGCATCACCTGAATGATCTCCTGGGCCAGGATGCCGGCGCCGGTCGCGGTCGGGTGCACGCCGTCCAGGGAGAACAGGCCGCCCGTGGCCCGGCCTCCGTTGCCGTCCGCGGTCAGGAACTCCGAAGTGTACGGCGGGGTCAGCATGGCCAGCGGGGCCGGCAGCGGATAGGGCCGCCACCAGTCGGGGCGGGCCGTCACGTCGTTGAGGTAGCGGCGGCTGGCCGCCCGGTCGAGCACGCCGGCCATGTCGAGCAGATACCAGTCCTCGCCGCCTGTGCGGGCGTCGCGGACCACGTCGGTGATGGCGTCGTTGTACTGGTCGATGGCGCTGTCCACGGCGCGCGCCTCGTCGGCGGTGATGTGCGGGTCGCGGCCGGGGTCGAAGTCGCGGTCGCTGATCCAGGGCCGGGTGTAGTACGGGAAGTAGCGCGACCCGGGCTCGATCTTGCCGCCGGTGCCGCGGCAGATCGGGGCGATCGTCACGTGCGGGACCGTGCACCAGATGACGTGCCGGGCCTTGATCTCGCGCACGCGCAGGGCCACCTCGGCCAGCTCCTCCACGAAGTGGGTGGGGCGCCAGACCGTGTATTCGCCCTTGCGGTCGAGGTCGCGATATCCGTCGCCGCTCCAGACCACCTTCAGGTCGGTGACCGCGCCCAGCGCGTTGTTGGCGCCCAGGAAGACGACGAGGGTCTCGATGCCGTCCCTGCCGAGCTCGGCGGCCAGGTCGAAGACGGTGCGGTCGCGGCCGGCGACCGGCTGGGTGGGGTAGATGCGCAGGGCGGCCCGCTCGGAGTCGTTCTCGATCCGCTGGTTGATCAGGGCGTCCGAGGGGCTGTGCAACCGCGACAGCATCCGGCCCGCGGTCTGGCTGAGCGCGTCGCGCAGGTCCCATCCGTACATGGCCAGGTTGTGGGGAATGCTCGTGGTCGTGGGAACGGCCGAGCCCGGGCCGCGCTCCCAGTAGTCCTCGCCGCCGTCCATCCACTGCCGGGCGCTGTAGAGGGCCAGCGGAAGCTCCCACCAGTCCACCTTGTCGCCGTAGCGGTCCTGGAGCTCGCGCAGGAACAGCTCGATGTTGAGCGGCAGGCCGCCGGGGCCGCCGTAGGTGGGATAGCGGAACTGGTCGAGCCAGCCCAGTTCGTGCGCGACGATGGCCGGCGCCGACAGCTCGGTCTGATAGACGGCGCCGCTGCGCATGCCGTGGGTGAGCGAGTCGCCGATGGTGACCAGGCGGTGCGGCGGGGTTCCGTCGCGGTCGACGGTGACGCCGATCCCGAGCGTGGGGTCCTCGACCGGGGTGCGTGCCTGATCGGTGATCTCCACGTCGGGCGGTGTGACGGCGGGCATGACGGTGGTCCTTTCCCTCGCGGAAGCGGATCTCCATCGTCGATTTCCGGCGACGCTTTCCGCGTCGGCCGATTTCCGTCATCGGGTACGTCCTTCGGCGTACGCCAAATGTCGTGAAGAACTTCGGTCGTACGTCTGTGATCCGACACCCGATATCGGGCGTGCGGCCGACGAACGGCGCGGCGCTCCGGCTGAAGAATGTGATTCATGAGGAACGGAAGATTCAAGGGGACGAACGATCAGGGGATCACTCTCGAGTTCCGTGAGGACGTCACCGGAATGATGAGCGGCGATCTTTTCCTGGAGGCGCCGGGCGGTGGTTATCTGGCGTCCTTCCGGCTCGCTCCGGGCATCCGTGGACCGAGCCGCAAGGGTCCCTGGCCGGTGATCTGCCAGTCGTCCGACGGCCGGGTCACCCAGGGCCGGTTGACGGTGCGGCGCAAGGACGCCCGGCCCGACGTCGCGACCGTCAAGCTCCGGTTCGACCAGCAGATCAACGGCCTGTCCGCTCGCACGCCGCTGGTGGTGGAGGTCCAGCGTGAGAGCGACCGGCTCCGCCGGCTGAGCGTCGAGATCGAGGTCGAGGAGGGCGTCGAGGTTCGGGACGGGGCGCGGGAGGTGCTGCGCCGGTCCCTCGACGGCGCCGGGTTCGAGGTGACCGAGATCGACGGCGGCCCCCGCATCCCGCGCCACCAGGCCTGGGCCTGGCACGACGGCAACGTCTACACGGTGCTCGACATCGCCATGAAGAAGCACGCCGCCGGAAACGTCGACCTGCGGGTGCCGGACTGGCGGGTCCAGCTGATGCTCCTGTCCCGGGCCACCCGGAAGGGGCTGTACGGCGTCATGTTCGACGTGAAGCTCTTCCCGCGGCAGGGCTGCGCCGTCTTCGTCGACGAGATCCGCAAGCGTTTCCGCGACCGGAACCCCGAGCGCCAGATCGAGTACACGATGGTGCACGAGGTCGGGCACGCCCTCAACCTGGCCCACCGGTTCGAGCGGGCGGTCGGCTTCGCCGATTCGCCGTCGGTCATGAACTATCCCGACAAGTTCATGGGCGGCGGTGAGGTGGACGCCTACTGGGAGGCTTTCCGCAGCGGCTTCGACGATGACGAGCTTGCTTTCGTACGGCACGGCGCGCTGCCCGCCGTCATGCCGGGAGCGTCGCTGTTCCGCTCGTTCGATTACTGGAGCGGGGCCAAGGGCGCCAAGCCGTCCTTCCTGTCGTCCACGCCCGGCAAGGACCTGCGGCTCACCCTCCGGCCGCCGGCCCGGGGCGCCAAGTTCGCGTACGGCCAGCCGCTCTACCTTCAGGTGAGCCTGGAGAACAGGGCCGACACCCCGGTCTCGCTGCCCACCGACGTTCTCGACATCAAGGCTGGCTTTCTGGAGATCCTGGTCGAGCGCAACCCCGTGCCCGGGCCGGCGCGGATCGACGTCACGCAGTCGTTCTCGCCGGCCGTGCGGCGGTGCCTGGCCGAGGTTGCCGGCCCGGCGGAGACGCTGAAGAAGGGCGATCCGCCGAAGAAGCGCAATCTCTATCTCAGCTTCGGCGCCGGCGGATATCTGGTCGCCGAGCCGGGCCGTTACCGCCTGACGCCGCTGGTGGCCATTCCCGACAAGAAGACGCACGGCCACTCGCTGGTGGTTCTGGGCGAGTCGCTCGACGTGCAGGTGGCCTATCCGACGCGCCGGCGCGACGAGGCGCACGGCGACGCGCTGCTCGACGCCGACTCGCAGGTCTGGCTGTCGGTCGGCGGAACTAACGCGCTGCCCGGGGTGGCCGGCCGGCTGCAGGAGATCCGCGCCGACCGGCGGCGGACCGAGGGCACCGCCGACCCGATCGTGGCGGCGCTCAACCGCGCCCTCGGCATCTACTACAGCCGCTCGAACGTGTACCGCCAGGACGGCCGGCTGGGCACGAGCGCGGCCGAGCCGAAGCAGTCCGTCGACCTGCTGGACGACCTGCTCACCGACAAGGCGGCGGTCAAGGTCTTCGACCCGGAGACCATCAGGGACACCAGGGAACTCCGCAAGAGCACCGCGAGGCTGGTCTAGGCCGCGGCGGCGCCGGTGCGGACCAGCCCGGAGCGGTACGCCACGACGACCGCCCGGGTACGGTCCGGGCACTCCAGCTTCATCAGGATCCGCCCGATGTGCGTGCGGACGGTGCCCTGGCTCAGGAACAGGCGTTCGGCGATCTCCACACTGCCCAGCCCGTACGCCAGCAGCATCAGCACCTCGCGCTCGCGGGCGGTGAGCCGCGCCACCAGCCGGGACGGGCTCCGGCCGCCGGCCGGGCGCCAGGCCAGCTCGACCAGCATGTCGCGCAGCACCACCGGATCGAGCCAGACACCGGCCTCGGCCACGGTCCGTACGGCGCCGATCAAGGTCTCCGGCGGGCGCGACTTGAGCAGGAAGCCGGCGGCGCCGGCCCGCATCGCCTGCCAGGCCCGCTCCGGGCTGTAGTCGGCGGTCATCGGCAGCACCCGGACCGGATGGCCGGCCCGGTGGCAGGCGGTGTCGGTGACCAGCCGGCCGATCAGGTCGATCTTGTCATCGGCGGCGGGCGGCAGGTCGAGCAGCAGCACGTCCGGGTGGTGCCGGGCGGCGGCCTCGGCGGCGTCCGGCCCGGCGGCGGACGTGGCGGCCACAGCGAGGCCGGGCTGGGCGGCGAGCAGAGCCGCGATCCCGGCCCGGACCAGCGGCTGATCGTCGGCGATGAGGATACGGATGGTCGGCATGACAGCATCCTCGGCTTCGGTGACGCCCGCGGGCGTCAGGGTAGCGACCCTGAGAATTGCGCCAGATGGTCGCGCCCCGGCACGGCGAGCTTGCGGTAGACCGCGTTCAGGTGGGTCTCGACGGTCTTGATGGTGATGTAGAGGCGTTCGGCGATCTCCCGGTTCGTGCAGCCGGCGGCGGCCAGCCGGGCCACCGCGGCCTGACCGGCCGTGAGAGAGGCGACACCGGTCACCCGGGTACGCCGGGGCCGGCCCCCGGCCGCGCGGATCTCGCCGGCCAGACGCCCGGCGAGCCGGTCCAGCCCGACCTGGGTGGCCAGGTCGAGGGCGGCCGCCAGCTCGGCGCGGGCCTCCCGCAGCCGCCCGGCCCGGCGCAGCGCGGCACCGTGACTGGCCCGCACCCGGGCCAGAACGGGCAGCCGCGGGGTGCCGGCGCACACCGCGACCGCCTCGGCCAGCATCTCCACGGCCTCCCGGGCCGGCGCGAACGACGCCCGCCGCCGCAGAGCCAGAGCCAGCCGGTACGACGGCCCGTGCCGCCGCCGGATCAGCAGCTCACGGTCGGCCTCGCGCAGCGCTCCCACCCGATCACCGAGCTGCTCATAGGCGTGGCTGGCGACGAGATGAGGCTCGTACTGGATCTCGACCTCGGTCACCGGGGCGTCGGGCGCGCCGGACAGGCCGAGCCGGGCGATCGCCTCGGCCGGGCGACCGCACAGCAGCTCGCCGAGCGCGCTCACGAACGGAAAGTCGGTGGGCCCGTTCAGCAGGTGCAGAGCCGCCTCCGGATAGTCGCCCCGCTCCAGCTCGGTGCAGCCGCGGGCGTAGCTGGTCAGTGACGCGTACATCGGAAGGCCGTGCCGGACGGCGAACGCCTCCGCCTCGCTGAGCCGGGTCAGGGTCTCCTCGAAGCGGCCGCATCGCAGGCTGTTCAGGATGGTCCGGTGTGACCACTCGGCCTGAAGCTCGGGCGACACGCGGCGCAGCCGGGCCACGTCGGGCCGTAGACGGGCCAGGATCGACTCGGCCTCGCCCATGGCCTCGGCCGCGGCCAGGAAAGCGGCCGCCTCGAGCGCGGCCAGGACCTCGCAATAGGTGAGCGGCCGGTCGGGCGGCAGGTCGTCGACGACGCGCAGCAGGTGACGGACGAACTCCTCGGGCGGGCACCGGCCGGTGGTCCGGTGGTGGATCGCGGCGCACAGCAGCAGGCGGCGTTCCTCACCGGTGCCGATCGGCAGCGTGGCCACGTCGACGTCGACCAGGCGGCGGGGCGCCCGCTCGGCGTGCCCGTTGGCGACGTGCAGCAGCAGGGCGGCGCGCACCCGCACCTCGCCCGGCGCGTCGCCGTACGGCTCGGCGTCGAACGCCCGCCGGTGCAGTTTCGCGGCCGCCTCGTGGTCGCCCAGGTCGTACAGCAGCTCCAGCAGGTCGGCCAGAGCGTCCAGAGCCACCGCGCGACCGCCGGTGTCGACCACCTCGGTGAGATGGCTCAGGGCCTCGGCCGTCGCCCCGGTGGCCCGCTCGGCCGTGGCCAGGGCGGCCAGCACCTCGGGACGGGCGGCGGGGGCGGGTGGCTCGGCGACCGCCCGCTCCAGCAGCCGGCGCGCGGCGCCGACCGAGCCGGCGTCCAGGTCGCGCCGGGCCTCGGCCAGCAGCATGCCGACGACCTCGGGCGAGCCGGCCGCGGGCGCGTGCAGGAGGTGCTCGGCGATCCGGCTCGCCGGGGCTCCGCCCGTGGTCAGCAACGCGGCGGCCCGGGCGTGCAACCGGCCCAGCCGTTCCGGGCCGGTGGTCTGCTCGACGGCGGCCCGGAGCAGCGGGTGAAGGAACGCGACCGGGTCGGTGCGGGCCAGGATCGACGATCCGCGCAGGGCGGCCGCGGCGTCGCCGGCCGGCTCGCCCGCCACCCCGGCCAGGGCGGCGACGTCGGCCAACGGCACGTCCTCGCCGAGAACGGCCGCGGCCTGGGCGACGACGGTGGCCACCGGGCCGAGATCGCCGAGCCGCCATCGCATGGTGTGCCCGAGCGCGCCGGGCCCGGTCGCCGACAGATCGGCCGGCGTCAGCGTGTCCGGCGACAGGCCCGCCGCCTTCAACGGGCGGACCAGCTCACGCAGATAGAAGACGTTGCCACCGCTGGCATGGGCGCAGGCGGCCGCGAACGAGGCGTCCGTGTCGCGGCCGAACGTGTAGCGCAACAGGGTCGCGACTCCGGCCTCGGAGAGCGGCGCCGGCTGGACGACGCCCGCCCCGTCGAGGGTGGCCAGCCGGGCCAGCAGCGGCTCGGCCACCGTGCCCGTGCCGGGGCGGGCGGTCACGATGATGGCGATCGGGGCTTGGTGCAGGTCTTCGGCCGCGTCGACCACGACGCGCAGCGAATCGGCGTCGGCCCAGTGGGCGTCGTCGATGGCGAGGAGGAGCGGCCCCTGATCGGCGAGCCCGGCCAGCAGCCATTGGCAGCCGTAGTCGACGCCGGCCGCGATGGTGGCGCCCGGGGTGAACAGCGGGGCCGCGAATGCGGCGGCCCCGGTCAGCGCGGCCGGCCCGCCCAGGCGGTCCACCTCGGGCCCGAGAAGCCGGCGCAGCAGTTCGTACGGCGCGGCGGTGTTCAGATGGGGCACCCGGGTGGCCAGAACCCGCAGCCCGCCCTCGACGGCCCGGTCGCGCGTGGCCTGGAGCAGGGCCGTCTTGCCGATGCCGGCCGTGCCTTCGATGACGACGACCCGGGCCGCGCCCCGGCCGACGTCACGCAGACATGCTCGCAGCGCGGCGAGCTCACGCACCCGTTCCACCATGACGGCCGGCTGGGGCCACGCCGCGGCGACGACTCTCGGTCGCCTCGCCATGCGCCGATGTTAGGCGCGGGGAATCGCAGATTGCATCTGATTATCGGCCGCCGCGTCTGACTGATCCGCGTATTGACTTCGGCCCCGCCGAAGGCGAGTGTGCGAAATGGATGGGCATTTCTCGATCATTTCTATTGATCCTTTGCTCAGGGGGCGGTCATCAATGTCTGACAATTTGAGCGACACTGGTTTTCACCTCTTTCGGCTCGACGGCAGCGTTTTCGCGACCTATCCGCCGAACGTCCGCCGGGCCATCGAGACACTGACGGCGTACACCGACGACGTGGTGTCGGGCCGGCTGCCGGCGCCGGCGCCGGTGGATCTGCGGACGAGCACCGAGCAGACCGCCGGCGAGGCGGAAGGAAACGGGCTGCAGTCGGGCACGCTCGTCGCGTGCAGTGCCGTGTCCGGCGAGGACGCCGGGACGGTCCGGTCCGGCGGTGAGCGCCAGATCGTGCTCCTGTGGGGCCCCGCCGCCGAAGCCATCATCATCGAAAGCCTGAGCCCGTGAGGGAGTCCCGCTACAACATCTGGGTCGGTTCGTCGGTATACAACGGTGTCTCCGGCCGCATCGTCGACGTGCCCTCGGCGCAGCGGGAGCCCATCGCCCGCTTCCTCGACGGCGACGACGGCGCTCCGGTCGACCCCGACCTCCTGCACACCCTCGCGGCGGCCCAGATGATCGTCCGGGACGGTCTGGACGAGCTGGCGCTGCTGCGCGACCGCTATGCGAGGTCGCGGCACGACGACCGGGCCTTCCGCCTGACGATCGTCACCAGCCTGGGCTGCAACTTCGACTGCCCGTACTGCTTCGAGGCCAAGCATCCGTCGCTGCTGGACGAGGACGTCCAGCAGCGCCTGCTCCAGCTGGTGGACAAACGGCTTTCGGCCGTACGGACGTTGTCCGTCCTCTGGTACGGCGGCGAGCCCCTGGTCGGCCTGCCCGCCCTGCTCAGCCTCTCCGACCAGCTGCTGGCGCGGGCCGCCGCGGCCGGCGCCGCCTACCACGCCCAGATCATCACGAACGGCTACCTGCTCACGGCCGAGGTGGCCCGCCAGTTACGCGACCGGGCCGTGACGAGCTGCCAGATCACGCTGGACGGCCCACCCGAGGTGCACGACCGCCGGCGCCCGCTGGCCGGCGGCCGGGGCACCTTCGCCCCGATCCTGGCCAACATCGTCACCGCCGCCGACATCCTCGACGTGGCGGTGCGGGTCAACCTGGACGAGGACAACCTGGCCGATTATCCCCGCCTGCTCCGCCTGCTGGCCGCCGCCGGCCTGGCCGGGCGGATCAGCGTCCACCCCGGCCACGTGCTGCCGGCCGCGGTGAACCCGCTGGCCCCCAGCGCCGGCTACACCGCGGGTTGCCTGACCCGCACCGCTTTCGCCGAGGCCGAGCAGAGCTTCACGGCCCTGGCCACCAGCCTCGGCTTCCGGACGCCGGCCCCCGCCCGCCCGCTGGGCGCGCCGTGCACGGCCGTCCGGGCCAACGAGCTGATCGTCGGGAGCCGGGGCGAGCTCTACAAATGCACCGAGACGGTGGGTGACCCGCGCGAGGTGATAGGCAACCTCCGGGACTGGCCGAGGGAGAACGACCGCCTGTCGAAGTGGCTGACGTACGACCCGTTCAGCGACCCGGATTGCCGTTCCTGCATAGCGTTGCCGGTCTGCATGGGCGGCTGCGCCTATCACAGCATGAACTCCGGCCTGGCCGACTCGCGCTGCTCCACGTTCCGTTTCCGCCACCGGCAACAGGTAGGCCGCCTGATGGCCACCCGCACCCGCTGATTTGCTCGACACCGCCTTGGGGAGGGCGGGAAGCGGGGAGAATGGGTTCGCGTGCGGCCCCTGACGGTAGCGATCGCCTCCTACGGCGTCGCCATGCTCGTCGCTGCCTTTCTCGTCGGCCTGGATGTCACCGATGTGCAGCGAGGGGCCGAAGCGGCCACCCTCCTCACCCTGGCCCTGTGTGTCGCTCTCGCCCCGCGCGCTGTGCCCCGGACGGTCTGGTGGGCCGTCGTCGCCTTCTGTCTTCTGCTCTCCGCGTCGGCCCTGGTCGAACTCGGCGCCGACCTGGCGGACTTTCCGCCCCTTCCGGCGGACCTGCCCAGCGGGTGTCCTCCCG
Source organism: Actinoplanes sp. CA-131856 (assembly GCF_050956135.1). Classification (GTDB taxonomy): domain Bacteria; phylum Actinomycetota; class Actinomycetes; order Mycobacteriales; family Micromonosporaceae; genus Actinoplanes. Next base: position 7,409,483 of record NZ_CP191849.1, on the reverse strand, counting down.
AGTCCGAGGAGACCACGAGCTTCTGGCGCGGCCAACTGCGCCTCGACCAAGGGGCCGAGCTTCTGCGCTTCCTCGCCCTCACCGCGGCCATCGTCGCGCTGCGCCGTCTGCCTCCGGCGCCACACCTCCGCCGCCGGCGTGCTGTCACCGGGCTCCTGTTGATACCCGTGCTGCTGTACGGGCTCTACCCGCTCTCGTGGGACTACGCCTGGGTGGCTTCCGCCCCGGGCGTGATGACCCTCGCCGCGGCCGCCGCCCTCACCTTTGTGGCCGCCACCCGGGCCGAAAATCTCGTTCTCGTCATCGGGGCCGTCCTGACCTTGCTCTCCGCGAGCACCGCCGTCGAGGACATCGCCCGCGTCCACGGACTGCTTCCCGAGCCCGAGCCCACCGCCGTCGCGACCGCCTGCTTCATCGCCTCGGCCGGCTCCGCCACGCCTTGGAGCGGCAGGGCCACGGCCGACATCGCCGTGGCCCTGCTCTTCCTGTCCGCTCCCGCGATGATCGCCTGGTCGGCGGCGCGGGTCAGGGTGAGACCAGACCCCGGCCCGGAACGGCCTGGGCGGGCCAGGTGAACTCGGTGACGGCGCCACCCCGTACGGCCAGATGGGTCAAGGGGTTGACCGAGGCCTGCCAGATCAAATAGGGCCCGGCGGGCAGGGCGTCGAGGACGGCGCAATAGGTCACTCCGCCGCTGATGTGGCGGGCCCGGACCGCCGCGTGGGTGCGCTGGGCCGGATCGCCGGCCGGGCTCACCTCGATCTCGTGGCCGTGCCATCGGGCGTCGGTGTGGATGATCAGGGCGCCGATGTCGCCGCCGATGTTGAGCATCACCGTGCCCTGGCCGGACGGGGCCAGGGTGTGGTGGGTGTGCGTCATGACGGGTTGGTGAAGCCGTCGAAGGGGGTTCCCAGATAGGGGAACTTCTTCAGCAGCTTGGCGCTCGAATTCTTGATGCTCAGGCCCTGCTCCACCAGCGCCGCCGCCGCGTCCGGCTTGAAGTCGGCGTTCACCAGCGGGATCGTGGCGCCCGCGATCGCCCGCAGGGAGATGGAGACCACGTCGTCGGCGATCCGGCGGCCGTTCGGAAATCCGGCCACGTCGCCGCCCAGGACGCCGAACTTGTTCTCCGCCTTGGCCGGCGGGATCGCCGTGTTCAGGCGCAGCATGTCGGCCTGGAGCTCGCCCGTGTTGTTCTGGAAGCCCTCGATCAGCCCGTCGGGAACGCCCGTGAGCAGGATGGCCAGCAGGTCGGCCCGGGGCTCCTTCTTCTTGTTCAGGGCGGCCAGGTTGTCGAACAGGCCGGGGTAGAGGACCGGCAGCAGCGCGCCCAGCTCGGGCGTGGCCACGAACTCGGCGAAGCGCTTGTCCTCGGCCGGGGGCAGGCTGTTCCACTTGTCCTTCTCGGCCATCGGGACGATGACCTCGTTGAACAGCGGGTTGCCGAGCCGGGACACCTGCACCTGCGGCCCTACCGCCACGTCGCCCGACGAGTTGCCGTCGCGGACCTGGACCTGCTGGCGGCTGGCCGACGTCCACACGCCGATCACCGCGCCGGCGTCGCGGCCCCGGACCTTCTTCTTGCCGTCGCGGCGCACCTGGTGGACCGGGATCTGCAGGGCGATGCTGTGCACGTTCGTCTTGTCGGTGGCGTTCACCGCCTTGCCGGCGTAGTTGAACAGCTGCTGGCCGACCAGGTGCTTGTCCTGGAACGGGCGCAGCGTGCCCAGGTCGAAGATGGCGCCCAGGTCGACGAAGAACGCGTCGGCGCGCTGGCCGGCGAACACCTTTTCGCCCGTCTTCAGCTTGTGCACGGCGTCCTCGGCCAGGGCGTCGTAGTCGGCGATCGAGACCTTGCCGACGTTGCAGGGCGGGCACGGCAGCTTGGCGGCCAGCACCGTGCTCTTGCCGTGCTTGTCGACCTTCGTCACCGAGTAGAACTGGCGCCGGTTCCAGTTCTCGCTGTCCAGCGACTCGATCGGGCCCGTGTTGTAGAGGAACGTCTTGTTGTTGCGCAGCTCGGTGCGGAACCGGAACTCGTAGGTGATCTCGGCCCGGGCGTCGCCGTCGGCGTCGATGTGGATCGCGTAGACGACGTCGTCGCCGAACTCGAAGAAGTTCGGGCCGCTGGCCGGGAGCTGGAGCGGCATGTAGTTGGCGATCAGGGTGACCGTGTCGGGATCGTCGGGGCTGACGAACGCGTACAGGTCGGAGCTGTCGGCCACCGGATCCTTGCTGATCTCCGGGGCCTCGCGGTGTGACGACATGGGATCCCCTTAGCGAGAAGCGGCTTTGAGCAGGCTGGCGACGAGCTTCTTGTCGGTGATCGTCTTCAGCTTCTGGCCGGAGAAGACGTCGATCGTGCCCTTCTTGGCGTCCCGGATCGAGATGACGAGCGGCGAGCCGTCGCTCGTGGGCTCGTTCTCACCGGCGAGGCTCAGCCCGGCGACCGAGACCGCCGAGACGCCGACGCCGGTCGCGGCGAGGGCGAGGACTCGGCGGCGGGACAGCCAGGTGCGTCCCGGTGCGCGGTAGCGGGAGCGACTCATGCGAGGCCTTTCGTTGACGGGCGAGGAGCAATGCGTGTCGACGCCGGTCAGTACGTGATCCACCCCGCGCACGGTTCAACAGGAGCGCTCCCAAAAAGTCAGCGCCGGCCGGCCGGGATCGGTTCCGGCGGCGGCTGGTGCTCGAAGGCCACGCCGCCGACCAGCACCGAGCCGCGGGACGGCAGGGTGGTGGTGTCGGTGCGGTCGAGGCCGCGGAACCTGATCTCGTACTCGACGCCGTCGGCGTTGGCGGCCTGGCGGGGGACCCGCCGGGCCACGACGGTGCCCTCGCCGGTCAGGCCCTGGCCGCCGATGCGGGTGACCCGGCCCCGCAACGGGAAGCGGGCCACCTCCTGCCCGGTCATCGGCGAGATCGCGACCAGCGTGCCCGACTGCGGGGCCCGCTTGCGCAGATAGACGATCAGGGCGATCAGCAGGGCCAGGACCAGGGCGACGGCGGCCGCCACGGCCTGCGCGGTCCAGGTGCCGACGGTCGAGGTGACGGTGAGCCCGGGCGGGTTCCCGGCCGGCCCGGCCGGCGTCGCCAGATCGATGTCGGGCTTGAGCGCGGCCGCCCAGGGGACGGTGACCTGCCCGGTCAGCGACAGCGGGCCGGTCGACGTGCCCTCGTCGTGGAAGGGGATGAGCCACGGATCACGGTCCCACCGCAGGGTGAGCGGGAAGGTGCGGCTCTCGCCGGGGGCCAGATCGATCTGCTCCGGAATCTCGCCGACCACCTCGGGGCCGCCGGCCATGGTGGCCTTCAGGCCGGTCACGGTCACCGGGGTGCGGGTGGTGTCCGACTGCAGGGTCAGCGTCAGCGGTACGTCCTGGCCGGTCAGGTCGGCGGTGGCCGGCGCCTCCCAGGTCGCGCTGACGCCCTTGCCCTGGTCGGGCGCGAGCACGACCCGCGCCTTCTCCAGGCGGGCGCCCTCCTTGCTGCGGTCCAGATATTCGCCGAGCTGGGTGACCGCCTTCGGGTCGAGCACCGTGGTGTCCCGGATGACCGAGCCGAGCAGCGGCGCCCCGCTCTCGCCGCTGAGCGGCAGCGCGTAGCCCTTGACCGACGTGGTCTTCAGCTTGCCGGCCCGCGCCTTCAACTTGTCCCAGGCCGGCCCGGTGGTCTTCGGATAGTCGGTTCCGGCGCCCGGATAGTGGCCGCCGTCGCTGATCAGCACGACCGAGGCCACCGCGGCCGCGCCGGGGCGTTCGAGCTCGGAGACGGCCTGGTCGATGGCCCGCCCGATGTCGGTGCTGCTGCCGTTCGGCACGACGGGCAGGTCGGCCATCATCCGCGACGTGTTGCCGGCCGGGCCGATGTAGCGGGGCACGGCGCCGGAGTCGAACGTGAACAACGCGACGTGATCGGTGGGGGAGAGCCCGGACAGGAACGTGCCGAGCGTCGACCGGACCCCGCCGAAGAGGTCGTCCATCGAGCCCGAGGTGTCCACGAGGATCACGTAGTCGGCCGGCACCTGGTCGACCTGAAGCCGCCGGAACACGTCCTCCCGGCTGTCGTCGGCCATCGCGGGCGCCGACAGCGGCACGACCAGCGCCAGCGCCGCGGCGCCCACGGCCGCGACGCGACGGGTGAACTGCATCATCGTTGCTCCTCTTGTCACCGGCGGCGGAACCAGGCCCAGCCGCGCTGGTTTCCGTACTGTTGTTTGGCCTTCTTGAGCTGGTCCTGCTCGCTCCGGGCGGCGCCCAGCAGATCGTCGACGTGCCTCGCGTACGGAGCCCGCAACGGGCCGTGGTAGACGAGGGACATCATGTAGCCGGCGAACTCCTCGTACCGGTCGTCGGCCGTGCCGTGCACGTACAGGATCCGGCGCGCCATGAAGACGTCCTGCAACGGCCGGTCCGGGGTGAGCCAGGTCTGAAAGGGCGCCACCAGGAGCTGCGGCGGGATGTTGCCCAGCAGTTCCAGCAGGTCCGCGGCGATCCGCTCACCGGGCGCGCCGGTCCGGCAGTGCTCGGCGAACTCGTTGTAGCGCATGAGGGAGTTGTCCAGCCGTGCCCGCCACTGCGGGCCCAGATGCAGCGACGCGATCTCGTCGGGGTGGCTGTAGCAGTACGCGTTGACGTCCTGCGCGATCCGGTCGATCAGCTCGGGTCCCACCTGGCTGGCCACCGCCACCGCCCGGCGGATCCCCTCGCCCGTGGTGGTGTCGGTGAGCAGGATGCTCAGCAGGCCGTCGACGATGGCCGTACGCCGCCGCGCCACCACGGGCAGGCTGATGACCTGACACAGCGCGGCGATGTAGGCGTCGTGCGGCCGTCCCCGGGTCCGGTTGAGGAACGGCGCGCTGTTCTCCCCGACCAGCATCAGCCCGTCGACGAAGCCCTGTGACGGCGGGGACGGCATCGTCCGGCTCTCCCGGAGGCGGCGCAGGGCCGACAGGATGCTCGCCTCGTGGTCGGGCGACTGCGTCATCGCCGCCGCCAGCGTCGGGATCATCGGCACGATCACGGTGTCGAAGTGGCCGGTGGTCACGGCGACCTCGAGGACGTACGGCACTCCGCCCGCCCAGTGGCTGTACATCATGTCGACCAGCGCGGTCGAGATGTCGCGCGAGTTGCCCTTCACCGCGGCGATCACCGGCCGGACCCAGGACAGCTGGTTCTGCACGGTGGTGAGCCAGAGGTCGCTCAGCGCGTCGAGCCCGCGCATCCCGGCCGCGTCGAACCGGAACGTGCTCAGCAACGTCGCGGTCGCCCCGGCTCGCGCGAGGAACAGCCGGTGGATGTTCGGGTCGGCGAACTCCGTGCCCTCCGGCGGCCTGGCCAGCAGCTTGCGCCAGCCGGTGACGGTCGCGCCGGTCGGATGCTCGGTGACCATCTCGGTCACCTTGATCAGCAGTTTCTGTGGCCAGGACGGGCCGTAGCGCAGGGCGAGCACGAACCAGACCCGCAACGCGTCGATCCGGTTGGCCGTGAGGTCGGCGAACACCCGCTGGTTCACCTCGGCCACCACCGGCTCGGCCGACCAGTGCGCGGCGACCACCGCCTGAGCCTCCATGTCGCCCTCGGCCGCGGCACGAGCCAGGAACCCGGCGACCACGGCCTGCCGTGCGGCCGTCTCGAAGCCCTCCCAGCCGAACGTGTCGAGCACCTGCGCGACGCGGACCGCCGATCCGCGCTCGTTGACGACCTCCCGGTAGACCGAGGCCGCCAGGTCCATCGCGGCCAGCAGGTCGACCGCGTCCGACGAGCTCCGGCAGCGCGCGGGGTCGCCCTGCTGGGCCAGGTGACCGACGATCTGGCGCCAGGTCAGCCCCTTGCTCGTCAGGGCGCGCAGGATCCGCAGATATTCGGTCGCCTCCGGGCCCTGCGGCTCGGCCGGTGGCTGGTCCGGGCTCACCTCGATCTGCCCGGCCACCGCCCGCTCGGCGATCGAGAGCCGCATCGTGTGCTTGACCCGGTAACTGGCCCAGGTGGCGGCGCTGAAGCGGGCGCGGTAGGCGTAGGGCAGCAGCCCGAACACCGCGTCCAGATAGCGCAGCCGCTGGCCCAGTGACACCGGGGCGCGGTCGATGGCGATCACCACCTGACGTCCCTCGAGCAGCAGCGCCGCCACCCCGGCCGCCCACTCCGGCCCGACCTGCTCGATGGCCGCCTCCGACACCTCGGCGTGGTCGTGATGCAGTGTCAGCGAGACACCGTCGGCGTCGGCCAGCGCCGGCGTGCCGTTGACGTCCTCCCAGCTCAGCGTCATGGCGCGGGCCTGGTCGAAGAAGGTGGTGCGCCCGCGCGCCGCCTCCTCCCACGGGATCAGCAGCAGCCGGGTCGGCGTGACGACCTGGCCGGTGCCGTCACGCCGGTCGCTCCAGTCGACCTGCATCACGCAGGACGCCGCGGCCGGCTCGCCGGCCGTGCCGACGAAGCTGAGCCAGGGCAGCGCCTCGGCCCGGCCCAGGGCCTCGTCGTCGGCGTGCGCGGTCAGGCCCAGGCGGATGTACTGCTCGGCCATGACGGCGTTGACGCTGCCGTCGAGGATCGAGTAGTCCATCGTCTGGCCGGCGTGCTTGCCGAACAGCGCCCACCCGGCCCGCACCGGGGTGGCCGCCGTCGCGGCCGGGTCACCGGCCGCCGTGCTCGGGTACATGCCGCTTCCCTACCGCCGAGCGGCGCGGACGCGCCGCTCGAGGAAGATCAGCGGTTCCAGGACGTTGATCGGGCGTGGCATGCCGCGCAGGCCGGTGTCGCCGTCGATCTGCTCGGTGTTGCGGAAGTCCCGGAAGTCGAAGATGTTGTTGCTGTTGAGCCGGAACCCGATGGCCGAGGTCGCGAAGTAGTTGATCCGGTCGGCGTGGAAGTGGGTGTTCAGCGCCGAGCGCACCAGCTCGGTGTTGCCGCCGAGCAGCCGCTCGCAGACCCAGGCGAAATATTCGGCCGAGCGCTCCTGGGGGATGCGCGGCAGGCGCTGCCCCTCCTGGTCCTGCCGGACGAAGTTGGTGTTGCTGACGACGTGCCGGAACAGGTGCTCGTCGTCGAACTTCGTCACGCAGACCGCGACGTAGTGCGGCAGCTTGCCGTTGTCCATCTGGCCCGAGGCCGACATGCGGGTGGTCAGCAGTTGCAGCGCGCTGAAGAACGCCTCGAAGTTCAGCTGCATCTCGTTGCGGTTGAGGACCGGGTTCATCAGGTAGATCAGGCCGTTCGCGTTGGCCAGGTGATCGATCGCCTCCTCGCTGATGCGGCCGTTCTCGTAGTAGGCGCCCGGCGGGTCGTGCAGCTCCAGCCGGAAGTCCACCGAGTCCGGCACCGGGCGGCGCTTGGAGAAGAAGTTGCGGCCCCAGCCGGCCGGCGGCGGTGTGCCGTGGAACGTCCAGCTGATCGGCTCGATGACCCGGTTCGGGCGGGGGAAGCGCCGCTGCACGACCAGCCGGTTGACGCTCTGGTTGAGATAGTCGGCGGCCAGGTCGTCGGTGCCGGCCACCACCCAGGAGCCGTGACCGCCCTGCATGGCGGCGATCGGCAGCGCGGCCAGATAGGTGCTCTTGCCCGACCGGGTGGAGCCCCACAGCCCGATCCGGACGGTCGAGTCCTGCACCTGGCCGGGGCGCATGCCGCCGGGGATCGGCAGCGGCGCCGGCTCGGTCATCGTGCGGTTGCTGTTGCTCGGCGGCGGGGCCGTGGGCGTGTCCATCGGGATCGGCGGCACGTTGATGCCGAGCGGCGACGGCGCCGGCTCGAGGTTCTCCACGGGCGCCGGCTGCGAACGGCGCGGCGGCGCCGTGGTGTCGTCGAACATGGCGAACGGGTTGGCCGGGGCCGAGGGCCGGGCGCCCGGTGGCGGGTCGGCCGGGCCGGAGCCACGGTCGGACTGGCGCGGCGGCCGGGCGGCAGGCGGCATCGGGTCGTCGACCAGGCCGTCGTCCGGCTCGTCCGCGTGGTTGTTGTTGCCCGAGGTCCAGATGGTCATGTCGGCTCCTTGTCGTGTGTCTCGGCTCAGGCGCCGATGCTCGCCCGCAGCGCGGTGGTGGCCAGCTCCACGCCGATCCGCTCGGCGACGCCCAGCACCCACCGGCCGACACCGGCCAGGTGGCTGCGCATGGTGTTCTCGTCGCCGGAGCGGGCCGCCGCCTCGGCCTGGCGCACCTGCTCGATGGACTCCTGCTCGACCGGCGTGCGGGGTCCGGTCTCCAGGACCGCGCGCAGCTGGGCCAGCTGGTCGGCCAGCCGGCGCAGCTCGGCCGAGCCGCCCGCGTCCTGCGCGGCCTGGTGGGTGGTGGCCTGGTTGTTGCTGCCGGCCAGGTTCCCGGTGTTCTGCACCGGGGCGTTGAACTGGAACGAGTCGCCCATGGTGGTTGCTCCTTGCCGCGCCTCGGCGCTGTTGTAGACGTTGATGTTGCTGAGCTGAGCGCGGTGCAGGGACGCCCGCAGGTCCTTGTTGTCCTCGCGGAGCCGGCGCTCCCGCTCGGACCGCCGGTCGAGGCCGGCCAGCATGAACTCCAGCGTGGAGATGTCCGGTCGCTGGGCGGTCAGGCCGACCTCCTGGTTGCGGACCCCGAGCCGGTTGATGTCCATGAGATGGCGGCGGGCCTTGCGGATGAACTCGCCGGCCCGTTCCCAGCTCCCGTCGTCGACGGCGATCTCGGACTCGGCGTAGGCGATCCAGAACGAGATGGTGCCCATCTCGAGCCGGCGCAGGGCGAGCACGTGCCGGCCGGCGGCCGAGGCGCTGGCCGCGTTCAGCGAGATCTGGTACGACTCGAGGGCGGCCGTGCCGGTCACGATCATGTCGCGGAACCGGCCCGCGTGCCCGGCCATCATCATCTCGACCACGCCCTGCAGGGCCGCGATGTCGACCATCGAGCCGTTCAGGTCGCGGACCAGCTCGGCCAGGACCGCGCGCAGCGGCGGCAGGTCGTCGGTGTCCACCTCGGCGATCTCGGCCAGCAGCTCGTCGAAACCGGCCCGGACGCTGTCGAGCAGGTCGTGCGCGCCGCGGTAGTTGCCGATGCGCGACTGGCCGATCGAGTCGTACAGCTGGGCCGTGGCCACCGCGACCCGCTTGCGGATCTCGCCGACCGGCGCCTGCGGGTGGTCGCTCTCGGAGAGCTCGTCGAACAGCTCGTAGCCCTGGCGCAGGTGCTCGCTGGCGCTCTCCAGGTCGCCCTGGATGCGGTACTGCTCGGCGGTCGTCATGTGCCGCTGGCCCTCGACCATCAGCAGCAGCCCGTCGGCGGCCGAGCGCCACCAGCCGTAGAACTCGCTCTCCTCGGGCGTCCGGCCGGGGCGGGACGCCTCGCGGGCGGCGATCCGGCGCAGGGTCTGGTTGAGCTCGGTGACCATGTCGAGCACCTGCACCGACCGGTCGTGCTCGACGGCCAGCAGCAGTCGCGTGGCCTCTGCCAGCAGCCCCTGCTCCAGGGTCGCCTCCGCCTCGACGTACCTCTCGAACTGCTCCCGCGAGAGCTCCTCGAGGGTCTCCAGGGCGGTGACCTCGGTGAGCAGCTCGTCCATCGAGCGGGGCGCGGCGTCGGTGCTCATCCGGCGTCACCGCCGTGCCCGGGATAGGTCATGACGCCGAACGGCGGCGAGGAGGCCGTGCGGTGGATCAGGATCCGGGTGCCCGGCGGCGGCTGGTTGGCCATGATCCAGCGGTTCAGCGGGACGCGGATCCACTGCTCCAGCAACGGATCGCGGATCGGCCGGGCGCCCAGGTCGGCCCCGGACACCATGACCTGCTCGACGACGGCCCGGTCGATCGCCTCCCGGTCGAGGATCAGCTCGAAGCCGCGGGCCCGGGCCGACACGATGATCTGCTCCAGGAACTTGCCGGCGATGCTGCGGATCACCTGCTCGCGCAGGATGTCGAAGACGACGACGCCGCTGCCGAGCCGGCCCAGCAGCTCGGGCCGGCCCAGATCCTGGGTGAAGAACCGGCTCACCTCGTCGGTGAAGTGCCGCCGGATGAACTCGTAGCCGGGCGGCGCGCCCGGGTGGGCCGGCTGGAGCGTGGAGGCGCCCACATTGGAGGTGAAGATGACGATCGAGTGCGAGAAGTACGCGGTGCGGCCCTGCCCGTCGGTGAGCCGGCCGTCGTCGATGATCTGGAGGAACTTGTCGAAGATCTTCGGGTGGGCCTTCTCGATCTCGTCGAACAGGATGACGCTGAACGGCCGCTCCAGCATCCAGTTGGTCAGCACGCCGCCCTGCTCGTGCCCGATGAAGCCGGGCGGGGCGCCGGTGAGCCGCTCGCTCGTGTGCTCCTGGCTGAACTCGCTCATGTCGAACCGGCGCAGCGCCGTCTCGTCGTCGAAGACCAGCTCGGCCACGGCCTTGGCCAGCTCGGTCTTGCCCACGCCGGTCGGGCCCACGAAGAAGAACACGCCCTTGGGACGGCTGCCGACGTCGGCGTCACCGGCCACGAAGTCGATGCCGACCCGCGCGTTGACCAGGGCGTCGGAGACGGCCCGGACGGCCGTGGGCTGGCCCATGACCCGGGCGTTGAGGGCACGCTCGGCGTCGCGGACCCGTTCCATGTCCAGGTGCTCCCACGGGTCGTCGCGGACGCCGAACCGGTGCCGGGCAACGAGTTTGCGCGGCGAGTTGGGCCCGATCTCGGTGATCCGCGAGGTCACCTGGAGCGCCTGGATGTCCCGTACGCCCATGCCGTCGGTCAGCGTGACCAGCGTCGTGACCGCCTGCCGCAGCGAGTCGGGCCCGGCGCCGGCCGCGCCGTGGAAGTCGTTTATCTGGCGCTGGAGCAGGTCCTCGCGCTCCTGGGCGCTGGGCAGCTCGGCCAGCACGGTGGCCACGTCGGGGCTCTCGCGCAGCCACTCCGGCAGCGAGCCGATCTCGCGGCAGACGAAGACCAGCGTGTTGCGCAGCGGCTGGCCGCCGGCCAGCACGTCGGTGCGGGCCGCGTCGCCGAGCATCCGGCGGACGTGGGCGATGTTGACCGCCCGCCGCTCGTCCGGCTGGGCCTCGTCACCGACGACCAGGTCGGCCGCGTCCACGATGATGGCGCTGGGGGTGCGCCGCTGGGTCATCAGCTGCCGGATGGTGATCAGGGCCTCGGTGGTGGTGCGGGGGCGGGCCGATTGAGCGTTGCCGAGCGCCTCGCGGGTGCTCGCCTCGGACTGCGCGAGCCGGCTGGAACGGCGGCTCGACTGATCGAACGGCGCCCAGTTTCCGTTCGGGCGCTCCTGCTGGGCTGGCTGGGCGGGGAGGGCTGAGGGCTGGGCCGGCAGTGCGGACGGCGCGGTGCGGCCGGCCCGCTCGGCCAGCATCCGGGCGTTGTCGTCGTGATAGGTGAGGCCGTCGACCAGGCTGTGCCGGCCGACGATCTCGAAGCCGGCCCCGGCCAGGAACTCGGCGAGAACCTCGGCCAGCGGCAGGTACTCGTGATCCCAGCGGACCAGCTCGTCCACGTGGCCGTGCACGAGCAGGTGCCGGCCGCGCTGCAGCTCGTGGAAGGCCCGGACCAGCCAGGCCGCCACCCGGGGCGTGTCACTCCTCATCCGGCCGCCCGCCCGCTCGGCCGGCTCGACCGGACGGAGGCGGCGGGCGGCGGCTGGTCGCCGTCCTCGTCGTCCCACTGGACCGTTCCGGGCTCGAAGCCCTCGCGGCGGGTCCGCTCGCTGAGCCGGTCGATGACCGACAGCAGCGATCCGCACTCACCGGCCTTGCCGTCGCCGGCCACGACCGCCTCGTGCATCGTGTCGGTGCTGTAGAGCACCTCGGTGGCGTTGTCGGCGCCGTCGCGCAGCAGCACCGCGAACTGCTGACCGTCGGTGCTCCCGGCCCGCAGCTCCATCGCGCCGTCGTCGCGCTGGACGAAGCTGTCGCGGTCGACCGAGAAGCCGGCCTCGGGCAGCGCCTGGATGATCGAGTTGAGCAGCTCCCGGCGCTCGATGACCCGGTCGATGTGCCCGTCGAGAGCGGCCTCGGCCCGGTCGACCAGGCCGGTCAGCTCGGGCAGGGCGGCCAGCACCCGGCCCGGGTCGCCCTCGCGGACGGCGGTGGCCATGTCGTGCAGCCGCGCGTTGATGCCATCGGAGTCCGGCAGCGGCACCCGCGCCTGCTCGGCGTCGGCCCGCAGCTCGGCGAAGCGGTGGTAGACCTCCTCGGCGGCCTCCCGCGCGGCCGTGGTGCGCGCCTCGTCCTCGGCCCGGCGGGTGAGGACCTTGTCGAGGTGCTCCCGCACGGCCTGGGCCGCGGTCTCGGCCCGGGCGTCGGACCTGGCGGGCGCCTGGCCGGCGTAGCGGCGGGCGGTGCCGAGCAACTCCTCGCACTCCTCGGCGCCGTCGCGGTCGTAGCGGGCCCGGACGTCGGCCGGGATGCCGGCGAGCTGCGCGGCCACCGCCTCCACCCGCTCCCGCGCCTGCTCCCGCTGGTGGTCGTCGATCTGCTGGCGGAGGCCGACGAGCGAGCGCTCGACCTCCTCGGCGACGCCGGCCGCGGCGGCGACCGCGGCCCGGTCGGTGGCCGAGCGGATCTGTTCGCGAGCCTGCTCCAGCCGGTTCCCGGCGGTCTGGTCGCCGGCCAGGCCGGCCGCGTCCGCCTCGCGGCGCAGCGCGGCGGCCCGCTCGGCCACCTCCTCGGCCCGCCGCAGGGCCAGCGTCCGGGCCCGTTCCAGGGCCGCCGCCAGCCGCTGCCGCTCCTTCTCCTTGCGCTGCTCCTCGCGGCGCCTGCGCGCTTCCTCGGCCTGACGCCGGCGGATCTCGCCGCTCGACACGGTCTGGTACTTCGGGGATCCGCTCATAGGTTTCGCTCCTGCTCAAGGGGCTCGAGGTCGAGCCGGTTCTCGATCCACTGCCGGAAGCCCGGTACGGGTGGCACGCCGAGCCAGCGCACGGTCTCGTCGGCGCCGACCTCGATCTGGAGGCCGGCGCTGAGGTCCGCGGCGCCGCGCAGGGCGGCGTGCCGGTCGGTGAGGAAGTGCAGGCGCTGGTTGGCCGAGCCGCGCCAGCGCAGCGCCGCCTGCCGGTGGGCCAGGAACGGCCCATCCACCAGCAGGTCGAGCTGGGACAGCAGCCGGTGCTGGCCGGGTGTGCCGTGCGCGCGCAGATGCTCCAGCGTGTAGCCGGTGTAGCTCATCACCGACAGGTCGCGGCGAGAGCGGACCGCCGCCACCAGCTCGGCCACCGCGCCGGCCTGGGCGAACGGCTCGCCGCCGCTGATGGTCAGGCCGTCGGCGGCCCGCTCGGCGATCTCGGCGGCCAGCCCGGCCACGTCGCGGGCGCGGGTGTGGTCGAACGGGATCCACTGCGGGCTCACGCATTCCGCGCAGCCGATGCCGCAGCCCTGCACCCAGACCACGTAACGGCTGCCCGGTCCCAGGACCGTGCAGGCCGGATGCGTCTCGGCCACGTCGAGCACGGTCATCGGGGCCTCCGCGGGAAGTGGTCGGCGATGTGGGCGTCGTACCGGGCGCACCACGGGCACGACCCGATCGCGGCCGGGAAGAAGTGGTGGGGGTTGCGGGGGCAGCCGAGCAGGTCGTTGAGGACGCCGCGCAGCACCCGTTCCCACTCGGCGGCGGTCGGCCGGACGTGGGGCTGGGCGTGGCCCTGGCCGAGGGCCCGGAAGGCGAGCTGGCGTACGACCTCGGGCAGCACCCGCAGGTCGAGCCGGCCGGCCACCGGCACCAGCCGCTCCGGGGTGAACAGGGCGCTGGTGCCCTCGCGGATGTTGCCCTCGACGCCGCGGTCGGGACCGCGCAACGGCCGGCCCTCGAACGGGTGGTCGCCGTCCATCAGCAGCTGGCAGAGCAGGATCGCCATGCCGAACAGGTCGTGCGACGGTGCGAGATGGCGGATCGGGCTGCGCAGGGCCTCGGGCGAGCAGTACTCGCGGGTGGCCACGTCGGCCGGGAAGACCTCGCGGGACCAGTCGTCGACGAACTGCACGCTGTCGCAGTCGATGAGCGCGATCCGCCCCGCCCGGTCGACGATCAGGTTGTTCGGGCTGACGTCGCCGATCACCACGTTGACCCGGTGCAGCTGCCGGTAGATCGAGCTGATCCGGATCGCCGCCTGCAGGCAGGTGGCCCAGGTCGGCCGGTCCAGGAACTCCAGCCGCTGGTCGGCGTCGAACAGCGCGTAGAGGGAGGCGCCGTCGAAACGGGGGAGCACCACCGAGCGGATCCGGCCGGTCTCGTCCCGCAGCGGCCACTTCGGCCAGGCGATGACCTGCTCGCCGCTGTCCGGCCACTCGGTGGGCCGCTGCTTGAGCAGGCCGTTGACCCGGCGGTCGAGGTCCTCGGACGGGTCGAGGAAGAACTTGAAGCAGACACCGGGCTGGTCCGGCAGGCCCAGCACCACGCCCTGGCCGCCCTCGCCCAGCGGCACGAGCGGGCCCAGGTTGATGGGCCGGCCGGGCTCGATGTAGAGGGTCATCCGCGCACCGCCAGCACCATCGTCTTGTCGTCGGCCGAGGTGGCGGTGAAGTCGGGCGACCGCAGGCGCTCGGCCAGGTCGGCCGGGCGGGCGGCGGGATCGGCGAACATGTGCAGATAGGCCGTGAAGTCGGCCGGCGCCCGCAACGCGGGCCGGCCCAGGGCGTCGTGGCCGGCGCCCAGCACGGCGTCGAGCACCCCGTCGCTGCACAGGGCGAGCCCGGTGATCTCCGGATCGTCGATCAGCCCGCAGCGCACCGACGGCATCCGGCCGTCCGAGGTGAGGAAGACCGTGCTGCCCCGCGAATCGCCGTTGTCGGGCGGCACGAGCAGATGCGCGCCGCCGTCGCGGTGCTCGACGATCAGGAAGCTGTCGCCGACGGCGAGGAAGACGTACGCCGGCGGGCGCGCGACGACCGCGATGAGCGTCGTGGCGTAGTCGCGGCGCTCGCCCCCGAGCCGGGCCAGGCGGCGGTCGAACAGGCCCAGCACCCGCCCCGCGTAACGCCTGGCGTGGTCCGCGTCGATGGTCCCGAGGACCTCCACGGCGTCACACGCGGCGTCGACGGCGAGACGGGCGCCGGTCGCCGACCGGCCGGCCGAACCCGCCCCGTCGGCGACGGCGAGCACCAGCCGGTCGCCGTCGGCGCGCCAGGCGAACGCGTCCTGGTTGCCGGCGCCGTGCCGCAGATGCTCGGGCCCGGTCACCGACACCGGCACCACCCGCCAGCCGGCCATCAGGCCTCACCCCGCGCGTGGTCGGTGATCCAGTCCATGGCCGACTTGCGCTTCTTGAGCCGGGCCGTCATCTCCTCGGTGCGCACACCCTCGGTGCTGCGCACGACCCGGTCGATGCTCTGCCGCACCGCGCCCAGCACCGACGCGAAGTCGGTGCCGTCGGCCTGGTAGTTCTTGTCCGGGGCGAGCGCCTGCAACACCTTGGCGTCGGCGCCGCGCACCCCGAAGGCGAAGAACATCAGGCCCTGCTCCTGCTCCTGCCGGCGCAGCTCCGGGGCCAGGTTGCGCCACAGCTCGCACGGCTTGCCCCGCTCGTCGGAGGGCGCGCCGTCGGTCAGCAGGAAGACCAGGGGGGTGTACGCCATCTGGATGCCCTCGCGGGCCAGGGCCTGCCGCCGCTGGTCCATGATCTGCAGGCCCTGCTTGATGCCGGCCACCATCGGCGAGAAGCCACCGGCCCGCAGCGTCGGCGGCTGGAAGCGGGTGATCGGCGCGTAGGGCTCGCCGCCCCGCTCGTGCCCGGTGGGGTCGACGACGCGTACGCCTCCGGCCCCGAAGGTGACGACGGCGATCTCGCTGATGTGCCGCAGGTGGTTGTCGGCGTGCACGCTCTCGCGCCAGGACCGCAGCGCCTCGTTGAGCTGCCCGATGGCGTCGTCGCGGGCCATCGACGACGACGTGTCGACCACGAGCGTGATGAGCAGGCGGCTCTTGCTGCTCTGCACGGGCGGGAAGCCGGCGGCGGGAGAGGTCATGCCTTCGTCACCGTCAGCTCGCCGGCGGCCGTCTCGACCCGGCAGAGCGTGCCCGGCGCCAGCTCGCCGGCGTCCGGCGCGGCGGTGGCCCACAGGAGCAGGCCGTCGTGCTCGACGTAGCCGCCGGCCGGTCCGAAATGGGCCCGGACCCGGACGGTGGCGCCCGGCTCGGGCCGCCTCCCGTGGAACTCGGCGACCTCCGGGTCGGCCTCCGCCTCCTCCGTCCGCGGACGGAGAACAAGGAGGGCGACGGCGGCGAGGAGGAGACCGGTGGCGGCACCGGCCGCCACGTTGAAGCCGCCGTCGCCGTCGCCGGCGAGGGCGGCACCGGCCGCGAGGGACCCGGCGACCGGCAGCAGGGTGCCGGCCAGCAACGCGCCCGCCCGCGTCGAGACGGTCTGCATGAGCGTGCCCTCCAGGGTCGGACTGCTTGTCGCCCCAGTACTGACGGACAGCAAGCGGTCGTCCCTGTCGAGACCGTCACCCGATCGGGTGTCACCTCATGGCGTGAACCGCCGGCCTCAGCGTCTCCGGCGCGAAGCGCAGCGTCGCGAAGTAGTCGTCGTCCGTCTCGGCCCGGCGGATCAGCTCGACCGTGCCGTCGGCGTGCAGGAGCAGCTCTTTCGGCCTCAGCCGGCCGTTGTAGACCGACGCCATCGCGTGCGCGTGGGCCCCCGTGTCGTGGACGATCAGCAGGTCGCCCTCTGCCACATCGGGCAGTTCACGTTGGACAGCCAAACGGTCGATGTTCGTGCACAGCGAGCCGACAACGTCGACCGTTTCGGCCCGGTCGCTCGCGGCGAAGGGCGCGGTCACGTGGTGGTAGACGCCGTCGTAGACGACCGACCGCAGCAGCGCGTTGACGGTGCTGTCGACGCCGACCACTTCGCGGTACTTCGACATGCGGTTGACCACCCGGGTCACCAGCACGCCGTGCGGCCCGGTCATGTAGCGGCCGTTCTCGAAGCAGATCCGGGGCCGGAAGCCGGCCGGCCAGGCGTCCACGCGGCCCCGCACGGCGGCGGCCAGGGCGGTGAGGTCGAGGGGCGCCTCGCCCGGCCGGTAGGGGATGCCCATGCCGCCGCCGACGTTGAGGAGCGCGACCTCGACGCCGAGCCGCAGCGCCTGCGCGGTGAGCAGATCAAGGGCGAAGAGCGTGGGTTCCGGCGTACGGAAGTTGGCCGCGATCATCATGTGCAGCCCGACCGCCCGTACGCCGTGGTGTGCGGCTCTGGCGACGACCGGGGCCAGCCGTTCGACGGGGATGCCGAACTTCGCCGCCTGGGGATGGCCGAAGAGCTTGGCGTCGAAGTCGGGCGCGAGCGGGCCCGGGTTGATCCGGAAGCCGAGCCTGTCCGGCACGGCGTTCGCGGCGATCAGCTTGTCGAGCACGGCCTCGTCGTCGACCGTGACGAAGGCGCCGGCCTCCAGCGCCATGAGCAACTCGGCCGTGGTGGTGTTGTTCGACGTGAAGAAGAGCTCGCCCTTTCCCCGGGCCAGCTCGATCTCCGGCAGCGAGCTGCAATCGAAACCGAAACCGTGCGCCGCCAGCCGGCTGAGAACGGCGGGATTGGGCAGCGCCTTGACCGCGAAGTACTCGCGGCAGTCCATTCCGGCGAAGGCCTCGTTGAAGGTCGCGGCCGTCTCGTCGATGCCCGCCGCGTCGTACAGGTAGAACGGCGTTCCGAACCGTTCGGCCACGGACGGCAGCACGGCCCGCAGGCGCTGGTCGAAATCGTCACTCATCGGCATGGTGCGGTGTCTCCGGTGGTGGTCAGGCCGCGGTGACGGCGTGCCGGGGCACGTCGAACCCGTGGACGGTCATCCAGTCGTCGTTGAAAACCTTGGTGAGATAGCCCCGGCCGCCGTCGGGCAGGAGCACGACCACGACGTCCTCCGGGCCGAGCCGCTCGGCCACCCGCAGGGCGGCCACCATGGCCGCCCCGCTCGACCCGCCGACCAGCAGCCCCTCGTCGCGGGCGAGCCGCCGGGTCATGGCGAACGTCTCGTCGTCGGACACCGCGATGATCTCGTCGGGCACCGCCGGGTCGTGGGTGAGCGGGAAGAAGTCCTGTCCGATGCCCTCGACCAGATAGCCCTGCCCGTTCCCGCCGGTGTAGACGGAGCCCTCGGGCGCGGCGCCGATCACCCGCACGGGCCCCATCCGCTTGAGGAAGCGGCCGGTGCCGTTGAGCGTCCCGCCGGTGCCTAGCCCGGTGACGAAGTGGGTCACCCGCCCGTCGGTGTCCCGCCAGATCTCCGGCCCGGTGGTGGCGGCGTGGCTGGCCGGCCCGTCCGGGTTGGTGTACTGGTCGGGCTTCCAGGCCCCGTCGATCTCGGCGACGAGGCGGTCGCTGACCGAGTGGTACGAGTCCGGGTGCTCGCGGGGAACGGTCGAAGGGCAGATCACGACCTCGGCCCCGTACGCCTTGAGGACGTCCCGCTTGTCCTGGCTGACCCGGTCCGGGCAGACGAAGACGCAGCGGTACCCCTTGCCGTGCGCGGCCAGGGCCAGCCCGGCCCCGGTGTTGCCGGACGTCGGCTCGACGATCGTGCCGCCCGGCCGCAGCCGCCCGTCCCGCTCGGCCGCCTCGATCATCCGGATCGCGACCCGGTCCTTCACCGACCCACCCGGGTTCAGATATTCGACCTTGGCCAGCACCGTGGGCGCGACGTGGGCGGCGACCCGCCGCACCTGTACCAACGGCGTGTTTCCGATGAGTTCGACGATCGAGGTGGCAAAACGCATGCGGTGCATCGTCACACGTCCTTTCCCGTCGACGGCTGATCCCATTGACACTTCCTCATGTGTTCACTAATCAAATTAGGAACCGCCCATTACCTATAGGTATTACGCCGCCGGTGAGCAGGCGAATCGTTGCGCGCCGCCGAAACGGTCCCAGGTCAGCCGAATTAAAGATGTGCTCATCCGGCGTTGGTTCGGCCGTCCACTTTGTTTCCGAGGGTGGCGCGCATGCCTTTTGTCGACCCGCCACCCCTCGCGCCGGACCCGATCGCGCCCATCGCCGCGCCGGATTCGCTCACGCTCATCGCCGCCCAGGCCCGCCGCCGCCCCGAGGCTCCCGCCCTCACCGACGGCGCGGGCTCCCTCAGCTACGCCGAACTGGTCGCCCGGGCCACCGGCGTCGCGGCGCGGCTGCGCGAGTCGGGCGTGGTCGAGGGCGACCTGGTCGGCCTGTCCCTTCCGCGGGGCCGCGACGCCGTCATCGCCATGCTCGGCATCCTGTCCGCCGGTGCCGGCTACGTCCCGCTGGACCCGTCATATCCACAGTCCCGCCTGGCCGCCATGGTCGAGGACGCGGCCCCACGCCTGATCCTGGGAACCCCGGTCCTCGGCACCGACTCACCCACGGTGCCGTTCCCGTTCGCCGCCGGCGTGATCGGCTCGACCCCGGACCGTTCGGTTCCGGGCGGCGATGAAGGGCCACTGCTCGGTGCGGGGCCGGGGGAGGCACCGGCCTACGCGATCTTCACGTCGGGGTCCACCGGGCGGCCCAAAGCGGTGCTGGTGCCCCGGCGGGCGCTCGCGAGCTTCTGTGCGGGGGCGGGGGAGCGATACGGGGTCACCGAGGAGGACCGGTGGCTGCACTTCGCGCCGATCAGCTTCGACGCCAGCGTCGAGGAGATCTTCGTGCCGCTCACGGCGGGGGCGACCGTGGTGGTCCGGGACGACGAGATGATCAGCCGGCCCGATCTCTTTCTGCGGCGCTGCGCCGAGCTGGACATCACGGTGGTCGACCTGCCCACCTCGTACTGGCTGGAAGTGCTCGGCGCGCTGAGCCGCGGAGAAGCCCCGCTTCCGTCCACGGTTCGCACGGTCATCATCGGTGGCGAGGCCGTGTCGGTGTCGGCCGTGCGGGAATGGCAGCGCACGGCCGGTGACAGCGTGCGGCTGCTCAACACCTACGGGCCGACCGAGACGACAGTCGTGGTCACCGTGGCTGACCTCAGCGAGTGGACAGGTGACGGCCCGGTGCCGATCGGTCATCCGCTGAACGGCGTGCGGTGCCGGGTGCTCGGTCCGGACGGCGTCCCGGCGGAGGAAGGCGAGCTGCACATCGGCGGGCCGTTCGTCGCCACCGGCTATCTGAACCGGCCGGAGCTGACGGCCGAGCGCTTCCCGGACGGCGAATATCGCACCGGCGACCGGGTGCGGCGCGGCGCCGGCGGGCAGCTCGAATATCTGGGCCGCTTCGACCAGCAGCTGAAGATCCGCGGATTCCGGGTGGAGCCGGGCGAGGTCGAGGCCGTCCTGCGCCGCCTGCCGGACGTGACCGACGCCGTGGTGCTGGGCGACGGCGACCGTCTCGTGGCCCACCTTCTCACGACCGGGGACGACGTCTCCTCCGTACGGGAAAGGCTTTCGGCTGAACTTCCCCCGCATCTCGTCCCGGCGGCGTTCGTCCCGCACGCGGCGTTTCCCCGCACGCCGCAGGGCAAGACCGACCGCGAGGCCCTGGCCGCCGCGAATCCGGCCCCGGATGGCGCGCGGGAGGGCGTGGCCGGGCTGTGGCGGCGCCTGCTTCCCGGTGACGCTGACGACTTCTTCGCGGCGGGTGGCGATTCGCTGGTCGCCGTACGTCTGCTCAGCGCGCTGCACCGGGAGTTCGGTGTCGCGCTGACGCTTCGGGAGTTCTACGCCGCACCCACGCTGACCGCGCTGACCGCCGCGGCCAAGGAGGGAACCGCCGCCCGGAGAACGGAGCCCGGGGTCTGGGACGAGACCGTGCCGTTGCCGTTGACGCCGTTGCAGCGGGAGTTCTGGGTCGCCGAGCAGATCAGCGCCGACCGGGCCGTTCACACACTCAGGATCCGGTACCGGTTCGGCGAGCCCGTGCGGGTGGACCTGCTGCGGCCGGCCCTCGACGAGATGGCCCGCCGCCACCCGATGCTGCGGGCCCGCGTCACGACGATCGGCGACGATCCGCACTTCGTCTTCTCCGACGGCGTCACCATCCCGGTGGCCGAGGACGACGCGGAGCCGTTCGACCTGGAGGTCGCCCCGCTGGCCAAGGTGCTTGTGCGGGGCGAGGAGCTCCTGCTGGTCGTACACCACCTGGTCTTCGATGGATGGTCGGCGGGATTGTTCGGGGCCGAGCTGGCCGAGATCTACCGGGCGCTGCGCGCGGGGGAGACCCCGGCCGGAAAGGCGACACCGCTGCCGGAGCCGCCGGCAAGGCTTGCGGAGAGCGGCTACTGGCGCGAGCGGCTCGACGGGGTGGACCTCAGCGCCGAGCTGCCGACCGACCGGGCGCGACCGCGGACCCCGGTCTACACCGCGGCGCGCCTCTCGCGGCGGATCGAGCCGGGCGAGCTGGAAGGGTGGCGGAGCTTCGCGCGCGAGCAGAAGTCGAGCCTGTTCGTGCTGCTGCTCTCAGGGCTTCAGACGTTGCTGTACCGCTACACCGGCAAGCAGGACGTGACCGTGCTGGCCACCGTGGCCGGGCGGACCGCGCCCGCGCTGGAGAGCCACATCGGCATGGCCATCAACGTGATCCCGGTGCGGGGCGCGGTCGAGGGCGAGCTGAGCTTCGGGAAGCTGCTCGGGCGTACGGGCGACGCGGTCGCCGCCGACCTCGACCACCAGGACGTCGCGTTCCCCGACATCCTCGCCGCGGCGGGACGGCGCAACCTCGACGGGGGCAACGGTCTCGGGCCGGTGGTCCTCATCGTGCACAACACGCCGCCGGGAGACACCGAGCTGCGCTATGTGGGCGACGCCGGTCCCCGCACGACCATGGACCATCTGACGATCGGGCTGGATCTGTCGGCCGACGGCGCGACGCTGAACGTCGACTACGCCACCGAGCTCTACGACCCCGAGCGGATCGAGGCGCTCACCCGGCACCTGCTCGCGCTGGTCGGCGCCGGCTGCCGCGACGAACAGACCGCCGTCTCCCGGCTGCCGATGCTGGGCGAGGACGAGCGCGACCTGATCCTGCGGCGGTGGAACGACACCGCGTTCGCGCTGACCGGCGAGGTCGCGGTCCAGCAGTTCCTCGAGCACATCGCGGCCACCACCCCGGGCGCGCCGGCCCTGACCCACCTCGGCGACACGATCGACTATCGCGAGCTCAACGCCCGCGCCAACCGGCTGGCCTGGGCGCTGCGCTCGCGCGGGGTGAAGCCGGGCGACCGCGTGGCCATCTGCCTCGACCGGGGCATCGAGCTGTTCGTCGCCATGTGGGGCGTGCTCAAGGCGGGCGCCGCCTATGTTCCCCTCGATCCGGCCTATCCCGGGGACCGGCTGCGCTACATGCTCGGCGACAGCCGGTCGCGCATCCTGATCACGCGGGGCGAAAGCGACGGCGTCGAGGTGCTGGACCCGAGGCGTACGACCGAATTCCCGGACAATGACCCGCCGCTCGTCAACCAGGCCGGGGACCCGGCCTACGTCATGTACACCTCGGGTTCGACCGGGCGGGCCAAGGGAGTCGTCGTCAGCCACGGCAATCTCGTGCACGCCGTGCGGATGTGGCAGCGCGCCTACGATCTCAGTCCGGAGTGGACGTATCAGCAGCAGGCCAGCTTCTCGTTCGACATGTTCGTCTGCGAGACGTTCCGGGCCCTGTGCACCGGCGGACGGCTCGTGGTCGTCCCCCGCGAGACGCTGCTCGACCCGGCCGCCTTCTACGATCTGATGCGCACCGAGCGGGTCGAGTGCACCGAGATCGTGCCGGCCGTGCTGCGCATGCTCCTCGACCACGTCGAGGACACCGGGGCCGACCTGAGCTTCGTGCGGCTGCTGATCTGCGGCGGCGAGAAGTGGCACGTGGGCGAGTTCCGGCGGGCGCGGGCGCTGGCCGGGCGGGTCGTCAACGCCTACGGCGTCACCGAGGCGACGGCCGACAGCACCTTCTTCGAGGGCGACGTCTCGCGGCTCCCGGCCGAGGCGCCGCTGCCGATCGGGCGGCCGTTTCCCAACTGCCGGGTGTACGTCCTCGACGAGCACCGCCAGCCGGTGCCGCCCGGCGTCGTGGGTGAGCTCTACCTGGGCGGCCTGGCCGTGGCCACCGGCTATTTCGACCGGCCCGAGCTGACCGCCGAGCGCTTCGTGCCCGACCCGTTCGCGGGCGGGGACGCCCGCATGTACCGGTCGGGCGACGCCGCCCGCTACCACCGCGACGGCCTGATCGACTTCCTGGGCCGCCTGGACGACCAGGTCAAGATCAACGGTTACCGGGTGGAGCTGGGCGAGGTGGAGGCGGCCCTGGGCGCGCTGCCGGGGGTGGCCTCCTGCGCGGCGCAGGTGCATCCCGGCGCCTCCGGCCTGACCCAGCTCGTCGGCTACGTGGTGCGGCGGACGGCCGGCATCACCGAGCAGAGCGTGCGGGACGCGCTGGCCACCGGGCTGCCCACGCACATGGTGCCGGCCCGGATCGTCTTCCTCGACGCGCTGCCGCTGAGCCCGAACGGGAAGATCGACCGGGGAAAGCTGCCGGCGCCGGCCGAGGACCCCACGCGCCGGCCGGCCGCGCCCCGGACCGCGACCGAGAAGCGGCTCGCGGCGGCCTGGCGGGAGACGCTCGGGCTGGACGAGCTCGGGATCGACGACAACTTCTTCGCCGTGGGCGGTGACTCCTTCGCGGCGGTCAAGCTGGTGCGGCGCGTCGATCCGGCGCCCGCTCTGGTCGACCTCTATCAACACCCGACGGTACGGAGCCTGGCCGCTCTCCTCGACGAGCGGCACGGCGCGGTCACGGCCGAGGGCGAGGGGCGGCCGCTGCTCTACCGGCTCACGGGGCACGACGCCTCACCGGGCGGCCGGACCGTGGTCGCCGTGCCGTACTCGGGTGGCAGCGCCATCGCCTATCAGCCCCTGGCCGACGTGCTGCCCCCGGAGTGGGCGCTGCACGCCGTGGAACTGCCGGGCCACGACCGCAACCGGCCGTTCGAGCCCCTCGAATCGGCGGCCCGGGTGGCCGAGCGGGTGGTGGCCGAGATGAAGAACCTGAGCGGGCCGCTCGTGCTCTACGGGCACTGCCTCAGCGTCGCCATCACCGTCGAGATCGCCCGGCAGGCCGAGGCGGCCGGGCTCGACCTGGCCGGCGTGGGCCTCGGCGCCGGGCTGCCGACGGCCCGGCTGACCGGTCCGGTCCTCGACTGGTTCACCCGGTTGCAGCGGATGGGCTCGAAGCGGGAGTACATCGAATATCTGCGCGGGCGCGGCGGTTTCACCGACGTCGACGACCCGGCCGAGCAGGCCTTCGTGGTCCGCAACGTCAAGCACGACGAGCGGGACGCCGAGGAGTACTTCACCGCGGCCTACCGCAGCACGCCCGCCCCGCTGCTGAAGGCGCCGGTGGTGAGCGTGATCGGCGAGCGCGACCGGGTCACCGACCATTATCAGGAGCGCTATCACGAGTGGGAGCACTTCGCGTCCGATGTGGACCTCAAGGTGCTCCCGAACGCCGGCCACTTCTTCATCAAGTCGCACGCCGAGGAACTGGCCGCCGTCCTGACCGGCATCGGCGAGAAGGGCGGCGGCGAGGAGCCACAGCCCCGGGCGAAGGCCGCCGAGCCGAGCGTGAAGCGGTTCGGGATCGTCGCGCTCGGTCAGTTCGTGTCGCTGGTCGGCAGCGGGCTCAGCTCGCTCGTCCTGAGCATCTGGGTCTACCAGCGGACCGGCTCGCTCACCCAGTTCGCCGTGCTGAGCGCGATCGGCCTGCTGCCCGGCATCCTGGCCGGCCCGCTGGCCGGGGCCGTGGCCGACCGGTGGGACCGCCGCCGCGTGATGCTGGCCAGCGACCTCGCCGCCGCCCTGGCCATGGCCGCCGTCGTGGCCGTGATGTTCGTGGGCACCGTCCACGAATGGCATCTCTATCTGGCCGTCTCCGTCACGTCGTTGGCCGGAGCCTTCCAGCGCCCGGCCTACCTGGCCGCCGTCGCGCAGCTGGTGCCCAAGCGCTACCTGGGCCACGCCGTCGGCATCACGCAGCTCGGCGTCGCGGCCGGCACCACGTTCGCCCCGATGATCGGCGCGGCCCTGTTCGGCGTGGTCGGGCTCACCGGCGTACTGCTCATCGACGTCGCCTCTTTCCTCACCGGCGTGCTCACCCTGCTCTGGGTGCGCTTCCCCGACCGGCTGTGGCGGCGGCGCGAGGAGCCGTTCCGCGCCGAGATGGCGGCCGGCTGGCGCTACCTCAGCCGCCGTCCCGGCCTGCGCGCGGTGCTGCGCTACTTCGTCGTCGACCACGTCCTCTACACCCTCGGCTTCGCCGTCATCACCCCGCTGCTGCTCATCGAGCACTCGCCGCTGGCGCTGGGCGCCGTGCTCAGCGCGGGTGGCGTCGGCGGCCTGGCCGGCGCGCTGGCCATGACCCTGTGGGGCGGCACCGCCCGCCGGGCCAGCGGCATGATCGTCTTCATGGGCGTGTCCAGCCTGGGCATGACGATCATCGGCGCCGGAAGCAGCGTCACCACGGCGGTCGTTGGCATGTTCCTGCTGACGTTCGGCGAGGTGCTGGCCGAGTCGCACTGGATCGCGGTGGTGCAGAACAAGGTGGGCTTCGACCTTCAGGGCCGGGTGCTCGCGGTCTTCCTGACGCTGATGATGCTGACGATGCCGGTCGGCTATCTCGTCGTCGGCCCACTGGCCGAGCGCTACGTCGAGCCGCTGCTCGCCCCGGGCGGCGCGCTCGCCGGAAACGTCGGCTCCGTCTTCGGCACGGGTGAGGGCCGCAGCCTGGCCCTGCTGGTGTTCGTCAGCGGCCTGCTCCAGATCGCGTGGTGCGTGCGCGGCTGGTACGACCGGCGCGTCCACTTCGTCGAGGACACGCTGCCCGACGCCCTGCCCCCGGCCGAGGTCGGCGATCGCGATACCTTGCAACGCCAGGCCGACGAACTCCTGGAGAAGTCCGCCTGACCGTTCTTCGGAGGTGTGCGTGGTGCGGGTGCCGATCGCTCACCGGTCGCCGGTGCACGCTGTGGCCGGCGGCCGGGCGGCGGACGGGAGCGGGATCGTGCTCAGCGCCGGCGGCGACGGCATGATCCGCTCCTGGGACGCGGACACCGGCGCCGCCCGGGACTTCCGTGTGGCGGCGAAGGGCCGGCCCGGTTTCCTCGGTCTGGCCGGTCCCGGACCCGGGCTCGTGGTCTGGGCCGACGGCACCGCCGTCCGCCGCTTCGATCTCGAGTCGGGCGACGAGGTGGGTGAGCGGTTGCGCGCGCCCGGGTCGGAGTGGCTGCCGCTCGGTGGCCTCGGCCCGGTGGCATTGCTGGCCGAGCGGGACGCCGCCCTGATCGTCGCCAAATCGGCCGCGGACACGGTGTCCCGGTCGGATGCCGCCCTGATCGTCGCCGGATCGGCCGCTGGCACGGTGTCCCGGTGGGATGCGGTGACCGGGGAGCCGGTCGGCCGGCAATGGACGGCGGCCACGGGGAAGCTGCTGGCGATCGGCGTGCACCGCCCGCGCGACGGCCGCGTTCTGGTGGCGACGAGCGGCAACGACGGCGTGCTCCAGCTCTGGGACGCCCTGACAGCGGAACCGGCGGGCGCCCCCCTGGCCGGGCACCGCCGGCCGGTGACCGCCCTGGGCTGGACCACTGCGCCGAATGGACGCGATCTGGTGATCGGTCAGGAATTCGAGGGCCCGATCCGGTTCTGGGACACGGACACCGGCGAGGCGGTCCGCACGCTGCCTCACCGGTCGAGCGGATGGAACCAGGGTGCGCTGGCGACGACCCCCGACGGGCGGACCCTCTTCTCGGTGGACCAGAGCGGCACGCCGTGGCGATGGGATCTGTCCCGGCCGGAGCCGGTCGCGGAGGTTCTGCCGGTGACGACCCGGCCGGTGACGGCGATCGCGATCGTGCCGTCCGCGCGGGGCCCGCTCGGCGTCACCGGCGAGGAGCGGGGCCGGTTGCGCCTCTGGGACACGTCCGGTGCGCCGGTCGGTGACGATCTCTCCGGTCATCCCTCCGGGGTGCACCAGCTGACCGCGGTCCCGGCCGGGCGCGGCAGCGGGCGTCCGGCGATCCTGGTGTCCTCCGGCCGCGACGAGATCCGGTGCTGGGACGCGGTCACCGGCGACCGGGTGGGAGACCCGTCCGTGTCGGTGCGGTCCGGGAACGGTTTGGCCGCGGTGTGGTCAGAGGCCGGCAAGCTCATCGTGGCCAGCGGGGTCGAGGACGGCATCCTGCGGTTCGACGCCATGAGCGGCGGCGAACCGTTGGTGAACCCGGCCGGGGAGACCGTCGGGGACGTCGCGGCCGGGACCCTGCCGGACGGGCGGGGGTTCTTCGCCGCCGGCGCGGCCGACGGCCACGTCCATCTGCTCGACGCGGAGACCGGTGAGGCGTTCCACCCGCCGCTTCCCGCCTCGACGTCCCCGATCCTGGCCGTCGCCGTGACAACACTCGCGGACGGCACCGTCCTTCTCGCCGCGGGCGGGGAGGACCGGAAGGTCGTGCGCTATGACGTGACCACCGGCCGGCAGATCGGCTCACCGCTGCCGGTGGGCCGATGGTTCGTCGTGCGGCTCGCCTTCGCGCCGCTGTCCGGCCGGCGTGCGGCTCTGGTCGCGGCGGACGATGCCGGTGGGGTGTTTCGCTGGGACGCGGTCAGCGGCGAGGCGGTCGGCGAGCCGCTGTCCTCGGAGACCCCGGTGATCGCTCTCGACCTCAGCGGCGCTGCACCCGAGCGGGTCGTCGCGGTGAGTCACGAGGACACAGTGCGGTGCTGGGACGCTCCCACCGGCCGGCACCTCGGCGACGTCGAACGGGCGCAGTCGGCCACCGTCGCGCCGCTTCCCGGCGGGCGATCCGCCCTCGCGGTGGGCCACCTGGACGGCAGCCTGACCATCACGCCGCTCCCGGCGCCGACATGGCGACCCGCGGTGTCACGTCCGCCATGCATCGACGATGTCGTCGGGGCCCCAGACGAGGTCGACGGCGCCGGCCGGCAGGTCGGCGCCGGAGCGGGTGACCACCAGCAAGCCGGTGTGCGCGGGGTCGAAGCCGGGGATCTGGCCGGCGCCGTCCCGCAACCGGTGCAGGTCGTGGGTGTCGAACGGCGAGCCCAGCCACTTCAGCGATCCGCAGAAGTGGATCTGCGAGGCGACGGGCGCGCGGTCGGCGCCGACCAGGTCGATCTCCGGGTTGAACTGACGGTTCCACCAGCCGCCGACGACCCGGGTCTCCGGCCAGGGCAGGGCGCCGGTGAGCGCGGCCTCCTCCAATGAGGCGCGGATCAGTGGCTCGACGGCTCGGCCGCGCCAGCTGGTCCACCGGGTCTGGAAAAGGGCGAATCCGGTGTCCGGACGGCCGCGCTGGGTGAGGTTGTGGACGTCGCGGAGGATGGCGAGGTAGAGGCGCAGGTTGCTGTCGGCGACGCGGTACAGCGCCGGCTTGCCGCCGCTGGTCGACAGCGGGTGGTCGGCGGCCAGGGCCTGTTTGTCCTCGGTGAGTCGCCGCAGCAGTGGCGACAGCGTTCCTGAGGGGACCGCGCCGTCGCGGCCGCCGGCGGTGTTGGCGATGTTCGTGTAGGCGCGGGCATCGCCGCCGACCGCCTCGATGACGCGCCGGGCCACGTCGGGATTGGGGAACTCCGAGGCGAGCGACTGTTCGGGCACGGCGAAAAGGGGAGAGGCCGGGTCAGTGAGTTCGTCGCGAAGGTGCTCGACGGCCGGGGTGCCGGCCGGCCAGCGCCGCAGTACACCCGGCAGGCCGCCGGTGATCAGGTGGGCGTCGATCGCGTCGGAGCCCACCAGGCCGGCGGCGGTGGCCGTCTCGGCCAGGTTCAGTGGGCCGAGGACAAGATTGTCGGCCCGGCCGTAGAAAGGCCGGTCGTACGCGGTCAGGCGCCGCATCATGTGCAGATCGCTGCCGAGGAGCAGCAGGAGGATCGGCCGGTGCGACAGCAGCCGGTCCCAGACGACCTGGAGGTGCCCGTCGAACGTCTCGTCCTGCTCGGTCAGCCATGGCAACTCGTCGAGAACGACGACACAGGGCCGATCGGGAAGCGCACCGGCGAGAAGGCGCAGCATGTCGCCCCAGCCGCCCGCGGGTGGTGTGCTCGGCAGCACTGCGTGATCGTTCGGCAGACCTGATTCGGTCAGTGCCGTGAGGAACTGACTCGTCGACTCGGTTATCGAGGCGCCTTTGACCGCGGTGAAGAACAAGTAGGGCATGCCGGCGCGATCACAGAACTCCTGGATGAGGCGTGACTTGCCGACCTGGCGACGGCCACGTAGCGCGAGGGCCAGCCCCGTCCCGGTCCGCGTGACATGGTCGATCCTCCTCGCCAGGAGAGACAGCTCAGTGTTCCGGCCGACGAACATGCGCCTCTCCTTCGATAGGTAGATCGCATCTACGTAGATTCTATCTACCTTTGAAGCCTGCCCTTGAGCCGTTCCCCGTGGCAATGTGTCGCCGGGGCTCGGTCTGATCGTTTCCTGAGCATGTAAATGAGCGGCATTCGCGCTGGTAGCCGCTGGTTTTGGAGCCTCCGGTCCCCGGCAGTGGACCGGCGGGGGTAACGTGCGCTCGTGTTTCACGGGGAGGGCGGCGCCGGGGCGCCGACATCGTTGTCAGCGGCTGAGCTGATCGTGTGCGAGAGTCTCGTTCGCATCTATCAGAGCGGGCCCATCGAGGTGCAGGCGCTTCAAGGGCTCGACCTCGTGGTCAACGGTGGCGAGATGATCGCCGTGGTGGGAGCCTCGGGGTCGGGGAAGTCGACGCTCCTGTCGATCCTGGCCGGGATCGACGCGCCCACCGCGGGCAGCGCCAGGGTGGGTGAGTGGGATCTGCTCTCCATGACGCGGGCCGATCGGGTGCGTTATCGGCGGCACACCGTCGGGTTCGTGCGGCAGCAGACGGCCAGCAACCTCGTGCCCTATCTGACGGCCGAGCAGATGGTCGACCTTCCCATGACCGCCGCCCGTACGCCGAAGGCCGTGCGCCGCAAGCGGGCCGCCGACCTGCTCGGGATGCTCGGGATCGCCGACTGCGCGGGACGGCGGCCGGGTCAGCTGTCCGGTGGGCAGCAGCAGCGGGTGGCCATCGCGGCCGCGCTGGCCAACGAGCCGCGGGTGCTGTTCGCCGACGAGCCGACCGGTGAGCTCGACACCGCCACGTCGGCCGAGGTGTTCGGGGCTCTGCGCGACGCCAACCGGGAGCTCGGGGTCACCGTCGTCGTCGTGACCCACGACGCCGCCGTCAGCGGGCAGGTCGAGCGGACCGTGGCCATCCGCGACGGGCGGACCAGTAGTGAGGTGCTTCGCCGCACGGCCACCGCGGCCGACGGGGGCACCCATGTGATCGCTGAGGAGTACGCGGTGATGGACCGGGCGGGGCGCATCCAGGTGCCGCGGGACTATCGGGAGGCGCTGGCGCTGACCCGCCGGGTGCGCCTGGCCCTCGAACCCGACCACGTCACGATCCGGCCCGACGCATGACCGCCTGCACCGAGCGGCACTCAGCCGCCGCCGGACGACGGCATCGCAGGCGAGGGCCAGAAGGGCATGCAAAGGTGGGCACAGCATGACCGCGCCGATGTTGCGGGTGGAAGGGGTGCGGCGGACCTTCGGCAAGGGGCCGGCCGCGGTCCACGCGCTGCGGGACGTGTCGTTCGAGGTCGAGCCGGGGACCATGGTGGCGCTGGTCGGGCGGTCCGGGTCCGGCAAGACCACGCTGCTCAACGTGATCGGCGGGCTCGACCGGGCCGACGCCGGGTCGGTCGCCGTGGACGGGGTCGACGTCAGCTCGCTCGACGAGGACGGGCTTTCCCGCCTTCGGCGCGAGCGGGTGTCGTACGTCTTCCAGACCTTCGGTTTGATTCCCGTGCTCTCGGCCGCCGAGAACGTGGCCGTGCCGCTGCGGCTGGCCGGCGCCGAGCGGGCCGAACGCGAGCGCCGCGTCGCCCTGCTGCTCGACCTGGTCGGGCTGGCCGGGCACGCCAAGCAGCGGCCCGGTGAGCTGTCCGGCGGGCAGCAACAGCGGGTCGCCATCGCCCGCGCCCTGGCCGCCTCGCCGCGGCTGCTCATCGCCGACGAGCCGACCGGGCAGCTCGACGCCGAGACCGGGCTGTCGGTCATGGCGCTGCTGCGCGGCGTGGTGGAGTCCGAGGGCGTCACGGCGCTGGTCTCCACCCACGACCCGGTGATGATGGAGCTGGCCGACCGGGTCATCCGGATCGCCGACGGCCGGGTCGAGGCCGATCCTTGCTGAGCCTGCTCCTGCGCCGGGCCCGCGCCCAGTGGTCCCTCCTGCTGTCGCTGCTCGCCGTGCTCACGATCGGGGCGACCTTCCTCGGCACCTGTGCGCTGCTCGTCACCCGTACGTCCGACCGGGCCTTCGAAGTGGCCGTCCGCGACGATCCGGCCGCGGCCGAGGTCGTCGCCTACACGGCCACCATCGCGGCCGGCGACGCCGCCTCGGTGGCCGCCGACACGCGCCGGGTGCTGGTCTCGGCGGTGGCCCCGTTCGAGGTGACGACGGCCGCCCGCGCGTCGTCGGTGATGCGGCTGTTGCCGGGCGGGGGCGACCGGGAGGCGTACCTCTCGGGAATTGAAGATCTTGCCTCTCGGGCCTCGCTCGTCACGGGCGGCTGGCCGAAGAAGGGGCAGGCGGCCGTGCTGGAGAGCACCGCGCGGCTGCTCGGGTTGAGCGTCGGCAGCCGCGTCACCCTGGGCGAGGAGATCGGTGTGGACGGGGCGGCGCCGGTCACGGTGACCGTGTCCGGGATCGTCCGGCCGCTGCCGCAGGGCGGCTGGGACCGCGACCCGTTGCAGGGCAAGGGGTTCGACGCCGATCCGCCGAACGCCACCTCGGCCCGCAAGATCCAGGCGTACGGCCCGTTCATCGTCGACCTGGACGCCCTGCTCGCCGGTGGATCGGCCATCGATCGCCTGGAGATCGTGGCCCGGCCCGACCTGTCCGCACCGAACAGCCGCGACCTCAACGCCATCGCGTCCACCCTGGGCGAGGCCGACCGCCGGCTCTCGGGCGCTCTGGCCGACCGGGTGCAGATCGAGCGGGTGTCCTCCCCGCTGCCGCAGACCCTGGCCGACGCCCGCGCCCAGCAACGCCTCACGACGGCCGCGGTGCTCGCGCTGACGCTGATCGGCGTCATCCTCACCGCCATCGCGCTCACTCTGGCCGGCCGGCTGGCAGCCTCCGCTCGTACCGAGGAAGCCTCGCTCCTGTCGGCCATGGGCACCGGCCGCGGCCAGTTCGCCGTCGTCGCGGCCGTCGAGGCGGTCGCACTGGCCGCGGTGGCCGCGCTCCTGTCGGTGCCGGCCTCGTCGGGCCTGCACGCCCTCCTCACCCACCTGCCGCCCCTGTCCGGCGCCGGGCTGGCGGCCGATCCCGGCGTCTCCCCGGCGCAGCTGCTGGCCGTCGGGGCCGGGGTGCTGCTGCTGGCCGCTCTGCTGGTGGGCCTGGCGATCCGCCCGGCGGCCGGCGCCGGCGACCGGCGGGGCCGCCGCGAGCTGCTGGCCCGGTCGGGGGCCGACGTCCTGCTGGCCGCCCTGGCCGCGGTCGGCTGGTGGCAGCTGCGGGCCCAGCCCCCGGACGCCGGCTCGCGGGCCGACGTGGTCCGCGTACTCGCCCCGGCGCTGCTGCTGACCGCGGGCGCCGCGCTCGCCCTGCGGCTGCTGCCGCCGGTCCTGCGCTACGCCGAACACCTGGCCGACCGGTCCCGCGGCCTCGTCCTGCCGCTGGCCGCCGTGCAGGCGGCCCGGCGGCGGCAGGCCTTCGCGGCCGGCCTGCTGATCGCGCTGGGCTGCGGCGCGGCCACCTTCGGCCTCGCCTACGACGCCACCTGGCGGGCCTCCCAGCACGACCAGGCCGATCTGGCGGTCGGCACCGACGTCGCCCTCGAGCTCGACGCCCCGCCCGTGGCCGGGCAGGGCGCGGTGGTGAGCGCGGCCGCCGGCGGGACGGTCAGCCCGGTGGCGCACGGCCCGGTCGTCGTCGGCCAGTCGCTGGGCGGCGGCGACGACGCCACGCCCCAGCTCATCGCGGCCGACATGCGCCACGCGCGGGAGCTGCTCCGCGGGCGGGTGAGCGTGGGGGCGGGCCTCGCGCCCGGCTCCGCCGCCGAGGGCCTGACCGTGCCGGCCAAGGCCGTTCCCACGCTGGCCGGCCGGGGGCCGGTCCCGGTGGTGCCACGGCTGGTCTTCGAGGACGCCGCCGGGCTGCGCACCGCCTGCACCGGGCCGGAGGTCCCGCTCGACGGCCGGCCGCGTCCGCTGCGGGCCTGCGTGCCCGCGACGGCCGGGCTGCGGCTGGTCGCCGTCTCCCTGCAACCGACGGGAGTGGCGAACGACGCGGCGGCGACCATGGACGCCACCCTGACCGTTCCCGGCGCCACCGGACCGTCGTCCTGGACGGCTCACCCGGCCGGCCAGCTCGGCGGGCAGACGGTCACCGTGGCCGGGGACCGGGTGCGGCTGCACGCGATCGTGCAGTTCGTCGACCCGTACGACGGCGCCCGTCAGCTCGTCGCCTCGTCCTTCCCCGATCCGAGGACCGTGCCGGTGGCCGTCTCGCGGCGGCTCGCCGACGACCTCGGCACCGGGCCCGGCGCCACCCTGAGCCTGAGCTACGGCAACACCCCCGTCCAGGCCCGAGTCACCGAGGTGATCCCCACCGTGCCGTCCGCGCCGGGCGCCCCCGCCGTCCTCGCCGACCTCGACCTGCTGTCCCGCGCGCTGATCAGCCACGGCGACCTCGACACCCCGGTCAACGCCTGGTGGGCCGGCAACCCGGCGCACCCCGGCGCCCTCGAAGCCCTGGGGCTCGGCCCGGTCACCAGCCGGGCCGGTGAGACGGAGCGGCTCACCGGCAGCCCGCTGCGGGCGGCCCAGCCGGCGGCCATGCGGCTGCTCGTGGTGGCCGCGATCGTGCTCCTGCTCGGCGGGGTGCTCCTGCACGTCGCCTCCGACCTGCGCGACCGGGCCCTCGAGGTGGCCCGGCTGCGCGGCCTGGGCGTCTCCCGCCGCGAGATCCGGGCGGCGCTGCTCGGCGAGCACGCCGGGGTCATCCTGCCGCTGCTGGTGGGCGGGGCGGCGGTCGGCGCGCTGGCCACGTGGGGCGTGGCGCCCCTGATGATCCGTTCCGACACGGGCGCCCAGCCGGTGCCCGCGGTCGCCGCGCACTGGCCGTGGACGGCCGAGGCCGTACTCCTCGGGGTCCTGGTCGTCGCGGCCGGAATCATCGTCACCGTCACGGTCTCCGTGCAGGCCCGCCGGGCCGACGCCGCCCACCTGCGGGTCGCGTCGTGAGGCCCGCGCTGCACTGGCCGTCCATCCGGGGCCGGGCCCGCGCCGACCTCGGCCCGCTGATGTTGATGGCGGCCGTCGTGGTCGCGGTCAGCCTGCTCGCCGCGATCGTGCCGCCGCTGCTGCGCACCACCGAGGACGACACCTTCCGCGACTCGGTCCACGCCACGGTGCGGGCGCACGCCTCCTGGGACAGCAACTACGCCATGGGCGACGGCTACCAGCGCGAACCGGCTCTGGCGCAGTACCTCGCCTTCCTGCCCCGCTCGGCCAAGGACCAGCTCGGCCCGGAGCAGCTCGCCGTCCTCGAACCGCCGGTCACCACGGTCACCAGCGGCCCCCTCGAGTTCGTCACCGGTGACGCCCCGCGGAACCTGCGCCTCGGCTTCGTCCGCGGCGACGAGAGCGACGGCCCGGCCACGACCTGGGTCGCGGGCGGTCCGCCCCGGGCCACCGCGCCCGGTGAGGTGGTGGTCCGGCCCGGAACGCCGTGGTCGGTCCAGATAGGACTGTCCGAGACGTCGGCCACGATGATCGGCGCCAAGCCCGGCGACCGCATCAAGGTCAAGGACGAGCAGGGCAACTACATCGACGTACGGGTCAGCGGTGTGTTCCGTCCCGTCGACCCGGGCGATCCCGCCTGGCGGCTGACACCCTGGCTCCTCACGCCGAGCGGCCGCTCGTTCGGCGGACTGCTCTCGGCCGACTCGCTGCCGGACGCCCGGTTGCTGTTCCCGGCGGACCGGCTCGACCGTACGGTCACCTTCAGCCCCGCCGCCGGCAAACTCGACCGCGACTCGGCCCGGTCGCTGGCCGCGGCCGTCGCCACGCTGAAGGCCACCTCGGCCGCGAGCGGGGTGCGCGACGACTCGCTGCGCTGGGACTCGACCCTCGACAACGAGGTGAGCGAGGTCGAGGCGCGGATCACGGCGGCCAAGGCGCAGGCGGCGGTGCTGCTGCTGGCCGTGCTGGCCGGGGCGGCGCTGGTGCTGCTGCTGACCGCGGAGCTGCTGACGAGGAGGCGGCTGC
The DNA here is from genome assembly GCF_050956135.1 of Actinoplanes sp. CA-131856. Classification (GTDB taxonomy): domain Bacteria; phylum Actinomycetota; class Actinomycetes; order Mycobacteriales; family Micromonosporaceae; genus Actinoplanes. Next base: position 7,374,313 of record NZ_CP191849.1, on the reverse strand, counting down.
CGGCCCTGACGGCCTATCGGGAACGGGGCGGCGCGCTGCCCGTCCTGGCGGCGGAGCTGCTGGTCGAGTCGGTCACGGTGGCGGTGCCGGCGGCGGCGATCGGGGTGCTTCTGGCGTACGTCACATCGGGCGGCGCGGCGCTGCCATGGGCCCTGCCGGTGGCGCTGGCGGCGATCGCGGCCGGACCGGCCCTGGGCACCCTGGCGGCGGCCCGGGCCACCCGGGACAGGCGCGTCCCGGCGAACCGCTCGGCGCGCCTCTGGCTGCGGCGAACGGCCCAGTTGCGCCGGGCCACGATCGACGTGGCGGTGCTGGCGGCCGGGGTGGGCGCACTGGTGGCGCTGCACCAGCGGGGCCTCAGCACAGGCGGCGATCTGATCCTGCCGGCGGCGGCGCCCGTGCTGGGCGTGCTCGGCGGTGCTCTGCTGCTGCTCCGCGTTCTGCCGTGGGCGACCCGAGGCCTGCTCGGCGCGACGTTGAGGGGACGGCGGGCGCTGCCGGTCTTCGGCGCCGCCCGCGCTGCGGCCACGTCGGCGCGCGTGCTGCCCGGCCTGTCCCTGGTGACGGCGGTGGGGTTGGCTTCGTTCGCCCTGGTGCTGTCGGCCACGGTAACCACGGGTCTGGCCGACGGCGCGTGGCGCTCCGTGGGCGCCGACGCCCGCCTCGACATCGCCCCGGACGCCACCGCCGCCGTCTCGGGCGCCGTGCCCGGTGCCGCTGTCCCCGGTGGCGCGCCTAGTTCCCCCGTGCCTGGTTCGCCTGCGCCTGGTTCCTCCGTGCCTGGTTCGCCCGCGCCTGGTTCCTCCGCGCCTGGCTCGCCCGCGCCTGGCTCTTCCGCGCCTGGCTCTCCTGCTCCTGGCGCCGCTGGGAGTCCTGGCGGTGCTGGGACGCCGGGTGGTGCTGGGACGCCGGGTGGGGCCGGGGCTGAGCTTGCCCGGCGGATCGCGGCCGCGCCCGGCGTGGAGCAGGCCGTCGCGGCCCGCGTCACCGATGTTCAGGTGATCGCCGACGGGCTGGCGGGCAGCCCTCGCCTCGTGGTCGTCGACGCCGCGGCGTTCCAGCGGCTGCTGGCGGGCACCCCACTCCCGTCCGCCCCCGGCCTGGCCCGGCTCACCATCGGCGGCGGCACCATCCCGGTCCTGGTCCGTACCCACGACGACAGCATCCGGGCCGGCATGACGGTGAGCCTGAGGCGGGAAGGCACCTCCGCGCTCACCCTCACCGCGGTCGGCACGGCGCCGGCCATCGGCGACACCCCCGACGTGATCGTGATCGACACGACCGCCGCGGCCGCCGCCGGCCTAGAGGTCACCCCGACCACGGTGTGGGCCCTCGGATCCGGGGCGGCCCGGGCGTTGCGGGACTCCGGCGTCGACGGAACCGTCGTGGTCCGCGCCGACTTGCTGCACGACCGCACCACGGCCCCGCTGGCCTCCGGCCTGACCCGCTTGACCTACGCGGCGGCGGCGGTGCTGCTGGTGCTGGCCGTCCTGGCCTTCGCCCTGGGCGCCGCCGCGAACGCCCCCGCCCGCTGGGAGACCCTGGCCCGGCTGCGCACACTGGGCCTGCGCGCCCGCGACACCCGGCGCGTGGCCGCGGGCGAGTTGCTGCCGTTGGTGGTCTTCGCCGCGATCTGCGGTCCGCTCCTGGGCATCCTGCTCGCGCGGTTGACCCTGGGCCCGCTCGCGCTGCACTTGATCACGGCCCAGGCCGCCAACCCACCCGTGGTGGCGCCATGGCCGATCGCCCCGGTGACGGCCGCAGTGCTGCTGGTCGCCCTGGCCGCGGTGGTCACTTCGGAGGCCGCCTTGAGACGGCGCCGCCGTTTGGGCGACGTCCTGCGCGCCGGCGGAAGCTGACGCGGCCGCGGAGAGCACGCGGCCGCGGAGAGCACGCGGCGGGCGCAGGCTCGCGCGGGGCAGGCTCGCGCGGGGCGGGTTTATGCGGGGCAGCCTCGCGCGGGGCAGGCCCGCGTGGGCGCAGGGGCAGGCGCGGGTGCCGGTGTGGGACAAGCGCAGCCGCAGCCGCAGCCGCAGCCGCAGCCGCAGGCGCAGGCGCGGGCACGGGGCAAGGGCAGAGACGCGTGCGGCGCGGATCGTGGGCAAGGGCGGGGACGGGTGCAGGCGCCTACGGCGTGGGTGCGGGTGCGGGTGAAGGGACAGGTGCTGGCACGCGCGGGGAAGAGGTGGGTGTGCGGTAAGGGCAGGACGGGTGCTGGCCCGCGTGGGCGCAAGGCCAGGCGTGGGCCAGGCGTGGGCCAGGCGTGGCGCAAGGGCAGGGCAGGCGGAGGGCGTGCCGGTCGGTGAGGCTGGGGAGGGGTCTCAGTGTCAGGCTGTGACGGCCAGGAGGACGGCTAGTGCGCCGCCGGCGATGATCAGGCCTGCTACGAAGAACAGCGGGATGGTGACTGTCATCAAGCTCAGGTCGTCGTCGTTGGCCTTGATCGCGTCGCTGTAGCGGCCCGGGCTGAAGAGCGTGCGGCCCCGCCGTGTCAGGGTGCCGTTCTTCCAGTGGGCCGAGGCGAAGACCGGGCCTCCCAGCGGCAGGCGGGTCTCGCGGCCGGTCACGCTGTCGCCCCTTTTGAGCTTCTCGGCCATAGTCGCCGGGATCCACGCTGGTGGCACGGAGTGGCGTTTGTGGACGTACTCCAATGTTGTGGTCTCGGCCGTCGGTGAGGTGGCGAAGACGGCCGGGTCGATCGGCACCCGGGCCGTCGCGTCGGCCAGTGTGGGGCTTGCGGGGGTGCGGCCCACCTCCGTACGCCAGGTCAGGTTTCCGTCGCTGTCGCCCGACCGGTAGCAGGTGGCCGTCACGTCGAACCACGCGCACTCCGACCCGCTCAGCAGGGCCGTCTGGCGGCCGGCGGGACCGCACTCGACCGTGCCCTCGGCCGCCACCCGGCCGGGGCGCCACGAACCGATCGGTGTCGGGGGAGTGCGGTTCAGCAAGCGCCGTAACCGCAGGTCGCCCACGCTGAACAGGGCGAACAGGCCGGACACGACGACCATGCCCACGCCGATGAGGATGACGATGGCGGCAGCGGTGGCCATGCGGACAAGATACCGACGCCGGTCAATCGCAGACCTTTACTTTCGTCGATATGAGTCATAGGTTGCTCGGAACGGACCAAAGTTTTGACCTTTTTGAAAAAAGTCCGTAACTCGCACACCTCTCTCGACTCGTGGGAATCCCGGCCGGCCGGGATACGACGGAGGACGCGCATGGAAGACAACGTTGTCAATCTAGACGAGCAACCGCAGCTCCGGCGCCGGTCTCTGCTTGCCGCGGCCGGTGTTCTCGGCCTGACGGGTGGCGCGGTCGCGGTGGCGACCACGACCCGGGGCGAGCCGGCCAAGGCCGCGGCGGGAGTGACCCGGAAGATCACGATCTACGCGGAAGCGTTGCCCGGCAACCAGTTCGGCTACGGCCTGACGCCGGGCGGGGCGACGATCCCGGGGCCGATCCTCGAGATGTACGAAGGGGACACTCTCGAGATCACCCTGGTCAACACCACCAACCAGCGGCTGAGCATCCATCCGCACGGCGTCGACTACAGCACCGACTCGGACGGGGCGCCGTTCAACGCCTCGTACAACGAGCCCGGCGAGACCCGGACCTACGTCTGGCGCTCACACGAGATGACCGCCACCAGCGGGCGGCGGTTCATGCCGGGCAGCGCCGGCTACTGGCACTACCACGACCACGCGATGGGCACCGACCACGGCACCGCCGGGCTCATCAAGGGCCTGTACGGCGCGCTGATCGTGCGCCGGCGCGGTGACATCCTGCCCGACAAGCAGGTCACCGTCGTCTTCAACGACATGCAGATCAACAACAAGGTCGCGCCCAACACGCCGATGTTCGAGGCCAACCTCGGTCAGCGCGTCGAGTGGATCGCCATCGGGCACGGCAACTTCTTCCACACGTTCCACCTGCACGCGCACCGGTGGGCGGACAACCGCACCGGCATGCTCGAGGGCCCGTCCGACCCGAGCCAGGTGATCGACAACAAGGACCTCAACCCGGGCAGCTCGTTCGGGTTCCAGGTGCTGGCCGGTGAGGCCGTGGGGCCGGGCGCGTGGATGTACCACTGCCACGTGCAGTCCCATTCGGACACCGGCATGGCCGGGATCTTCCTGGTCCGCAACGCCGACGGCAGCATGCCGCCGGGCGCTCAGGAGGCGATCGACCGGTTCCAGGGCCACCAGCACAAGGCGGCCGCACAGACCCATGTTCACGGAGGGAGTGGATCGTGAGAATGAAGCAAGCCGCCGCCATGGCGCTGGCGGCGGTACTCGTAACCGGAGCGTCCCCGCCGAAGACAGCGGCGGCCGCCGAACCGGCGAAACCCAAGGTTCTCGTCTTCTCGGGCGCGGCCGCCGCGCAGCAGGACCCGGTCGTCAAGGCGACCGCCACGATCAAGGAGCTCGGCGCGGCCCAGGGGCTCGACGTCGAGGCCAGCACCGACACGGCGGACTTCAACGCGGGCGACCTGGCGGCGTACCGCGCGGTGGTCTTCCTGTCGGCCGACGGCGTCACGCTCAACGCCGGGCAGGAGGCCGCCCTCAAGGGCTTCGTCAACGCCGGCGGCGGCTTCCTCGGCATCGGCGACGCGGCCCGGGCCCAGCTCGACTCGACCTGGTTCACCGGCCTGATCGGCGCCCGCCCGGCCGGCGCCATCCCGGTGTCGCACCCGGTGCAGGCGGTCACCGCGAGCGGCGAGAACCCGCCCAACGAGATCAGCTCCAAGCTCATCGACGGCGACGCCAACACCAAGTGGCTGGTGCGGACCGCGACCGGCTGGGTCCGGTACGAACTGGCCGCGCCCGCCAAGATCACGGGGTACGCGCTGACGTCGGCCAACGACTTCGACGGGCGCGACCCCAAGGATTGGACGCTGCAGGGCTCGGCCGACGGCCAGACCTGGACCGACCTGGACCGCCGCACCGGGCAGAGCTTCCCCGAGCGCTTCCAGATCCGGCGCTTCGACGTGGCCAACCCGGCCGACTTCAAGTTCTACCGGCTCAACATCACCGCCAACAGCGGTGAGCCGCTGATCCAGCTGGCCGACCTGCGGCTGTTCACCGGCACCACCGAGGCCCCGCCGCCGCCGGCCGTGAACCGGGCCGTGGTCGACATCCTCGACCGGCAGCACCCGGCCACCAAGGACCTCGGGCTGACCATCACCCGCGAGGACCGGTGGAACAATTGGGAGCAGAACCCCATCGGCAAGGTGCACACGCTCGCGCAGGTCGAGGAGCGGCACTACGACCCGGGGCTGGGCGCGAACGGCCCGTTCCACCCGATCTCCTGGTGCCGTGACTACGACGGCGGCCGGTCCTTCTACACCGGCATGGGTCACACCGAGGGGTCGTACGGGGAAGAGGCCTTCAAGAAGCATCTGACCGGCGCCCTCGGCTGGACCAGCGGCATCGTCCGCGCCGACTGCCAGGCCACGATCGCCTCCAACTACAAGGTGGAGCGGCTGACCGCGGCCAACAAGACCGGCGAGCTCGACCAGATCGGCGAGCCGCACGGCCTGACCATCACGCCCGACGGCACCGTGTTCTACGTCGGCAAGGCGGCCTGCCCGAGCGGCCCGGTCGTCAGCTGGGACAACCCGAACGTGGGCCTGGGCTGCGGCACCATCCACTCCTGGGATCCGGGCACCAAGCAGGTGAAGCTGCTGACCACGCTGCCCGTGATGGGCAACCGGGGCAGCGGCGACGAGCTGGTCAAGAACGAGGAGGGCCTGCTCGGCATCGTCCCCGACCCCAAGTTCGCCGAGAACGGCTGGCTGTACGTCTACTGGATGCCGCACGCCTCGATCGACCGGCAGAAGCGGGTCGGGCAGCGGACGGTCTCCCGGTTCACCTACGACAAGGCCGCGCAGACCATCGACCAGGGCACCCGCAAGGACCTGCTCCAGTGGCCGGTGCAGATCCACAGCTGCTGCCACGCGGGTGGCGGCATGGCCTTCGACGCCAAGGGCAACCTCTACGTCGGCTCCGGCGACAGCAACTCGTCGGGCGGCTCGGACGGTTACTCGGGCAACAACTGGACCCAGGCGTACGAGGGTCTGTCCTTCCAGGACGCCCGGCGCACCGCCGGCAACACGAATGACCTCAACGGAAAGATCATTCGCATCCACCCGGAGGCGGACGGGACGTACACGATCCCGCAGGGCAACCTCTTCCCGCCCGGCACCGAGAAGACCCGCCCGGAGATCTACGTGATGGGCGTGCGCAACATCGCCCGGCTGCAGATCGACCCGGAGAAGCAGTGGCTGACCGCGGGCTGGGTCGGGCCGGACGCGTCGGCGCCGAGCCCGGAGCTGGGGCCGGCCAAGTACGAGACCGCCACGATCATCACCGAGGCGGGCAACCACGGCTGGCCGTACTGCATGGGCAACAAGCAGCCGTACCGCGACCGCAGCAACACCGACGCCAAGGTCCTGACCGGCTGGTACAACTGCGACAGCCCGAAGAACGAGTCGCCGCGCAACACCGGCCTGACCGATCTGCCGCCCATCAAGAACAACATGATCTGGTACTCGCCGGACGGTGGCGGCCCGGTCTTCCCGGCCCGCGACGCCAGCGGCGTGCCCAGCTACAAGGCGGCCGAGGCGACGTACACCCAGCCCTATCTGCGCGGCGGTGGCCAGGCCGTCATGTCCGGCCCGACCTATCACCGCGATCTGGTCGACGCCGACAGCACGGTGGCGTGGCCGGCCTACTGGAACGACAAGTGGCTCATCGGTGACCAGTCGAACTCGGCCAACCGCGTCGCGGTCACGGTCGACCCGGCCGGTGTGCCGCAGCAGAAGCCGCCGGCGTTCGGCGAGTCGCTGCGGGCCATCATTCCGGCCGGTGGCGGGGCCAACCAGCTCCAGTCCTGGATGGACGCCAAGTTCGGCCCGGACGGCGCGCTCTACATGCTGGACTACGCGGGTGGCTTCTTCAGCCTGCACCCCAACCAGAAGCTGATCCGGATCACCTATCAGGGCGGACCGGCGACCCCGGCCCCGACGGCGACCGCGACGGCCGTGCAGGACAAGCCGCTGACGTACGCCTTCAACGGCTCTCGCTCGGGTGGACTGTCCCACAAGTGGACGTTCGGTGACGGCGGCACCTCGACCGAGGCCAACCCCCGGCACACGTACGCCCGGGTCGGCGTCTACGACGTGACGCTGACCATCACGTACGCCGGTGGGAAGACCGAGGTCGTCCGTACGAAGGTCACCGCGGGTTGTGCCGTGCCGGATCCTTCGACGACCGTACGGCTGGACGCCGTCGACTCAGGTGTGGCGAACCGCGTCGTCGGCCAGGGCTGCACGGTCGACGACCTCATCGACGACGAGAGCACCTGGGCCACGCACGACGCCTTCGTCCGGCACGTCACCGACGTCTCCGCACGTCTCGTCGACGACAAGGTCCTCAGCACCCGGGAGGCCGGCGCGCTGACCAAGGCGGCCGCGTCCTCGCCGATCGGCCGCGAGGGCCACACCGGATACGTCTCGATCTACAACGGCACCCCGGAGTCGCTGACCGACTGGGCCCAGGCGCCCACCGGGCAGTTCGCGATCCAGCCGGACGGGTCGCTGCGGCCCAGCGGCGGGCTCGGGATGCTCTATTACACGAAGCCGTTCAAGGACTTCTCGCTGACACTGCAGTTCCGTGACGTCGCCCCCGGCGACGCCCGCGGCAACAGCGGCGTGTTCACGAGATTCCCCGACCCGCGGATCCCGCTCGACCAGCGACCGGCCGGCAGCTGCGGCACGGTCGGATCGGCCCGCACGTCGCAGGCCTGGGTGGCCATCTACTGCGGCCACGAGGTGCAGATCTACGACGGTGAGACCGGCGAGCCGCAGAAGACCGGCTCCATCTACAACTTCGACGTCAACCCGCTGGCCGCGGCCGGCGTGACGCCGAAGAACGTGTGGAACCGCTACGAGATCAAGGTGGTCGGCCAGCACTACACGATCATCCGAAACGGCAAGGTCATCAACGAGTTCGACAACACCCCCGGCAAGCAGTCCTCGCGCGCCGGTGACCCGCCGACCGACCTCCGGCAGTTCGCCGAGGGCCTGATCGGCCTGCAGAACCACAGCGACACCGACCTGGTCGACTTCCGTGACATCCGGGTGCGTGCTCTATGAAACGGCTCCTAGTCATCCTGGCCGCGCTGATGCTCCTGGCGCCGGCCGCCCCCGCGTCGGCGGCGCAGACGCTGACGTGGACGGCCGACGACGGCATCACCGCCTACAAGTCGGCGCCGGCCCAGGCCGTCGCCGGCGAGACCACCATCGTGTTCGAGAACAGCGCGGCCACCGGCAACACGACCGGTATGCCGCACACGCTGACCTTCGACACGTCCACCGAGGGTTACAACCACGACGTCACCCTCAACATCCTGGCCAACCCGTTCGACGCCGAGAACGGCCGCCACACGGCGACCGTGACTCTGACCCCGGGGCGCTACCGCTACTTCTGCTCCATCCCCGGGCACGGCCAGATGGTCGGCGAGCTGGTGGTCACCGAAGGCAACCCCGACCCGGACACCACGCCGCCGACGGTGTCGGCCCAGGCGGCCGGCAGCCGGGACGGCGACGGCAACTACATCGGCTCGGCCACCGTCACGGTGGCCGCGTCGGACAGCGGTTCGGGCGTCGACACCGTCCAGTACGCCCTCGACGGCGGAGCGTTCCAGGCTTACACGGCGCCGGTCGCGGTGACCGCGCTCGGAGCGCACACGGTCCGCTACAAGGCGACCGACAAGGCGGGCAACGCCTCGGCCGAGGGCTCGCTCGCCTTCACGGTCGTGGCGCCGGAACCGGACGAGGACACGACGCCGCCGACGGTCGCCGTGCAACTCGCCGGGGACCGTGACGGCGACGGCAACTACGTGGGTACGGTCACCGCCACGCTCACGGCGTCCGACAACGACTCGGGCGTGGCCCGGATCGAGTACTCGCTCGACGGGGCGGCCTTCACCGCGTACACCGCCCCGATCGTCGTCGACACCCCCGGGATGCACATGCTGCACTTCCGGGCGACCGACAACGCGGGCAACACCTCGGCCGAGCACATGTCGCACTTCACGGTCGTCGAGCCGGAGGAGCCGGACACCACCGCACCCACGGTGACCCTCGACGTGGACAACCAGCCCGGTGTGGCCACGGTGACAGTGGGATCCTCGGAGCCCGGAACGATCCAGTACGCGCTGGACTCCGGCGCCTGGATGGCGTATACGGCGCCGCTCAGGATCACGGGGCTCGGCGAGCACACCGTGCGGGCGAAGGCCACCGACGAGGCCGGCAACACCTCGTCCGAGGAGTCGGAGACGTTCACGGTCGTCGGATCGGGCACGGGCGAATGCCCGGTGCCGGACACCCGGGCCACCGTGATCATCGACGGCGACGACACCGGCGTGCCCAACAAGGCCACCGGGAACGGCTGCACCATCAACGATCTGGTCGCCGAGCACGGTGACTACGCCGACCACGCCGCCTTCGTCCGGCACGTGGAGACCGTCACCGCCGCGCTCGTCACCGGCGGCACCCTCACCAAACGGCAGCAGGGCACGATCGTCCGCGCGGCCGCCCGTTCGGACATCGGATCATGAAGGAGAGTTCCGTGAAGAGATTCCTGGCTGCCGTCACCGCCTTCTCCGCGGCCGGTGTTCTCGCCGCCGCCGCGCCGGCCAACGCCGCGCTCGTCACCTACTGCATCGGCACCGGCGGGGCGGTCACCGTCCCGAACGACCTCTACGTGCCGGCCGGCGAGTCCTGCTCGCTGACCGGGACCATCGTCACCGGCAACGTCAGCGTCGCCGCCGGCGGCAACCTGGTCATCGCCGGCGGCCAGCTCGCCGGTGACGTGCGGATCGCCGGCAACGGATATTTCGACGCCTCGGACACCACGGTCTCGGGCCCGGTCGTGCTGGCCGCCGGTGGCTACGGCGTCTTCCTCAAGGACGCCGCGACCGGCGCCATCACCGTGCGCCCCAAGGGAACCACGACGGTCGACAGCTTCCTGTTCACCGAGCGCGCCTCGGTGACGGGCAGTGTCAACGTCCAGGCCGGAGAGGTACGTCTCGACGACGGCACGCAGATCACCGGCAGCGTCAGCAGCACCGGGACGTACTACACCGATCTGCACGACTCGTTCGTGGACGGCACGCTCTCGGTGCTCAACAGCGCCACCGGCAGCGTCGTCTGCGGCAGCTCGGTGCGCGGCAAGGCCACGTTCGCCGGCAACCTGGGCGGGGTGCAGCTCGGCCCGAACGGCCCGCTCGACTCCTGCGCCTCGGGCGGATATTGGGGCAAGGACGTCAGCGTCACCAGCACCACGGGTGGCGTCACGGTCGACGACAACATCATCGACGGCGTGCTGACCGCCACCGGCAACACGCCGGTGGCCCAGATCGCCGACAACAACCGGATCCGCCGCGGCGTGGTCACCGATCCTCCGGCGGCATCCGCGGCCCGCTCGGCGGCTCGGGCGGCCGCTCCGCGCCAGGACGACACCGGCAAGGCCGAGGAGCGGCGTGTGGACGCCGTCCAGGAGGCCGTCGCCGCGGGTCCCGCGGATCTCTGATCCTGTTCTCTCCCACCGGCCCCGGACGCTCGCCGTCCGGGGCCGGTTCCCTTTTCACCGGACCGGCGGTGGCGGAGATATGACATGGCGCAAGATCGCCACCAGCGGTCCCAGCAGGCCACATAGCCTTATCTCGATGGACGAGCCACGGGTTAACAAGAACGTGACAAACCGGATTTATCGTCACCCATGACGGCATCACTGTCGGGAGGCGGGGGCATGGCGGAGAGTGCGGTCCCATCATTGGCCATCGGCATCGCATCGTCGCCGGACGGCCGCAGGAAGCTCGCTCAGTTGCTCGACGGCGCGGGAACGGTGGTCATCGTGTCCACGGTGGACCAGGCGCGGCGGTTCCTCGACGTGGTGGCGCCGCCACCGCTGGAATCCAGCGAGAGCGGGCTGCGTATCGACTCCGACCGGCGGGTGCTGTGCTGGCTCGACCGTGAGGTGGCGCTGACCCCGCTGGAGCACGACTTCCTGCGGTGCCTGGTCGGCGCTCCGGGGCGCGTGCTGACGTACGAGCGACTGCATCTCGAAGTCTGGGGCAGCGAGCACGTCGGGCGCGGCTCGGACATCCACTCCATGGTGCGCCGGGTGCGCGGCAAGCTGGCCCGGCTCGGGGTGGCCGCGACCATCCACGCGATCCGGGGCGTCGGCATCCGGTTCTCGCTGTGAAAGGGGCCGGCCCGCCCGCGTCGAACGCGGACGGGCCGGCTTGCTCTCTCGGAGGGATCAGCAGCGCACGGGCAGGAGAGCGAAGTTCTCCACCTTCGGCGCGGCCGGGTTGATCTTCGTGGTGCGGGCCTGCGGCTTCCAGCCGTCCTTGGCGGCGATCAGGGTGAGCGGGTTGTTGCGCTTGTCGAGCCAGTACGCGTACGTCCCGTCGGCCTCCGTGGCGAACGTGAGCGACGTGGCCCACGAGTCCACCTGGACCGTCGCCCCGGCCAGCGGCGAGCCGCTTCCGCCGGTGCAGGACGCCCCGGTGACCGTGCCCATCAGCTTGGCCCAGGTCTTCGGGGGCGAGGCGTTCAGGGTCACGCCGACCGGCGGCACCGAATAGGGAGTGTTCTCCTTGATGGTGACCAGGCCCGTGTAGGCGCCCGGCTGGTCCACGGCGGCGGTGATGCCGACCGTGACCGTGGCCTTCTTGCCCGGGGCCAGCGTGACCGACGGCTTGTCGATCGTCAGCCAGCTGACGTCGCCGCCCTCGGCGCACTCCTCGAGACCCGGCAGGACCTCACCGCTGGCCGTCGCGTTGAACGACCCCGAGGAGCCGCCGACCTTGTAGAAGCCGCACGCCGCGGCGCCGCGGTAGCGGGCCGTGTTGGCGTTCGGCAGGGCGGCCCAGGTGCCGGCCGCCGGGTCGTACGCGAAACCGGCGTTGGTGACCGCGTTGGCCTGCGAACCGCCCACGACGAGCAGCTTGCCGTTGGCCACCGCGAACGACGCCGCCCAGTGGTCGGACGGAGCGTCGGCGATCGGGCTCCACGTGCCGCCGGCCACGTCGAAGGCGTAACCGGCCTTCAGCGAGGCCGAGCCGTCGTTGCCGCCGGAGCAGTAGACCGCGCCGTCGATGCCGCCGCAGGAGGCGAACGCCAGCGACTTCGGGTAGTTCGCCAGCGTCTCCCAGCTGTCGGCGGCCGCGTCGTAGCGGACCACGCTGTTCGACATCGGCAGGCAGCCCGAGGTGGTGCAGCCGCCGACCGCGTACAGCTTGCCGTCGACGACCGCCTGGCCGGCGGCCGAGCGTGGCGCCGGGTTGTCGGCCTTGCGCGTCCACGCGTTCGCGCCCGGGTCGTACGACCACGTGGCGGCCTCGGTGCCCGAGGCGCCCCAGCCACCGGTGGCGATGATCTTCCCGTCGATGACACCCACAGTCATCGCCGAGCGGGCCTCGGGCAGGTCCGCGATCGCCGTCCAGGCCTGGGTGGCCGGGTCGTAGACGTAGTTGGCCTTGGCCGCGACCGACCCGTCGGTGCCGCCGATCGAGTAGACCTTGCCGTCCAGGTTCACCACCCGGTTGTCCATGACCTTGCCCGGGTACTCGGCGATGTTGGTCCACGGCTCGGCCAGCGGGCCGTCCGCGGTGGTGGCCGTGGCCGCCGCCTTGCCCGAGGGCTTGGCCGCGAACGAGGTCGCCACGGTCAGCCGCTGGGCCGCCGCGCCCGGCGCGGCCAGGATGGCCTCACGGGACGCCTTGCTGCCGTCGGCCTTCAGCATCTCGAAGCCGCTGTCGCGCTCACCGAACTCCACGGTGACCGGCTGGGTGCCGGTGTTGGTGACGGTGAACTTCTTGTTCGCGGTGCCGTCGGGCAGCCGCAGGTCGGTGCTGAGCGAGGCCGGTGCGACCTCGAGGCGCCCGGCGCCCAGCTCGAACGCGGCCGCCGTGACCCAGTCGGCCTCGACGTTCACGGTCGCGCTGCCGGCGGCGTAGCTGCCGGCCGTGGCGTCGAACGTGTGCGTGCCGGTTTTGGTCGACAGCATCCAGAAGAAGCCGTCGGCCAGTTCGGTGTCGTCCGGCGTGGCGACCGTGGTGGCCTTGTCGGCCGGGGCGTCCTTGCTGGTGACGGTGGCGCCGTTGACGTACCCGCCGGTGTTGCCGTCCTTGACGTGCCCGACGACCAGGCCGCTGTCGACCGGCTCGCAGCGGACCTCACTGCCGATCAGGACGTTGTCGACCTCCCACCACCAGGCGTACGAGCCGTCGACGTAGTGGAAGCGGACCTGCACCTGGGACTTGCCCGCGGCCTGCGGGATCGCCACCTCGGTGCGCGCCGGGCCGGTCACGCCGGCCGTCTGCGAGAGCACGGTCTCCCAGGTCGTGCCGCCGTCGACGCTGAGCTCGACGTCGGTGCGCTCGGAGCCGTACTGGCGGAACTCCTGGTCGAACCGGACCACCGGCGCGCTGACGCCGGTCAGGTCGACCACCGGGCTGACCAGCGACGTGTTCTGCTTGCTGCCGCCGCCGTAGCCGTCGCTGTCGATGATGGCGAAGCCGCCGGCGCCGCCGGTGTTGTTGCCCCGCTTGCGGTCGTCGGTGAACTTCCAGACCTGCCCGTTGCCGGTGTGGTCGACGACCGTCCAGTCGCCGGGCGCGGCGTCGAACGTCTGGTACACGCCGTCGGAGGCGAACTCGTAGCCGGGCGCCGCCGTGCAGTCGTCGGCCGAGGCCGGCACGGCCACGTTCTGCGTGACGTTTCTGGTGCCGACGGCCACGTCCTTGGTCACGGTCTCGTAGCCCGGGTACTGCGGGGTGAAGGTGAGCTTGTACGAGGCCCCGGCCGGCAGCTTCACGCTGTAGCGGCCGTTCGTGGGCGTGGTGTAGTCGGAGACGCCGCCCGGGCCGGCCACGGTCACCTTGGCGTACAGGGGCCAGCCGTGCCCCGAGCCGTCGGAGACCGTGCCGCCGACCGTCACCGTCGGCACGGCCGTCAGGGCCACGTCGGCGGTGCTCGTCTCATCGGCGGTGACGGTCGCGGTCAAGGACTTCGAGCCATAGCCGTACGCCGAGACGGCCACCTGATAGGCGCCGGCCGGAAGCCGCGTCGAGTAGGTGCCGTCGGTGCCGGTGACCACGTCCCGCTCGGCCTCGCCGGTCAGGGCGAGCGTGGCGTTGGCGATCGGCGCGCCGGTCGCGGCGTCGGTCACCTTGCCGGCCAGCGTGCCGGTGTCGCCCACGGGAGCGGCGGCCACCAGCGCCAGCGCGTCGAGGCGGCCCTCGCCGAAGACGTTGTTGTCGTCGGTCGAGCCACCGCACTGCGTGGCGCCGGTGTCGGTGGCGCTGGTGTCGAGCAGCGCCTTGGTGCCGGCGATGTCACCGACCAGAGCCGGAGCGGCCGACCATGCCAGCGCGATCGCGCCGGCCAGGTGCGGTGCGGCCATCGAGGTGCCGCTGATGCTGTTGTAGCCGCTGCCCGGCCAGCTCGACCGGACGTTCACGCCGGGGGCGGCGATGTTCGGCTTGAGCTCACCGTTCTGCCCGGCGCCGCGCGACGAGAACTCGGCGATGACGTTGTTGACGTCGTACGCGCCGGCCGAGTAGTTCGCGGCGAGACTGCCGGGTGAGCCACTGGTCGTACAACCGGGCCCGATGTTGCCGTTGGACCAGACGCCGAAGATGCCCGACGCCTCCCAGGCGTCCGTGACGTCCTGCATGAACGGCTCGGTCGAGGGCTGGGTGGTGCCCCACGAGTTGTTGATGATGTTCGGGCGCTTGCTCGCGTCCGGGTTGGCCCCGGTGTGGTCGGTCGGCTCGAGCAGCCACTGACCGGACGAGATGAGCGCCGCGTCCGAGGGGCAGCAGCCGTTGGCCGCGATCCAGCGGACGCCCGGCGCCACACCGATGTCGGTCGCCCCGGCCATGGTGCCCATCGTGTGGGTGCCGTGCCCGTTGGTGTCGCAGGGGGCGCCGCCGCTGCCGCAGGCGCCGGCGGCGTCGAACCAGTTGTAGTCGTGGGTGAAGGTGCCGTCGCCGTTGTTGCCCCGGTAGGAGCCCACCAGCTGCGGGTGGTCGAACTGCACGCCGGTGTCGATGCTGGCGACGGTGATGCCCTCGCCCGTGACGCCGTACTGCTCCCAGACCTTGTCGGCCTTGATGTTGGCGATGCCCCACTCGACCGCGTCGACGGCCTTCTCGTTCGTGCCCTCGGCCACCTTGGGCACCTCGATGGCCACGGCCGGGTAGAGGCCCTCGACCTCCGAGTGCGCCGCGAGGCTCTGCACCAGATCGGCCGAGCCGCCGCTGACCTTGATGGCGTTGGTGGCCCAGAAGGCCTGATATTTCGTGCCGTCCCGGTCGAGCTCGGCCTTGACGGCGCCCTGGCTGCCGGCCGCGGCCTTCTTGAGGGCGGCGGCCACGGCCGTGCCCCGCTCGTTCCAGTCCTTGATCTTGCTGGCCGCGCTCAGATCGGCCTTGCCGCCGAACCGGATCCAGAAGTCGCCGCCCCCGCGCGCCGCCATCTGCGCGGCGAGCTCGGGCCGGACCTTGTCCTTGGGTGCCGCTTGGGCGCTGCCGCCGACCGCGACGAATCCGGCCGTGGCGACGAGCATCGCCAAGGCTCCTGCCGTACGTTTGAGGTGTCTACCTCTCGCCATGCTGTCTCCCTCATGGGGTCTCGGGCGCCGGACGGATCACGCCGGCCACCTGAACAGCACGCTAAGATCCACATTCATCGATGCTCAAGACGCGCGATGAGCAATCGGTGGTCACCCGGTCAGCAAAATGCGTCGGGTCGTTTAAAGGGCCTCGCCGACCACCTTGGCCGCCGCCTCGGCCAGGTCGGTGCCGGCCTCGCCGGCCCGGGCGCACAGGGCCAGGTACGCCTCGTCGCCGCCGCAGCCGGCGGCGGCCCGGATCAGCTGGATCGCCATCCGGATCGTGGCCCGGACGCTCAGGGCCTCGGTGTAGCCCTCGACCAGCTCCCGCCCTCCGGGCTCGAGCGCGTCGAGCCGGGCGTCGGCGCGCTCGCCGTGCACGAGGCAGATCCCGGCGATCAGCGGGGCCATGGCGACATGGTCGCGGCTGTAGACGTTGAGCACGGCCACGGCGTCACCGCGGCCGGCGAACAGCGGCACGGACACCGAGGCACGCAGGCCCAGGGCGGGCGCCTCTTCGTGGAAGCGGGGCCATCGCACGGTCAGGCCGATGTCGGGCACGCCGACCGGCTCGTTCGCGCGCAGGGCGTCGAGGCAGGGCCCGGCACTGTCGCGGTACTGAGCGTCGTCGACCGCGCGGATCAGCTCGTCGCTGACGGCCACGGTCGTGTACTCGGGGCCGCGCAGCGCGGTGATCGAGCAGTAGTGCGCGGCCGCGACCCGCTCGGTGGTGAGCCGCGCGATGGCCGTCAGTCGCCCCGGCACACCCGGCGCGTGGTCCGGTGTCGCCGCCAGGGCGGTCAACGCCGAAGCCAAGGGCCCGTTCACCCCGCCCGCATACCCTCGTAACGGGTCGGTATTCGCCCGGTTTGCCATGATCCTTGCGGGGTACGCCGGTGATCATGAGCGTGGGCTTCGACGAGCGCCGCACGGAGGCGGTCTCACCCTGGATGTTGCCCGGCGGCGGCGGAGGAACGCCCTGCTGGAGCGCCACCGCGCGGGACGCCGCCGTCGCGGCCGTGGTCAGCGCGGGCTCGGTCTGGATCGTGGCCCGGCTGCCCGGCCAGTCGAGGGTGGCCCTGCGGGTGGCGCACTGCCCGCACGGCCACCCGAGGGTCACCGCGACCGACCCGACCGGCACCGGAGCGCGGTTGCTGATCGAGTCGGCCATCGGCGTCTTCCGGGCCGAGATCGAGCTGCCCGGCCCGTCGCTGCACGTGCGGACGGCACTGAGGCCACACGTGGCCCTGGCGATGCCGTTCTGGCCCCGCGACCTGGCGGTGCTGGGCCCGGCCGCCGAGGGCCGCGTCTACGCCCCGCCCGGCCCGGACAGCCTGCGTTTCAGCGTGACCGCGCCGGGCCGGGACAGCGTGCTCTACCGCCAGAACCTCGCGGCCCTGGCCGACTACGCGGAGCAGACCGGCACGTCCCTGACCGGCGCGGTCGGCGGCACGTGGCCCGAGCTCGGTCTGGCCCTCCCCGGATCGGCCGAGGGCCACCTCGAGCCGGGCCGCGACACAGTGCTCTCAGACGCGTACCTGACCTTCACGAACGGCGTGACCGAGCTGGGGCCCGGCTAGAGGGTCACCTTTCCGCAGAGGTGGACCTCGATGCCGAGGGCGGCGAAGAAGGCCGCCTTGGCCAGCAGGGCCTTGTCGGCGGTGGCGGCGTCGGGGGCATAGGCCACGTTCAAGTGGTTGGCCTTGTGGCGGGCCATGAACTGGTCTCGGGTGATGCCGTGCAGAACCGCGTGCATGATGGGCCAGGCCGGGGTGGTGGCCTGCGAGCGGCGCTCCGACTCCTCGGGCGGCAGGGTGACCGCGGTGGCCCGGCCCAGGTCGGCGTGCACGGTGCCGTTCTGGATGAAGACCCGGGACCAGACCACCTCGCCCGGCTTGGAGATGCCCTTGATGGTGGAGCCGCCCAGCGGGAAGTAGACCGGGTCCTGGCGGAGCCCCACCGCCTCGGCGTAGCCCGTCTCGAAATGGGACGGCGGGACCGAGCCGGAGATCTCCCAGACCCACACGAACTCGCCGTCGTAGTCCTCGCCCCAGCGGATGTCGTGCAGTGTGGTCGCCGGGTCCAGGCCCATCGCGGTCCACAGCCGGTTGGTGATCAGGGCGTCCACGGCCACGCCCTCGTCGGCCTCGTTGAAGTGGGGGAGCGGGCTGCCCTCCCACAGCACCCGGGCGCCGTCGCGGGATGTCACCGGTGGGCGGTCGGCGTTGTTCAGCAGGCCCTCGGCCAGGTCGGAAGCCGGGCAGATGTCCTTCAGGCCCTGCTGATACTGGATGCCCACCGCGTCCAGGCCGAAGTCGTCGCTGATGCGCAGGGCCGCGATGTACATCTTGTACTGCCAGCGCAGCTGCGCCTCCGTCAGCTCGGACGCCTCGTCGGTGCCCAGCTCGAAGGTCATGCCCTTGGCCAGCAGCCAGGCGCCGACCGCGTCGGCCTCGGCGTCGGGGACGCGCTGCATCTCGGCCCACAGCGCGCTCTGTGACAGGCGCTCCTTGTAGATGCCCAACGGGTTGAGCAGTTCGTCGTCGATGATGGCGTTGTACATGCCCATGCAGCCCTCGTCGAAGACGCCGATGATGGCCTTGTCGGCCAGCAGTTCCGCCGCCAGCGCCCGGCCGAGGTCCGTCTCCGGGCTTTCCGGCAGGGCGGGGAGTTCGGAAACGTGGGACGTGTCGTGGTCGATGGTCCCGTTGACCACCCAGCTGCGCAGGCCGGCCTTGAACCATTCGTCGGTGAAATCGACCGACCAGATCGTCGAGTAGGGCACGCCCATCTTGGCCATGCCCGCGTTGACACCGAGCAGGCCGACCAGGCCGGGCCAGTCACCGGCGAAGTTCGCCACGGTCAGGATCGGGCCGCGGTGGGTCCGCAGCCCGGCCAGCACGTGGTGGCTGTACTGCCACACGGCCTCGGCCACGATCAGTGGCGCGTCGGGCGGGATCGTCTTGAAGACCTCCAACCCCATCCGCTGGCTCGAGATGAAGCCATGACCAAGTTCCCGGTTGTACGCATGTGCGCGCCGGACGGTCCAGCCCAGCTCGGCCAGCGCGGCGGTGACGGCGGCCTCCATCTGCTCCTGGACCGGCCATCCGGCCCGGTTGGCAGCGGGCCGGAGGTCGCCGCTGGCGATGAGATAGGCGGTGTTCGGGTCCAGGGCGGGACGTGACGGTACGGCGGGGAGGGTGTACGAGGTCATGGGATCCTCCGTTGGCGGGTGGCGAGGGTGTGCGCGATCGAGCGGGTGGCGGGGTAGAGGTCGCGGTAGAGCCCGTACAGCTCGTCGTAGCCGTCTTCGGTGGACGGCCGAACGGTCTCGGCGGCCGGGTTCCAGGCGTCGATGTCCACGGGTTCCTGGGAGAGCGCGGCCAGATAGGCCGCTCCGTAGGAGGCGCCGGTGGTCACCCGCGGCACCACTTGGGCCAGGCCGGTGACGTCGGAGACGATACGGGTCCACAGGCCGCCGCGGGTGCCGCCGCCGACCGCGACGACCCGCTTGATGCCGGCGCCCGAGTCCCGCAGGACCTCGACGTTGTGGCGGACGCCGAGCGCGGTCGCCTCCAGCGCGGCCCGGTAGAGGTCGCCACGGGTGTGTTCCACGGTCAGGCCGGCGATGACGCCCCGGGCGTCGGGGTCCATCAGCGGCGTGCGCTCGCCCGCGAGGTACGGCAACATGAGCAGCCCTCGGGCGCCGGGTCCGGATTCCTCCGCCTCCTTGACGAGCGACGGGAAATCGGAGCCGGTGAGGTCGCGCAACCATGACGTGACGGCGCCCGAGGTGGCCATGCCGCCGGCCAGGTTGCGGGTGCCCGGGAAGGCGCCGACCGTTCCCCACATCACCGGGCTGGTGAGCGGGCGGTCGACCGTGGCGATGAGGAACATCGTGGTGCCGTACATCAGCATCAGATCGCCCGGCCGTTGCGCGCCGACGCTGACCGCCTCGGTCCACGCGTCGATCGTGCCGGTGATGACCGGCGTCCCGGCCGGGATGCCGGCCAGCGCCCGTGTGGTCGTCCCGGCGACGTCGCCGGGCCAGGCCAGGGGCGGCAGTTCCAGATCGGGCGCGATGAGTGAGACCCATGGCTCGTACCAGTCCAGCGCGTGCGTGTCGAAGAGCGGCGTGCACTGGCTGGCCGAGTGGTAGTCGAGCGTGTAGGCGCCGGTGAGTTTGTACGCCAGCCACGAGGCCGGCATGAACAGGCGGTCGCCCCGGACGCCGCGCGCCGCCAGCCAGGCCAGTTTCGGCCCCACCGACTGCGTGGAGAGGGCCGAACCGCACCGTTCCCGGATCGTGTCGGCGCCACCGAGCTGCGACGTCAGGGCGGCGATCTCCGCGGTGGCGCGCGTGTCCACCCCGTACAGGATCGCTTTTCTCAACGGCTTTCCGGCCTTGTCCGTCAGCAGAACGCACGGGCCCATACCGCTGACCCCGACCGCGGCGACGGTGACCCCGGCCGTGAGCTCCTCGGCCAGCGAGACGAATTCGTCCCACCAAAGTGAAGCGTCCATCTCGGCGTGGCCGGGATGCGGGCGGTCGACCGTGTGCTCGCGCGCTGCCGACCGCAGCACCGCCCCATCGGCCGAGACGAGGACGCCCTTGCTGCTGGAGGTGCCGATGTCGACACCGAAGTAGAGGCTCACAGCGCCCTCAGAACCACGGTGCGGGCCGGGCTGGTGTCGCCGCCGATGCGTTCCAGGAGCAGGCCGGCCGCGGCCGCGCCGAGCTCGCGGGCGGGCACGTCGACGACGCGGATGCCGCGCCGGGCGAACGACGCGAACGGCAGGTCGCCGAAGACGGCCAGGCCGAACGCGGGCGGGGCGAGACCGGCGTCGTGCAGCGCCTCCAGAGCGCCGGCCGCCATCAAATTGTTGGCCACCACGGCGGCGTCCGGCGGGTCGGGCTGGGCCAGCAGGTCGGCCATCGCCTTGCGGCCACCCTCCACGCGGTAGTCGGCGTAGCGCAGGAGGTCTTCGAGATAGGCCGAGCCGGTGTGCCGGGCCGCCGCCTGCCGCCAGCCCGCCATGCGCAGCTGGGCCGTCTCGACCGAGGCCGGGCCGGTGATGCAGGCGACCCGGGTGAAGCCGGCCGCGAACAGCGCCTCGGCCGCCGACCGGCCGCCGGCCCGGTTGTCGACGGTGACCGCGTCGACGTCGGCCCGGGCCAGGCTGCGGTCGACGGCGACCACCGGGCGGCCCAGGTCGACCAGGCGGCTCACGTCGCTGGCGTCGTCGGCCGGGGCCAGGATCACGCCGGCCATGTGCTCGGCCAGCGCGATGTCGATGTAGGTGGCCTCGCGGCCGGGATCCTCGTCGGTGTTGCAGAGCACCACGGAGTAGCCCTTCTCGCTGGCCCGGTCCTCGACGCCGCGGGCCAGCGCGGTGAAGAACGGGTTCTCGATGTCCGGGATGATCAGGCCGATCACCGCCGAGTGCTGGCCGCGCAGGCGGCGGGCGGTGCGGTTGGGGGTGAAGGCGAGGGCCTCGGCGGCGGCCCGGACCAGCCGTTCCGACTCGGGGGAGACCTTGGCGCCGTTCAGGACGCGGCTCACGGTCGAGGGGGAGACGCCGGCGCGGGCGGCCACCTCGTAGATCGTCACCATCCGGACTGCACGGCGTCGATCTCCGCCAGCAGCGCGCCGGTCTGCCGGGCGGCGATCGTCAGCAGCAGCGGCGCCACCACGAAGGCCAGCACGCCGGCCGAGGCGGCGGCCGCGAAACCGGCCAGCACGGTCAGGCCGGTCAGGGTCAGGGCCCAGGCGGGGCGGTACGCGGCGAGGATGGCCCCGCCGCGCAGCGCCGCCAGGCCACGCTTGCCCCGCACCGCACCGTAGGCCAGCGCGAACGGCCCGACGATCACCACGGCCGCGGCCGGCACGGCGCCCCAGGGGGCGAGAAGAGCCAGACCGGAGACCGACAACAACAGCGCCAGTACGGGATCGACGCGGCGCAGCGCGGACAGCGACGGCCCGTCACCCCGCGCCACCTGGGCCGCGAACGAGGCGACACCGGTCAAGGACACGAGGATCGGAAGCACTGTGGCCGCCGCGAGCCAGCGTGGGGCGCCGTACAGCAAACAGAGGGAGAGCGGGACCGACGCGGCCAGAGTGACCACCCCGGCCGCGAGAGTGCGGGGGAGCTCGTGCCAGAACGCGGTGGCGCCCGACCAGGTCTCGTTAGTCAAAACAGCCATTGAGGGGTTCCTAGAGCTTGAGACCGCTCGACGCGATCGATTGCACGATGTAGCGCTGCGCGGCCAGGAAGACGATGAGAACGGGGACGATCGCCATGGCGATGCTGGCCGCGATGGTGCCGAGGGAACCGGTGGAGAAACGGCCGGCGAGAAGCACCAGGCCGACCGGGAGGGTCTGCTTCTCGGTGTCGCTGATCATGACCAGAGGGAGCAGCAGATCGTTCCACCAATAGGTGAAACAGAGGATGCCCAGGGTGGCGATGGACGGGCCGGACAGCGGCAGGATGACCCGGGCGAACGTCCGGAAATGGCCGGCGCCGTCGAGCTTGGCCGCCTCCTCCAGTTCGTACGGCAGGGCCAGGAAATGCTGGCGCAGCAGGAAGATGCCGAAACCGCTGAAGATGCCGGGCAGGATCAGCGACCACAGCGTGTTCGTCAGTTCCAGCTTCGACATGACCAGGAACAGCGGCACGATGGTCACCTGGATCGGGATCATCAGCGAGCCGATGACGATCGCGAACAGCACGCCCTTGCCCCGGAAACGCAGGCGGGCGAAGGCATAGGCGGCGGTGGCGCAGGTGACGATCTGCGCCACGGTCACCGTGGTGGCCACGATGACGGAGTTGAGGAAGAACCGGAAGTACGGCACCTGTTCGGTGACCTTGCCGAAGTTGCTCGCGGTCAGATTGGCCGGGTCGAAAGTCGGCGGGAGCTTGTAGAGCTCCGCGTCGGAACCCGAGAAGGCGCCCCGGAAAATCCACAGGAACGGCGCGGTGATGGCGAGGGCGGCGACGACGAGAATCGCGAACGTCGCGACGCGGGAGAGGATGCGGCTCATTCGTAGAACGTCCATCTGCGGGAGAACCGGAACTGGATCGCGGTGAGCACGATGAGGATCAGCATGAACGTGATGCCGATGGCCGAGGCGTACCCGAGGTCGAAATCGCCGAAGGCGCGGTCGTAGAGATATTCGACGATCGTGCGGCTGGCGTCGCCCGGCCCGCCCTGTGTCAGGACCCGGGGCTCGGCGAAGATCTGGAACGAGTTGATGGTGTTGATGACGACCAGGAAGAAGATGGTCGGCGACAGCATCGGGAACGTGATGCGCCAGAACCTGGTCCAGGCGTTGGCCCCGTCGACGATCGCGGCCTCCTTGAGCTGGTCCGGAATGGCCTGGAGGCCGGCGATGTAGACCAGGATCGAGAAGCCGATCGTCTTCCACGAGTTCACGACGATCACCGAGATCGGGGCCCACGTGGACGAGCCGAGCCAGTCGATCCGGTCGATGCCGATGAGCCCGATCAGATAGTTGACCAGCCCCAGGTCCTTGTTGAGCAGGAACCGCCAGATCAGGGCGACGGCCGAGGCCGAGACCACGAACGGGAAGAGGAACGAGAGGCGGAAGAAACCGCGCAGCCAGCGCGGCATGCGCGTTTCCAGCAGGACGGCCAGCAGCAGGCCCAGGACCACGTTGACGGCCAGGATCGCCAATGCCATGTACGCCGTGGAGCCGTACACCCTCAGCAATCTCTCGTCGCTGAGGAGCCGGTCGAAATTGTCGAGGCCGACGAAAGTGCCGTCGCTGAGCAGGTTCCAGTCGAAGAAGCTCAGGTAGAGAACGCCGGCCGTCGGGGCCAGAACGAAAATCAGGAAAGTCACGATGGCGGGGGACAGGAAGCCCAGTGCGGCCAGCCCATCGGTCTTCTTCTTGCGAGGGGCCCTCCGGCCCGGATCGGTGGCGACCGGGGCCGGAGGTGTCATCACGTCAGTCATTTCAGCAGGTCACAATGCTGCTCAGCTCACTCTGCATGGTCTTGAGACCATCGGCGACGGGAGTTTCACCCGCGAAGATGAGCTGGAGGTGGCGCAGGACTGTCGACTCGAAGGCGCTGTACTTGGCCGGCGCCGGGTACGGAACCAGCGTCGGGTACTTGTCGATCGAGTCGTAGAAGAGGTCGGAGTTCGCGGGCGGAACACCGGTCTTGGCGATGGTCTGCGCGATCGAGCGGCGCGACGGAATGGAATCGCCGGGCTTCTCGGGCGTACCGACGTACTGCTTCTCGATCTCCTCGCTGACCGTGAACTTCTGGTATTCCCAGGCCAGATCGGGGTTCTTCGACGACTTGAGGATCGGATATCCGGCGCCGCCGAAGACCGTCTTGTACGTGTCGCCCTTGGGGTAGAGCTGAATGTCGAACGCCTTGAAACCGGCCGGCAGGAAGGTGCCGATCGGCCAGCGGCCCGCGCCGAACATGGCCACCTGGCCGTTCTGGAAGCGGGTGAAGACGTCGCTCATCGGCATCGGCGCGGGGGCGACGCCGTCGGTGATGAGCTTGTTGAGGAAGGTGACGGCCTTGGTCACCTGCGGCGTGTCGGCCGTCGCCTGGCACACGTCGTCGCTGGTCAAATTGCCGTTCGCGTTGGCCACCCAGGGCATGATGCCGGGGAAGATCTCGTTGCTGGCCCACGTGAAGCCGTACCGGTCGGTCTTGCCGTCCTTGTTGGTGTCGGCCGTCAGCTTCTTGGCCGTGGCGGCGAAGTCGTCCCAGGTCCAGTCGGCCTTGGGCGGCTCGACGCCGGCCTTTTTGAACACGTCGGTGTTGTAGTAGACGACCATGTCGTTCCAGCCGTAGGTCAGCGTGACGACGTCGCCCTTGACCGTGAAACCGTCGATCAGGCCCTGCGCGATGTCGCTGGTGATCGTCTTGGCTTCGGCGTCCTTGTCCAGATAGTCGTTGATCGGCTTGATGAGCTTGTTGGCGTGGACGAACTGGGCGCCCTCGCCCGAGATGACCATGAGATCGGGGCGCTTGCCCGAGGCGATCAGCGTGGCCACGTTGGCGTAGTAGGTGCCCCAGTTCTCGCCGGTGACCGGGGTCAGCGACACCTTGGTGTCGGGATGCGCGGCCGTGAAGGCGTCGGCCGTGGCCTTGTTGCCCTGCTCGGCGGCGGGGCCGTAGTTCCAGTAGACGATCTCGAGTGACTTCTCGGAGGCATCCCCGGCGTCGTTGCTCGAGCAGGCCGCCAGGGTGGCCGCGAGCGCGCCCAGCGCCACGAGCTTCCGTAACGAGGTGTTCATGAGCCTGCGTCCCTCTCGAATTGGGAGCGGATTAGAGGCGGTGCGGTGTGGGACACAGTGAAAGCCAAGAAATCGATTTCGTCAAGGATCCGGCTCAGGGTCATTTGCACCGCCTCTGACCAGCCTGGTATCGATTTAGGCGATCTCCGCCCGCAGCACGATCGTGCGCGGCGGCTGGATGTCACCGCCGATGCGCTCGAGCAGCATCGTGGCCGCGGTGAGGCCCAGGTGACGGGCCGGAAGGCGCACCTGGATCACGGCCGGCGGGGTCAGGAACAGGAACGGGAGCTCGCCCACCACGGCCAGGCCCCGGTCCACGCCGGACTCGACGATGGCCTGCAGCGCGCCCACGCCCATCAGGTTGTTCGTGGTCAGCACGGCCTCGGGGGGTTCGGGCAGCTCAAGGAGCCTTCGCATGGCGGCGTGACCACCGTCGGCCCGGAAGTTGGCGTGCTGCAGATAGCCGTCCGGGATCTCGGCCCGGCGGGCGGTCATCACCTGGCGCCAGCCCAGGAACCGGTCCTCGGTCGCCTCGATGCCGACCGGCCCCGCGATGCAGGCGATCCGGCGGTGCCCGGCCTCGAACAGGGCCGTCGTGGCGGCGATGCCGGCCGCCCGGTTGTCGACCTTCACGGCGTCGACCGGGTACGGGGTGGTGCGGTCGACCGCCACGACCGGGCTGCCCAGCTCTGAAATCGCTCCCAGGTCGGCCTCGTCCGAGCTCGGGGCCAGGATCACCCCGGCCATCTGCTCCGATGCGGCGATCTGCAGGTAGCGCAGCTCCTTCTCGGGGTCGTCGTCGGTGTTGCACAGGACGATCGAGTAGCCCTTCTCGCTGGCCTTGTCCTCGACGCCGCGGGCCAGCGCGGTGAAGAACGGGTTCTCGATGTCGGGGATCAGCAGCGCGACCACCTCGGAGCTCTGTTTGCGCAGGCGGCGGGCGGTCTTGTTGGGCGTGAAGGCCAGCTGGGCGGCGGCGTCGCGCACGGCTCGCTGCTTCTCGGGCGACACCGGGTTGCCGTTGAAGACGCGCGAGACGGTCGCCGGCGAGACTTTTGCGAGCGCCGCTACCTCGTAAATGGTGGCCATGGGGGCTCACTCTAGGTGTTGACGCGCCGCGGTCTCCGCTCTATGTTCCGTGAAACCGATTTCACTGGAGGGCGAGCATGGCGCAGTACACCGGAGACGCGCGGCGCGCGGTGGCGTTCCCGCTCGGCGGGCTCGGCACCGGGCATGTGGCGCTGTGCGGCGATGGAGCGCTGCGGCAATGGCAACTGCACGGGGTGCCCAACCACACCGGCTTTCTGCCGGACAGCTTCTTCGCCCTGCGGGTCTCGTCGCTGGAGCCGCCGTCCGATGTCGTACGTCTGCTGAGGTCGGCCCCTCTCGCACCTTCGGAGAATCCCGCCGCCAACGTCTCCGACGCGGACGTTCCGCCCGAGGACCCGTGGCGCTGGCCCTTCGTCGAGGACACCACCTTTTCCGCGTCGTATCCCTTCGCCCGGGTGGCCTATCACGATTCCGCGCTGCCCGTTTCCGTGACCCTCGAAGCGCACACGCCCTTCGTGCCGCTCGACGTCGACGCCTCGTCGCTACCGCTGATCCGCTACCGGTTCACCGTGCGCAACGACTCGGCCGAATTCCGGCACGGCTATCTGCTCGGCGCCCTGCAGAACGGCGCCGGCTGGGACGGGGTCACCCCTCTTTCCGGTACGTCGGGAGCGGGCTACGGGGGCAACGTCAACCGGCTGCTCCGGCGGCCGGGACAGAGCGGCGTGCTGATGGACAACCCGTCCCTGGCCGAGGACTCTCCCGGTTTCGGGGAGATGCTGCTCTGGACCGATTCGCCGGCCGCGGTGCTGCCCCGCGCCGCCGATTCCGCGTCCCTTCTGCGTTTCGCCGAAACCCTGCGCCTGGTGGCGCCGACTCAGCTCGGCGACTTCTCCGGCGCCGCTCTGCGGGCCGCCCTGCGCGACGGCGCCTCGCCCATCGTTGCGCCCCACGGGCCCAGCCCGGCCGGTCAGACGTGGAACGCCGCAGTGGCGGCCGCTTTCGCGCTGGCGCCGGGGGAGACGGCCACCATCGACATCATTCACGCGTGGTGGTTCCCCAACCGCTACGCGGATTTCGATCGCTTCGGGCCGCAGCAGTCGTACGGCCCCACGCGTTTCTGGATCGGCAACCACTACGCGACCCGCTTCGGCGGCGCCCTCGACGTGCTGGACGCCTATCTGGCCGACCGGGAACGCCTCGACGAGGCGTCCCGGAGCTGGGCGTCGGAGGTCGCGTCCAGTGATCTGCCGGCGCCGCTGAAAGAGACGATCGAAGCGCAGCCCACCCTCGTACGATCGCCCAGCGTCTTTCGCACCGCGGACGGAAAGACCTTCGCCTTCGAGGGGGCGCTCGGCGCCTCGACCCGCAACTGGAACGGCGACGCGGGCGGATCGTGCCCGCTCAACTGCAATCACGTCCTCAACTACGAGCAGGCGCTGTCCCGACTCTTCCCGTCGGTGGGACGCGACATGCGCGAGACCGAGTTCCTCATTCAGGGCGCGGACGGGTCGATTCCACATCGGGTCGTGCTGCCGCTCTATCTGCCGCAACTGCACGGGGTGCCGATCGGCGGGCCGGTGCGGCCAGCGCTGGACGGCATGCTCGGAGCGGTCCTCAAGACGTACCGCTGCGTCCTGGACGGCGCCGGGGATGATTGGCTTCGTTCGTACTGGCCCGCACTCGTCCGGCTCATGGAGCACATCACGGAGAAATGGGACCAGTCCGGGGACGGTGTGCTGCGCGGCGAGCAGCCCGTGACGTACGACATCGCCCTGCACGGCCCCAACATGTTCGTCGGCGCCCTGTGGCTGGCCGCGCTGCGCGCCCTCTCGGAGATGGCGGTCCTGCTCGGCGAACCGGATCCGTTCGCGGCGACATTCGACAAGGCCTCGGCCGCGTACGACGAGCTGCTCTGGAACGGCGAGTTCTACGCCCAGCCGCCGTCCGGCGAGGCCTACGACTTCGGCCGGGGCTGCCTGTCCGACCAGTTGCTGGGGCAATGGTGGGCGCACGAGCTGGGCCTCGGCCACCTCCTGCCGGCCGACCGGGTCCGCACGGCGCTGAAGTCGATCGTCCGCCACAACCTGCGGACGGGCTTCGAGCCACACGGCTACCGCTCGTTCGCCGACGGCGACGAGACCGGACTGGTGGTCTGCTCGTGGCCGCACGGGGGCCGCCCGGCGGTGCCGCTGCGCTACTGCGACGAGGTGTGGACGGGCGTCGAATATCAGGTGGCGGCGCACTGCTTCTACGAAGGCCTCGACGAGGAGGGCCTGACCATCGTCCGCGGTGTGCGGGCCCGCTACGACGGCCGCCGCCGCAACCCGTACAACGAGATCGAGTGCGGCGACCATTACGTCCGCGCCATGGCCGGCTGGTCGGTGCTGACGGCATGGTCCCGAACCCACCCCGGTCGCTATCCCGCTCTCTAGCCAGCCCCTGTTCGGCGGCCGGGTCCTCCATCAGGGCGACCCGGCCCGGTCGATCTCGTCCAGCGCCGCCTTCGCGAAGCTCGCCATCGGCGGCGCTTCTCGGCGCTGCCTGCCGGATCACGTTGCGGGTCGCGTCGTCCACGTCCCGCACGAGCCGGTCGAAAACCGCCGGGTTGGCGCGAATACCAGGTCGAAAGAGCGTGCATCCCGCATCCACACATCAGCTCAGCGCCCGCGTCGAAAGTACTCACGACGCAGATCGCCGTAACGCGCGTAGTCGACGGCCCGCAGCCGCTCAGCCATCGCCTGGACGGAATCCTCGGGTGTCATCGGCGATCGCTGGTCGTCAGGCGAGGCGCAAGGCGGCCAGGGCCGTACCCACCAGCACGCCCAAGCCGTTGGTGGCCCAATGCAGGGCCGCGGCGGCCAGGAGGCTGCCGCTTCGGCGGCGTAGCTCGCACAGCAACAGGCCGGCCACCGCGGTGAACATGATGGCGCCCGCGACGGCCAGGAGCTGGCCGGTCAGGCTGGCGCCGACCGCTGCCCGTACCGCCTGGTTGGCCTCGTTCAGGCGCAAGCTGGGCAGGATGTGCCAGAAGCCGAACAGGACCGACGACGTGACGCTGGCCAGCACCGCGCCGCGGTGGCGGTTGATCAGGCCCAGCAGGACGCCGCGGAAGGCGATCTCCTCCAGCAGGACCGTGCCCAGCGGCACCACGATGAAGGCCGTCAGCAGGGCCGCACCGGGATGCAGGTGGTAGCGGGCGTCGAGGAAGGCCGACCGGGTCAGCGGCAGCGCCGCGCCGATCGCGTAGACCACCGCCACCGCGAGGATGGCGCCCACCGCGTACTTCAAGCCGGGCAGGAGGGTACGCCTCGACAGGCCCAGGTCGTGCCAGGTGAGGCCGACCCTTCGGGCCAGCAGGAGCAGTCCGAACGCGACGAGCGGGCCGGCCACCAGGCCGGTGTGGCGGGGGCCGAACTTGTCCGCGACGTTGACCGCGGCCAGGATCACGAGGACGGCGCCGAGCAGGAGGGCGAGGCGGCGCCTCGACGGGATGACGACAGACATAGGCGCCTCAGGCTACCGCGCGGAAAGCCAAGATCCCTGGTAGCTGCCCTCCCGGGCCTGTGTCAATGCTCTCCGGGTGAGCACCTGGACGGCGCGCCGGCGGTCGGTGTCGGCGACCTCGGCCGCGGCGGCGTGGGCGGCCGCGATGATCGCCGTGTCGGAGAACGTCGTGCCGATCAGGGCCCGTTCGGCGTCGCGGGCCCGTACCGGGCAGGGGCCGGCGTTGACCAGGCCGACGGCTGCCGAAGTGACCACGTCGTCGGTCATCGTGACGGCGGCCATCGTGGCCGCGTAGGCCCAGATGCCGGGTCCCCGGCGGTCCTCGGCGTAGCCGGTGCCGGTGCCGGGTGGCAACGTCGGCAGTCGTACGCCTGAGAGCAGCTCGTCGGGGCGGCGCACAGTCGTACCGGCGCCCGTGAAGAACCTCGGGGCCGGGACGGTCCGGCGCCCGCCCGGGCCGCTCAGCTCCAGCGACGCGTCGACGATCATCGCCAGGACCGTCCACTCCGCGGCCGGGTGCGCGTAGGCGAGGCTGCCGAGCATGGTGCCGCGGGCCCGGACCGGCGGGTGGCCGATGTGGCGTACGACAACACGCAGGAGATCGCCGAGAGCGCCGCCCACGGCGTCCGTCTCGAAGGCCCGGTGCCGCACGGTCGGCCCGACGCGCAGCGCGCCGTCCTCCTCGGTCAGCACCTCGAACTCGGCGACCCGGTTGATGTCGACCACCCGGCGGGGCGGGGTGGTGAAGAAGAGGCTCTGTCCACCGGCGAGCACCTGGGTCTGCCCGTCGGCGAGGGCGCCCAGGACCTCGGCGGCGCTGGTGGCGGGGATGTATTCCACGGCCCCTCATGCTGCCGGTAGATGTTGCTGTTGGACAAGTGTTCACCCGAACGAGTTGGGAGGGGATCAGCGGCGCCGCAGGGTTGCGGACGGCAGGACGCCGTACGCCGCGCGGTAGTGGGCGGTGAACGTGCTGTGGCTGGCGAAGCCCCACTGCATGGCGACGGCCGAGACGGTCGTGGTGGCGGGGTCGGCCTCGAGCAGCTGACGGTGGGCGTGCTCCAGGCGGACGCGCCGGAGCAGCGCGGTCGGGGTCGTGCCGAGGTGACGCCGGAACGCCAGCTGGAGCGCGCGGATCGTCACCCGGGCCGTGGCCGCGATGTCGGCCGGCGTGATGTCCTGGTGGGCGTAGTCCTCGATGAACGTCACCGCGCGCCGCACGGTCGCCGGGTGGGCGTCGTGCCGGTCCTCGATGGTGGGGTCGCGCAGCGCGGTGTTCGGGAACGCCGACAGGGTCACCGAGGTCAGCATCTGCACGGCCGAGCCGACCAGCAGCGGCTCGTCGTCCACCGACAGCCCGGCCACGTAGTCGCGGACGTGGTCGTAGGTCCGCGCCCAGAACGACGCCGCCCGCGCGGACACCGGGCGATATCCGGTGAACCGGATCGGCTGCGCGGCCCGGCCGGGCGCGGCGTCGGCGATCCGGGCGAAGATCTCGGGCGGGAACATCGCGTACTCACCGTCGTGGTTCTCGCTCTCGGTGTGCAGCGGCACGTCCGGCTGGTTGCCCAGGAAGAGGTCGCCGGCCACGCTGTCCACGCTGGTCGTCCCGGTGCGGCAGCGGGTGCGGCCGGCCAGCGCCCGGCCGATCGCGATGTGGCCCATCGGCGCCAGGTCGGCCCGGTGACTCATGGTGAAGGTGACGTGATCCAGCCAGACCGGGCCCAGGCCCATCCGGGCGATGCGCATCCCGACCTGTCCACCGGTCACCGTGATGCGGGTCCGCGAGTAGGTGCGGCTGAGCATCTCGTACGCCAGGTCGAGATCATTGGTCTCGAAAACGCTGATCATCGCCGGTCACCTCTCGCTGTGACCCACAGTGCCCGTGTCGGGCCCCCGGATCAATCCCGCTTCGCGGAGACGACAGACCGGGGCGGGCGCTGTTCGTAATCGGCGTAGTCCGTTCGGAGCACCAGACGCCAGGGTGAGGTGTGGCCGGAAGGGTGGCACACGTCGGTCTCCGCCGGATTTGTGAGGATGTGTCGGTTTACGCGGTGAGGACGACAACGGAGCGTGACAGGGACACCGGATTCATCATGGTCCGGCTGTCCGGTGTGCTGTCCCGCACCACGGTGACGACCATCCGCGCCGCCATCGGCAAGGCGGCCGCCGAGTGCCCCGCCGCCGTGATCGTCGACCTGTCCGGCCTGCACCAGTCCGGCCCCGGTCACCTCACGACCTTCGCCACCGCCTCGTACCAGGCGCGGGAGACCTGGGGTGTGCCCGTGCTCCTCCACTCGGCCGACCCCGGCATCGCCCGCGACCTGGGTGCCTACCGCAGCTTCGTGGCCCTCTACGAAAACCAGGACCAGGCCCTGACGGCCGTACGCGCATACGTGCCCCGATGGATGCGACGCTGCCTGACCCCTGTCACGTCCAGCGCCCGGGCCGCCCGCGCCCTCGTCGACGAGGCGTGCACCGCCTGGAACCTGGGCGCCGTCTGGGAGGACGCGCGCCTCGTGGTGACCGAGCTGGCGGCCAACGCCATCCTGCACGCCGCCTCCGAATTCGAGGTCGTGGTCTCCTGCCCCGGCCGCTACCTGCGGGTGGCCGTCCAGGACGCCAGCACCGCCATGCCCCGGACGGTCGAACCCGGCATCGACCACGGTCGCGGCCTCCACTTGATAGCCGCCGTCAGCACCCACTTCGGCGCCACCCGCATCCGGGGCGGAAAGATCGTCTGGGCCCTCCTGACAACGGACCGTTGATGGTCTGCGCGGGCCATCCCCCGATCGCATAGCCGATGGTCCATGCCGCAGGATGGCCGCATGCGCCCGCCGCCTCGTCCGCGCCGGCGGCCGCCGGTGGCGACGCGGAGCTGAAGGTGGCGGTGCAGGCGTACAGCGAGGCCTTCCTCACCGGTGACGGCGTGAAGGCGTACAAACTGCTCTCCGAGCGATGCCGCAAGCGGACCTCGCAGGCCGAGTTCACCGCGATCGTCGACGCGGCCAAGCAGATGTACGGCAGTGCGCTGCCCCTGGAGACGTACTCCGCGAAGGTGTCCGGCGACCTCGCCCGCGTCACCTACACCTACATGGTCAAGGCGATCAACCAGGAGTCCGAGCCCTGGACCCGCGAAGCCGGTTCCTGGCACCAGGACGACTGCTGAGTTTCGCAGCGTGCAGACTGGGGATCTCCAGGTTTGATCACGTGGTGGGGGAGACGACGATGGCTGCAGAGAAGCTGACCCAGGACGGGCGGGCGCGTGTGCTCGCCGACGGCAACGAGATTCCGCTGCTCGCGCTGGGTGTGTGGCAGGTGCCCGAGGG
Organism: Actinoplanes sp. CA-131856; assembly: GCF_050956135.1. Lineage (GTDB taxonomy): Bacteria > Actinomycetota > Actinomycetes > Mycobacteriales > Micromonosporaceae > Actinoplanes. The sequence goes on along the minus strand of NZ_CP191849.1, from coordinate 7,341,451 downwards.
GCCCGAGTGCGAGGACGCGGTGCGCTGGGCCCTCGAAGCCGGCTACCGCCACATCGACACCGCGCAGGCGTACGGCAACGAGGCCAGCGTCGGGCGGGCGCTGCGCGACAGCGGCGTGCCCCGCGAGGACGTCTACATCACGACGAAGTTCTACCCGGGCTCGAGCGACCCGGAGGCCGAGGCGCAGCGCAGCCTCGAGCGTCTCGGCCTCGAGTACGTCGACCTGTACATCGTGCACTGGCCGCAGGGCGGCCCGACCTGGGCCTGGGACGGCATGCAGCGTGCGCACGAGCGCGGCTACGCACGCTCGATCGGCGTCTCCAACTTCGGCGCCTCCGAGATCGAGGACCTGCTGAAGGTGGCCGACGTGGCCCCGGTCGTCAACCAGGTGCAGTTCAGCCCGTTCGAGTTCCGCCGTGACCTGCTGGCCGCCTGCGAGGGCCATGGTCTGGCGCTGGAGGCGTACAGCCCGCTGGGCACCGGCCGCCACCTGCGCGACCAGCAGGTGGCCGAGATCGCCGAACGGGTGGGCCGCACGCCGGCTCAGGTGCTGATCCGCTGGGCGCTGCAGCGCGGCCTCATCGTGCTGCCGAAGTCCACCCACCGCGAGCGCATCGAGCAGAACGCGCAGGTCTTCGACTTCGAGCTGAACCAGGCCGACGTCGACACGCTCGACGGCCTCGACGGCACCGGCGGAACGGACCGCGCCCTGGAACGCGCCTGGTGGTAAGCGCCGCGGCGCGCGCCTAAGCCGACAGGACTCTGCGCATCCAGCTCTTGCGGGCCGCCTGAGCCGCGATGGAGATCTCCGCGGTGGCGGCCTGTTCGAAGCCGTGCCACCCACCCGCCCAGATGTGCAGTTCCGCTTGGCCTCCGGCCGCCCACAACCGTGTGGCGTACTGGACGGCCTCGTCGCGGAAGACCTCGGCCGATCCGGCGTCGATGTAGGCCTGCGGCAGGCCGGTGAGGTCGAGCGCGCGGGCCGGCACCGCGATGGGGTCCGGTGCGGCGTCGCGGTGGCCTTCGCCGAGCACCATGTCCCAGGCGAACGCGATGTGCTCCGTGGTCAAGCCGCGCCGGGCGCCGTTCGCCCGGGAGAACTGGCGGGCCGACACGGTCCGGCCCCGGTCGTCGAGCTGCGGGCAGATCAGCAGCTGGGCGAGTGGGGCCGGGCCGCCGCGATCGCGGTTGAGCAGTGCGGTGCCGGCCGCCAGTCCGCCGCCGCCGGAGAAGCCCGCCACCACGATCCGCTCGGGGTCGACGCCGAGCTCCGCCGCGTGCTCGAAGGTCCAGGCCAGCCCGGCGTGGCAGTCCTCGGTGAGCGCGGTGCCCCGCACCTCGGGAGCCAGGTGGTATTCGGGGGAGATCAGGACCATGCCGAACTCGGCCACCCAGTCGATGAAGCCGAAGGCGTCCAGGCCGCCGAACCGGTCGCCGGCGATCATGCCGCCGCCGTGGATCGAGTACATCGCGGGCATGCCCGGATGGGGAACCGGCGGTGTGAAGATCGACAAGGTGATGTCGCCGGACGGCCCGGGCACCGTCCGCTCCTCGTGGCGCACACCGGTGCGGGCCAGGGCCGGCTCCAGCTCCGCGATGCCCGGCGCCGGGGCGGCCCTCATCGCGTCGAGCAGTTCCCTGGTGAACGGCGGGATCTCCTGCTCCGGCACCATCGCCAGCAGCTCCGGATCGTACGGCGGGCGGGTGACCGCTCCGACGAGCAGGACGAGCTTGCCCCGGACCAGGCCCTGCTCACCGACCCGGTGCGCGTCGGCGATCTCGGCGAGCGGGTAGGTGCGCACCGGCGGCAGGCGGAAGTGCCCGGACTCGATCAGCTCGCCGACCTGGGTCAGGGCGTGGAGCGCGCGCCCGTCCTCGCCCCGGCTGAACGCCACGCCGTGCCGCTGCGCGCCGGCGAAGTCCGCGATCGTCAGGACGTGCTCGGCGCCGCCGGCGAGATCGATGAGTTCGGGCAGGACGCCGCTGCCGGCCACGTCGAGCGCGACATCGACACCGCCGGGTGAGAGCGCGCGGACCCGCTCGATGAGCCCGCCACCGTAGGCGATCGGTTCGGCTCCCATCGAGCGGACGAAATCGTGGCCGGCCGGGCTCGCGGTGCCGATGACCCGCGCGCCCCGCGCCACCGCGAACTGGACGGCGGCGCTGCCGACGCTGCCGGACGCACCGTTGACGAGCAGTGTGCTGCCGTCGCGGACGCCCAGGTGGTCGAGCGCCCGCACGGCGGTCTCGATCGCGGCCGGCAGTGCCGCGGCGGTCGCGAAGTCCAGCGACGCCGGGATCGGCGCGTAGGCGGACAGCACCGCCACCTCGGCCTGCGCGGCCCCGCCCGCGTCGAACCCGAACACCCGGTCACCGACTGCCACGCCGGTGACCCCGTCGCCGAGTTCGTCGACGACGCCCGCGGCTTCGTGGCCCAGGGTCTGCGGGAGCGTCTCGTCCATCAGTCCCTGACGTTTCTTCATGTCACTGAGGCCGATGCCGGCGGCGCGCACCGCGATCCGGACCTCGCCGGGACCGGGATGCGGCTCCGGCACCTCCACGATCTCCAGGACCTCCGGGCCTCCGAAGCGGCTGAAACGGGCTGCCTTCATCACGTGCTCCTCGGCTCGACTGTCGCGTTCCTTGGAGCGTACACCAAAAATAGTGTGCACCTTAAATTTGTGGCTTGGTACACTCTGGCGGTGACGGAATCCGGGCTTCGGGATCGCAAAAAGGCGCGCACTCGCCGGCTCATCGCCGACACGGCGACGCGGCTGTTCGCCGAGCGCGGCTATGAGCGCGTGACGGTCAGCGAGATCGCCCGGGCGGCCGAGGTGGCCGAGCAGACGCTCTACAACTACTTCCCGACCAAGGAGCAGCTGGTCACCGACCGTGAGCAGGAGATCGAGGAGCGGCTGAGCGAGCTGATCCGCTCCCGGGACACCACCATCAGCCCAGCGGCCGCCGTCCGGGAGTACGTCCTGCACTCGATCTCCGCGATCCGCGACATGCCGCCGGAACTCGCCAGGGGCACCCTCGGCTACCTCGCCGCCATGAGTCCCGCGGTGCACCGGCTCGCCCTGGAACTGACCGACCGGCAGGCCACCGCCCTGGCCGCGGCCATCGCCGAGACGAGCGGTGTCGCGCCGGAAATCGCCAAGCTGCAGGGCATCGCGCTGGCCGGCGTCTTCCGTGTCATCCTCGGCGAGTCGGGCCGCCGGGCCGTCGAGGGTCAGGCGCCCACCGAGATCGCCGCCGGCCTCCTGCCCGAAGTGGCATCCATGCTCACCGAACTGGACCGCTGGATGACCCCCTCGTGAGTCTCACCAGCGTCCGAGACGGGTCCATCGTCGACGACGTCGACATCAACTGGGGGACAGTCAGTGGGGACGCTGGACAGAACGGGCCAGATCGTGATCCTCAACGGCCCGCCCCGCTCGGGCAAGTCCAGCATCGTCGCCGCGATCCAGGAGAGATTCGACGACGTCTGGATGAATCTGGGGGTCGATCACTTCAAGCGGATGACCCCGGCCCGGTTCCAGCCCGGTATCGGGCTACGGCCGGGAGGTGAACGCCCCGACTTGGAACCGCTGGTCGTGAGGCTGTACCGCGCCATGTACGAGGCGATAGCGGCGCACAGCCGGCTTGGTGTCAACGTCGTCGTCGACGCGGTGCACCACGATGCCTACTCCGTTCCCCGGCGGATCCTGGGCACGTGCGCTCGGCAACTTCAGGGGCTACCTTCGTGCGAGGCGCGGTGCAGGAGGAGGCCGACGTCGTGCTGGGCTCGGCTCGGTTCGATGGAGTGCTGCACTTCGCAGGCTTCATCGAAGTGGCTGAAAGCGTGCGTGAGCCGAGCGCTATTGGAAGAACAATGTTGTCGGCACTTCGCTCTTCTCTGGAGCCTTCACACCGCATCCGCCGCAGCGGGTGCCGCCGCTGACTGCTGAGCCGGTCGTGCGCGGCGCGCCCGGAACTGGTGAGCCCCTGGGCGCGCCGCTCGGTCGGATGGGTCAGCGGACGTAGATGGACGGCTGCGGCGGCGTGGTCATGCCGTTGCCCAGGAAGAAGCTCGGGTGCGGAGGCTGGTTGTACGCCGTGTTCTGCCAGGCGATGGCCACCCTGTACTGGGAGTCGTGCATCAGCGTCGTCAGGCGGCGGTCGGTCACGGTCGGGGTGCTGTAGATGCGCAGGGCTGACGAGTCGGACAAGCGCCACACGACCTCCTCACGCCAGTCGCCCAGCAGGTCGCCGGAGACCGCGGGAGTCTGCTTGGTGCTGTTGTTCGACGCCACTCCTGATGCTGTGAGCAGGCGGGTGTCACCGCCTGTGCCGTACTTGTCGATGCGCGTCGCGTCCACCAGCTCGCGGACCGGGTCGGCGTCCCACCACGCCAGGAAGTTGGTCGAGGACGGCTTGCGGCCCACGTTCTGGCCGCTCGTGTTGGACAAGCCGTCCACCGATGAGGACCAGGCCTCGGCGCCGGCACTGCCCGCGTAGACGTCGCCGGCCACGGCCCGGCCGTTGTCGCAGCCGCAGGACGGGTGGGACCAGATGACGGCGCCCGTGCGGGCGTCCAGCATCGCGTCCGTGGGCTGTGATGTGCTCTCCGACGGGCGGTAGACCTCCAGGCCCGCCCGGGACGGGATGAAGTCGCCCACGTGCAGGGCGTCGCCGTGGCCCAGGCCGCTGCGCCACATCAGCGTTCCGTTGTCGTTGATGGCGGCGGCGCCGTACATGATCTCGTCCTTGCCGTCACCGTCGGCGTCGGCTATCGACAGCTGGTGGTTGCCCTGGCCGTACGCCCCGGTGTTGCTGTTGCCCGAATCGTAGGTCCAGCGGCTGGTCAAGGTGCCGTTGCGGAAGTCCCAGGCCGCCACCACGGCCCTCGTGTAGTAGCCGCGGGCCATGATCAGGCTGGGGCGCTGGCCGTCGAGGTAGGCCGTGCCGGCCAGGAACCGGTCGACGCGGTTGCCGTAGCTGTCGCCCCAGCTGCTGACCGTGCCGCGGGCCGGCACGTAGTTGACCGTCGACATGGCGGCGCCGGTCAGGCCGGTGAACATGGTCAGATATTCGGGGCCGGACAGCACGTAGCCGGACGAGTTGCGGTAGTCCGCCGTCGAGGAGCCGATCACCACGCCGGTGCCCGACCTCGTGCCGTCGGCCGTCTTCATCGCGATCTCGGCCCGGCCGTCGCCGTCGTAGTCGTACACCTGGAACTGGGTGTAATGCGCGCCCGCCCGGATGTTGCGGCCCAGATCGATGCGCCAGAGCCGAGTTCCATCAAGCCTGTACGCGTCGACGAAGACGTTCCCGGTGACGCCCGACTGCGAGTTGTCCTTGGCGTTCGACGGATCCCACTTCACGAAGATCTCGTAGCGCCCGTCCCCGTCGGCGTCACCGACCGAGGCGTCGTTGGCCGAGTAGGTGTAGCCGTCGCCGGCCGGGGGCACCTGCAGACGTACGTCAAGATAGCCGTTCCCGAAGGTCAGCGACGACTCCGAGGCGGCCTGTTCAACACCATTGACAACTGCTTTGACCGTGTACGAGGCACTCGCCGCACCCGCCGAGTCGAGATAGTTCATCGAGTTCGTGATCGGGGTGGCGTTCAGCTTCGTGCCCGCGCGGTAGACGTTGAAGCCGGTCGAGTACGCCTCGGTGCCGAGCAGCCGCCACGAGACCAGGTTGCCGTTGCCCGAGCGCACGCTGATCAGGCCCCGGTCCAGGTCCTCCATCTGCCGGCCGGTGCCGGAGGGCGGCGGCGTGGTGGGACTCGTCGGCCCGGAGACGTAGTTGAACGACCACTGCATGCGGGCGATGTCGGAGCAGGTCTCCTCGACGATCGGGTTGTTGCCGGCCGTCGAGCCGTCCCGGTTGCTGACGCACAGACCGGTGGCGACGCTCTTGACCAGGAACTTCCCGCTGGCCGCGGTGGAGGCGGCGAACGTCCAGAGCTGGTTGGTCTTCAGGCCGTCGCCGCAGCCGTACTGCTGCAACTGGGTGCCGGAGGTGGTGGAGGCGCTCGGCACGTCGACACAGCGGCCGCTCTTGCCGTTGGCCAGGTTGAACTGGCCGTTGGCCTGCGCCACGGCCTTCCACCGCTGGTTGGTCGCGGCCGCGTCGCAGGCGACCTGGATGAGCAGCGCCGAGTTGTCGGCCGAGGCGCCGGTGACGTCGACGCACTTGCCGCTGGAGGAGGAGGCCAGCGTGTAGACGCCGCCGCCGACGGGGGTGGTCGCGGCGGCCTCGGACGGCAGCATCGACAGGGCGACCACGCCGAAGGGAACGGCCACCGCGAGAGCGCTCGCGGCGATCAACTTCCTCATGAGGGTCCTTTCGGGGATGCGGGGGACATCTCCGTAGATGCGCGGCGGCCCGTGCGACAACAGAAACTTTTGCCTTCAGAAACGGCCGTTGGTGGCCGATGAGAGCCTTGTGATCCCTCCCTTCCGGCCTACACGCACGCTGATGGCGGCGGGTGGGCTGGTCGTGGTCGCGGCGATCTGGTTCACCATCGGGCTGCTGCGGTGGACGCCGCCGGTCGTCGGCTGGCTGCCGCTGCTGGCCACGGTGCCGCTGGCGGCGGCCGCGTGCTGGCGGGCCTCGCGGCTCGGGCGGACCTATTGGCGCTACGCGGCGGTGGGCATCTGCCTGATCGGGCTCGGCGCGGCCGGCAACGCGTACGACTACTTCAGCGGCGGCCAGCAGGGGCAGCGGATCGGCGGAGTGACCGCGGCGATCTACGTCTCCGGGCTCGTGGCGATGATCCTGGGGCTGCTGCGCATTCCCGGGGCGCGGCGGACACGTATCGAGTGGGCGCGCTTCGGGCTCGACATCGCCACCGTGATCGTCACGGTGCTGACCTTCGCCTGGCACCTGATGTCGGAGTCGTGGAGCACCTGGCTGGGGCACGGCGGAACCGGGGCCGGGGCGATCCTGGTCGTGGTGGCGGCCGGCTTCATCTGCGTGTTCGCGTTCGTGAAGGTGGCCTTCACCGGCACCGGGCCGATCGACCGGCGGGCGCTGCACCTGCTGGCGCTGACCGGGGCGGTCGGCGCGGGCGGCGGGGCGCTGGCGCCACTGCTCAACGGGCACCCGTACATGAACACGGCCCACGTGCTGCTCCCGACGACGTGCCTGTTCCTCTGCGTCGCGGCCGACCGCCAGGCGCGGGCGTCCCGGGCCGGTCGCCCTCTGCCGCGGCCGGTGCCGCGAGGGCTTTCGGTCATGCCGTACGCAGCGGTGCTCGCGACCGGGGGACTACTGCTGTTCAGCGCCGCGTTGCGTACGGACGACCTCCTGGCGATCGCCATCGGCTCCGTGACGGTGACGCTGCTGGTGGCGGCCCGCCAGATGGTGGCGCTGCGCGACAACGTACGACTGCTGGACGTGCTCGACCACCAGGCCAGTCACGACGCGCTGACCGGGCTGCCGAACCGGACGGTGCTGCTCCGTTCCGTCGGCGTGGCGCTGGCGTCCGACTCCGACGTCTCGGTCGCGATGATCGACCTGGACGACTTCAAGGCGATAAACGACGACCTCGGGCACGCCGTGGGCGACGCGCTGCTGATCGCGGTGGCGGCCTCGCTCGGCAGCCGGCTCGGCCCCGGCGACGTGGTGGCCCGGCTCGGCGGCGACGAATACGCGCTGCTGCTGCGCGGGGACGCGCCGGCGACCCTGGCCGCGATCGCCGACCGGCTGCGCGAACCGGTCCGGGCGGGCGCACACGAACTGGTCGTGGAAGCCTCGATCGGGCTGGCGGCGGCCCGCCCCGGCGACACGGCCAACGAGCTGCTGCGCCGGGCCGACGTGGCCATGTACGAGGCGAAGGCGCAGGGCAAGGGCCGGCAGGTCGTCTACACGGACGCGATGGACCAGCGCAGCGCCGAACAGGCCCGGCTCGCGGCCGACCTGCGGGTCGCTCTCGACACCGGCCAGCTGCACCTGGCGTACCAGCCGATCGTGTCGATGCCGGACGGCGAGATGGTCGCGGTGGAGGCCCTGGTCCGGTGGACCCACCCGACGCGCGGCCCGATCCCGCCGGGCGTGTTCGTGCCGGCGGCCGAGCACACGGGTTTGATCGTGCCGCTGGGCGCGTGGATCCTCCAGGAGGCGTGCGAGCAGGCGGCCCGGTGGCGGTCGGTGCCGGGGGCGCCGCCGAAGGTGAGCGTGAACGTGTCGGCCCGCCAGCTGCGCGAGGCCGGCTTCGCCGGAGAGGTGGCGGCGGTGCTGCACCGCACGGGCCTGCCGCCGAAGGCGCTGACCGTGGAGGTGACGGAGACGGCGGTCTTCGACGGGGGTCAGGCGCTGGTCGAGCTCCAGGCCATCGCCGACCTGGGGGTGCACATCGCCCTGGACGATTTCGGCACCGGCCATTCGTCGCTGGGGCTGCTGCGCACCTGCCCAGCGCACGTCATCAAAATCGACAAGTCGTTCGTCGACGACGTCACCACCGACGGCCAGGAGGCGGTGGTGGTGGCCGCCCTGATCCAGATCTGCGACGGCATGGGCCTGGCCGCGGTGGCGGAGGGCGTCGAAACGGCCGAGCAGGCGGCGGAACTGCACCGCCTGGGTTACCGGTACGCCCAGGGCTACTACTTCGCCCGCCCGATGCCGGCCGCCGACATCGCGTTTTACCAGCACCCGATCGCGGCATAAGACAGGCATGGCTGACAACACGCTGGACGCCGCCGACCGCAACGCGATGCCGGAGAGCACGTTCGCGTTCCCGCGCGTCCGCAAGGAACCCTTGAACGACGCCAAGCACGTCCGGAACGCGATAGCCCGCTTCGACCAGGTCCGGGACGTCTCCGACAAGGAACGCGACGAGGCGTTCCGCCGCATCAAGAAAGCCGCCGCCAAGTTCGGCATCGAGATGACCGAGTCGAGCTGGCACGAGCTGGGCAAGCCGAGTGCGGGCCGCAAATCGTCGGAGAAGGCCCGATCAAAGGCGACGCTGTACGCCGAGGCCCAGCGCCGAGGCATCGAGGGCCGCTCCAAGATGACAAAGGCCGAGTTGGAGAAGGCTCTCGAGAAGAGCTGATCACCGCGCTGGTAGGTTCCGGGCTACATCGAGTTCGAGGCCGCCCGCGATCGTCCTCGGTCCGGCCCTCCGTTGTAAGACCCGTTTCCCTCGTGTCGAAGCACCTTGCCGTCCGGCTGGCGAACGAAAAGCGATGAACCGACAATCCAGACATGTTCGCCGGGATGAAGGAGCAGCGGTCGCGGCAGCTCAACCGCCCAATCACCGGCTTCCACCATGGTCACCAACGTCAGCCGCGCCACCGGCGCCGGATCGGTTCGGACAGCTCCGCTGGAGTCGTCACCTTGACCCAGCTGCATCTGCATGCAAGAAGGCTACGACTTCCGGCAACACCGACCAGTGGGTCCGGCGTGCCAGCACTTTAATGCTCACGACCGCGAGGTATGAGCCGGTTCGAGTCCGGTAGCCTGGCGCGCGCCTTGTACGCGGGTAAATCCGGAGGCGCCTCGCGCCGGCTGGGAGGATCATCGTCGCTGTGGTCTTTGCGCTCGAGGAATTGGAGTCAGCGGTTCAGGAACGGGCGAGCACCTGGGCACGGCTCGAGCTGCATCCGCGCCACCGTCCTGTTCACCCGAACCATGGGAAACCGGTCACCGGCGTGGAGTTCGAGTCCGCCGTCTGGCTAGTGGAGATCAGCATTTGGAGCACCAGCGAGGCGGACCTGTCGACCGTGCGCCTGACCGACGACCGAGCCGTGAACAAGCACTATGAACTGGCCAATCGAGAAGACCTGGACGCACTGCTCGACGAACTGGTCCGGCTGCTCGCTGAGGACGAGGTCCCGCCAGAAGCCCTCGTCTTCCCGTGGCCGGGCACACCGAGCTGACATCGGATGATCCGCCGGTGATCCTCGGCGAGGACGCCGGCGCCGCCTGACCGACCAGGTCAGGCGCTGAACCAGATGAAGTCCTGCCCGGGGTCCGACACGTACGCCTGGGTGCACGTGTGCACCTCCGGCGTGACGAGCGTGTCGAACACCGCCGAGCGGTCGAGACAGTCACCGGAGTCGACGCTCATGAGCCGGTTCATGCCGTTGATGCCGTTGGCGTACGGCCGCCAGATCTGCTTCGGAGGGATGCCGGGAACGCACAACTCGGCGAACACCCTGCTGCCGCGCCCGTTCGGAGCGGACAGGCACCAGCCGCTCGAGTTGATGATCCGGTACCAGTTGTCGCCGGTGGCGAGGTGCTCGAAGCGCCATCGGGGACTGCCCTTGGAGGCGCACGGGGACGGGCGGTAGGACACGTCGGCGGTCGGTCCCCCCGTGTTGAACGTTTGGTCCAGGCAGTAGTAGGTAGGGGCATGTCTGATCGTCACGAACGACGCGGCGGACGCCGGTGACGCCGCCAAGGTGCCACCGGCAATCGCCAGCAAGATGGCCGCGGCAAACTTCAGCAACCTGCTCATCGCGCTCCTCCCGTTGATGAACATCAATTGAATCGACACGCGGGGAACAAACGCCAGGTTGCAGTCGGCTGTTTGTCAGGCGATCCCGGAAAGCGGCCATCGGCCACACCGGCGTCGTGGGCGCCGGCTTCAGCCCCTCCGCCCAGGCCCCAGCCGTCGACAGGGTCCAGCACGGCCGGGTCCTTGGCCACGATGGCGATCGGCACGTCGTGGCTCGCGTCAGCGCCGGCCGCGATCGACGAGGGCTGGTGGTCGCCCAGGAAGACCATCCAGCGGCGCTTCCGTCCTCTATGCCGTCCGCTGAGCCTGACCATGATGTCGACCACCGCGTCCACCTGTATGGCGGATCGAGACGGCCAAGCCGGCGACACGGCTAGTTCACTTCGCCATGGTGCACGGGACGGCGAGCGGCAGGCGTCAGCGGCGCCGACGTCTACGTCGCGCCGCCTTTCGAGTTCATGCGGTTGGGCGGCGGGCGATCACGATGCCGCCGGGGTAGCCCTCGTCGAGCAGGAGCGTGTGGACCTCGACGGCAAAGCCTGCCTGCTCGAGACGCGCGCCGACCTGGGCGGGCGTGCGGCGGTGGACGTAGATCTTCATGGGGTGTCCGCCGTAACCCTCCGTCTTGAGCTTGACCCCTCGCCCGCGTGGAATCCCAGCAGCAGCGGAGCTCCCGGCTGCAGCACCCGGTGGAACTGCGAGAACGTCGTGCCGAGATCCTCGTCCGGCACGTGAATCGTCGAATACCAGGCCACGATCCCGCCGAGCGACCCGTCCTCGATGTTGAGGGCGGTCATCGAGCCGACCTCGAACCGCACGCCCGGGTGCTCGCCGCGGGCAAGCTCGACCATCCCCGGAGAGAGGTCCACGCCGAACGCGTCCAGCCCCAGTCCGCGTAGGTGGGCGGTGACGTGTCCCGGCCCGCACCCGATGTCGGCGACTGCACCCCTACCAGCGGCATTCACGAGATCCGCGAAGAGCGCGAACGTCGACAGCGAATAGATCTGCCCCTCGGGATAACCCCGTACGAAGTCCGCGTAGCTTTTCGCCACCGTGTCGTAGGACTGACGCACATCGGCGAGCCAGGTTTCCATCCCGTTCCCCCTCGATGATCTACCCCCGGCTCACCCGGGGAGGGCCTGGCACCATACCCGAACCATGCCTTGGCGGGCCGCCACGCCTTACGCCCGCCGCGCTGCGGCATGGGTCAAGTGCACTATTCTCGGCAGATCCGGACGCCTGCTGCCGAAGTATCACCCTTGTAGTCGATCATTTATGTCTCGGCGTCGGCCGAGCCGCCAAGGCGATCGCTGAGCCTACGAGGTTGTCCAGGCTCGTCGCGCCGTCGGACCTGTGACCTCTGGTCCACGCGGCCGCAACCGCGTTGGCATCCCGTTGCGGGTCGGTGAAGGCTTGAACTTCTCGGCCCGACATCACCTGCGTCGACGGTGGTGGCGAGCGGTGCAGCTACCTCCTTTGGGACGTCGCGGTCGCCGGAGGCGCATACGTCAGTAGCGAGGCCCTGGCGGCCGAGCGTGCGCGTACCGAAGCCTGGGTGAGCGCCCACCACCTCGCCGAAGAGCGCAAGCAGATCGAGACCGGTGAGCTCTCGGTCAATGCGGTCGCCCCTCGCCAGATCGGCTGACTCGGGCTTTGCGAAAAGTGTCAGAGCGTCGAACGAATGTGCTCGTAGATGGCCCGGCGCCCCGCAGCGGCCTCGGGCACGGGCAGCAGGGGATAAGCGTGAATTGCCCCCTCCTGCTCGTGATAGGTGAGCGTGGGGACTCGGTCGCGCAGCAGGCGGCAGTCCGGCATCGTGATGTCTCTGGTTCCGACCAGGATCTGGGTCGGCGGCAGCTGGGACAAGTCGCCGTACAGTGGGCTCACCCGAGGATCATCCAGCGCCACGTCACCCGCCCAGGCCGCCGCTATCGGCCTCAACCCCGCCCGGGCCAACCACGGGTCGTGCGGCTCCAGGGCGTCCACCTCCGGGTTCGACATCGTCAGGTCCAGCCATGGCGCGATCATCGTCAACCCCACCACCGACGACGGCGCCGCCTGTGCCGCCAGCATGGCCAGCCCTCCGCCCGACGAGTCGCCCACCAGGTAGCACGGGCGGCCCAGGCCTCGGATCACCTCGGTCACGAAGGCCAGGGCCTCCAAGCCGTTGTGCCGAGGCGCCAGCCCGTAGATCGGCACGTGCACGTCGCGGCCGGTCTGTTCGGCGATGTCCTTGACCAGGGCCCACTGCTCCTTCACGATCTCGTTCGTGTAGGCGCCTCCGTGCAGGTAGATGACCGCGGGGCCGGGTGACGGCTCGCCCACGGTGTGCACCGGGAAGCCGTTCACCGTCGACATCACCGTCGTGAACGGTGGCGCTGACGGGCCCTTTCGGCGGGCGAGCGTTCGCTCCCCGGCCGCCCTGCTGCTGAAGCGACGCGCGTAGGCGAGGCGCACGAACAGCGCCACGCCTTTCATCTGCCAGGAAGCCGACACGCCGCCACGTTACAAGATTCACTCGTTGGGGCAAGAGACCCGCATGCGCCGCCCCCGGGACTCCAGCCGTCGCGGCCGGCGGCTGGGGTGGCTACTGTTGCCGGGTGACGAGTGCCACGGTGTCCGGCGCATGAGTCCGGCGGTCAAAGCCGGGCACGAGTGCTGGTCATATGAAGATCAAAGTCTTTTCGACGCGTACGCCCGCAAGTGTGTCGACGCGGGGCTCGCGGCCGGCGAGCGGGTCTGGTATGTCCCCAGTCAGCACGCTGATGTCGACGATCTTCCGGGCGGTGACGCCGTCCGTGTCATCCGGTTCACCGAGGCCTACGCCGGTGACGAGGTTGTCGACCCGGCCGGGCAGGTGGCCGCCTACGCGGCCGCGACCGAGGACGCCCTGGCCGCCGGCTTCACCGGGTTCCGGGTGGTCGCCGACGTCACGCCTCTGGTGCGCACCGACGAGCAGCGCGACGCCTTCGCCCGCTACGAATACGTGATCGGCCGTTACATGCGGCACCACCCGATGAGCGCCGTCTGCGCCTACGACCGCGGCGAGCTGGGCGATCACGCCGTGGCCGAGCTGGCCTGCCTGCACGAGTCGAGTCACGCGGCCGGCGTGTCCTTCCAGCTGCACCCGGGCGCGACCAGCGCCGAGGCCGTTCTCGACGGCGAGCTCGACACCTCGGCCGGTGAGCTGTTCGCCACGGCGCTGCGGCGCACCGATCTCGACCGGGGTGGTGACTTCGTGGTGGACGGCTCCGGGTTGCGCTTCATCGACCATCGGGCCCTTCTGACCCTTCAGCGGTACGCCGAGTCGCTGTCCACGACAGCGGTGCTGCGCACCCGGCTCGGCGCGGTGGCCCGCCTCGCCGGCCTGCTCGATCTCACGCACGTCCGGGTGGAGGCGACCCGATGACCAGGACAGGTGCCGCGGTCGGCTACCACGGCTACTACCACGAGGCTGTCTGCTACGACTCCGACGACGATCTGCTCGCCGTGGCCGTGCCGTTCCTTCTCGGCGGCGTCGCCGCGGGGGAGCCCACGATCGTGGCGCTGGGTGCCCGCGCGGCCGGGCTGGTGCGGGCGGCCCTGCCCGCCGGGGCTCCGGTGACCTTCATGTCCGGCGGGGCCATGTACGCGCGCCCGGCCGGCGCCATCCGGGCGTACCGCAAACTGCTGGCCGACCACGTGGCCGCCGGCGCGCCGCAGATCCGGATCATCGGCGAGCTGACCGCCGAGATGTTCGGGCCGACCTGGGATTCCTGGGCCCGTTACGAGTCGGCCATCAACCACGCGTACGACGAGTTCCCGCTCTGGAGCATGTGCGCGTACGACATGCGGACCGCCCCTCAGCACGTGCGCGACGACGTGCTGCGCACCCATCCGCGGACCGCGCTGCCCGACGGCCGCCACGTGCCCAACGAGACGTACCTCGACCCGGTGACCTTCCTCAGCGACCGCCGGCCGCCGGTGCCCGACCCGCTTCAGCGCGAGGCGCCGCGGGCCGACATCGCCGAGCCGACCCTGGGCGACGCCCGGCAGGCCGTGCGTGACGCCGACGACGGCCGCCTGGACCCGGACGACGTGGAGGACCTGGTCGTGGCGGTCAGCGAGGCCGTGGCCAACGCCTACAAGCACGGCCGGGCCCCGGTGCGGCTGCGCCTGTGGAGTTCGCCCGGCCGCATCGTCGTCGCGGTCACCGACGGCGGCCCCGGCCCGAAGGACCCGTTCGCGGGCCTGCTGCCGACCGGCGACGGCCTGGCCGGCGGTCTGGGGCTGTGGATCGCCCACCAGTCCTGCGATCACGTCGCCATGTACCGCGACGCGTTCGGCTTCACGATCAGGCTCATCACCGGGAGCTGAGGTGCGGGTCCTCCGGCGACAGCCACGCGTTGGGGTCGTCGAGGCAGGTCCGGTCGACCGACCGGGTCAGCGCCTCCACCACCGCCTTCACCGCGGTCCGCGGCTCGTCGATGCGGGAGACCAGTGACCACGTCCAGTACGGGGCCGGATGCCGGATGGGCCGGGCCACCAGGTCGGGCGGCACCGGGGCGGTCTGGCTCTTCGGATTGTTGACCACCGGGCGGCGCAGCCGGCGCACGTGGTCGAAGAACGCGGCCCCGGTGACGCCGCCCTCGGCCACGTATTCGGCAGTGGCCCCGGTCTCGGCGGCCATCGCCAGCGCCCAGCGGTTCCACGACGACCAGCTGGTCTCGTCGGCGTCGATCAGCACGACGGTGTCGGCGGCGCGGACCGGGTCGCCGTCCGTGCCGGTGCTCAGCGCGTAGAGCCGGTCGGAGCCGAGCAGCCGCGCCTCCAGCTTGTCGTCGGTGACGGTGGTGGTGGGCACCCAGCAGATGGCCAGGTCGAGGCTGCCGTCGACGACCCGGGCGGCCTGCGCGTGCGACGGCAGGACCCAGGCGTCGACCACCAGCTGGGCCACGCCGGCGGCCCGCTGTTCCAGGTCGGGCGGCCGCCAGTTGACGTAGCCGAGGCGTACGGGCTGATGCAAAGAAAGGCCTTTGGCCGTACGCCGGAGGTCGTCGGCGTGGTCGAGAAGCGCCTTGGTCCGCGGCAGCAGCGCCTGCCCGGCCGCGGTGAGGCGCACCGTGCGGCGGTCGCGGTCGAACAGCTGCGTGCCGAGGTCCCGCTCGAGCGCCTTGATCTGCTGGGACAGCGACGGCCCGGCGATGCGCAGGCGCTCGGCGGCGCGGGCGTAGCTGAGTTCCTCGGCGACCGCGACGAAGTAGCGCAGCTGGCGGAGCTCCATGGTAGGGGCAGCCTCTCACGAGGGAGGAAAGCAGTCGTGCCGCTCGATCCGAACCCGACGCACTCTCTGGTCATGACAAACAACAAGGTAGCTGTCGTCACCGGAGCGTCCCAGGGGATCGGCGCCGCCACCGTCGCCGCGTACCGCAAGCTCGGCTGGAACGTCGTCGCCAACTCGCGCACCATTGCGCCCTCGAACGATCCCGGCGTCGTGACCGTGCCGGGCGACATCGCCGATCCGGCCGTGGGGGCCCGGATCGTCGAGACCGCCCTGAGCGAGTTCGGCCGCGTCGACACCGTCGTCAACAACGCCGGCATCTTCATCGCCAAGCCGTTCACCGAGTACACGGCCGAGGACTTCGACGCGGTCACCGCGATCAACCTGCGCGGCTTCGTCGTGGTCACGCAGAAGGCGGTCGAGGCCATGCTGGCGCGGGGCGAGGGCGGCCACGTCGTCACCATCACCACCACGCTCACCGATCACCCGGTCAGCGCGCTCGCCTCGGTCTTCGCCTCGCTCACCAAGGGCGGCCTCAATTCGGCGACCAAGAGCCTGGCGATTGAGTACGCCAAGAGCGGCATCCGCTTCAACGCGGTCTCGCCGGGCATCATCGCCACACCGATGCACCCGGCCGAGACGCACGAGTTCCTGTCGGCCCTGCACCCGGTGGGCCGGATGGGCGCCATCAGCGACATCACCGACGCCATCCTGTTCCTGGAGAACGCGCCGTTCGTCACCGGCGAGATCCTGCACGTCGACGGCGGCCAGAGCGCGGGCCACTGATGACCGACTTCCTTGACGAGGCGGTCCTCCGGCCGCTGCTGGACTCCTGGCAACGCGCGATCGCCGAGCACGACGCCGAGGGCGTGGCGTCGCTGTTCACCGAGGACGCCGTCTTCCAGGGTCTGCAACCGCACACGGTCGGCCGCCCCGGCGTCGAGCGCTACTACGCCGGCCAGCCGGCCGGCCTGGCCGTCGACTACCGGCTGCTCCGCACGAGCCGGCTGGGCGACGACGCCGTGCTGGGCTGGGCCGAGGCCGACTTCACGGTCGGCACCGAGGTCCGCGCTCTGCTCAACCTGACCGTCGTGGTCCGGCGCACGGCCGAGGGCTGGCGGATCGCCCACTACCACGTGTCGCCCCGGGTCTGAGCCGGCGAATCACAGTCCATTCATAGGCTTCGATGTAATGCTCCGGGCTCCAACCCCTCAGGGAGGAAGCTCATGGAGAACAGCAACGAGGCCTACGTCCGGGCGGTGCACGACAAAGGGTTCACGTTCGACCGCCGGCGGCTGCTCGCAGTCGCCGGCGGCACCGGGGCGCTGGCGCTCACCGGCCTCTGGCCGGGCGGGGCGGAAGCGGCCACCGCCAAGGCCTGCCTCGAGGAGGTGGAGTCCGAGACCGCGGGTCCGTTCCCGGCAGACGGATCCAACGGCCCGGACGTCCGTACGATCAATGGTGTCGTCCGCCGCGACATCCGCTCCTCGTTCGGCGGCCCCACTGGGCTGGCCGGCGGCGTGCCGCTCACCTTCTCGCTCGTCGTGCAGGACCTGACCTGCAAGCCCCTGGCCGGCGCGGCCGTCTACGCCTGGCACTGCGACCGCGAGGGCCGCTACTCGCTCTACTCCAGCGGCGTGACCGAGCAGAACTACCTGCGCGGCATCCAGGTGACCGACCGCTCGGGCCGGGTGACCTTCACACGGTGACCGGCGACGTCGACTGCGGCTACGTGGCCCGGCTGACCATCACCGTCGACCCGGCGAACGTCGAGGAGCCGGGCGGCGAGGGCCCGCCGCCGCCACCCCCGGTGAGCGCCGCCACGGTGTGACAGCACTCTCGTCCCGATCCTGAACACGAAGCGCGCGGGTACGTGGTTCTGGTCGAAGGAAGAAGGTGCAGTCATGAATGACTCGATCGCCTACGGGCCGGCGGGGGTCGCTGCCCGGGACCAGAGCCACGCGCTGTTCGCACGCACGATGGCGTTCGTGGCCGGAACGGCGGCTCTGTTCGCCCTGGGTGCCTATCTCGGGCGTGACCTGGGCGGCGGAGCCGCCATCATCTCGTACATCCTGTCGTTCGGCGCGCTGATCGGCATGCAGTTCACGGCCCGCCGCTCGCGCGAGTGGACGGTCGGGCTCCTGGCCCTGTTCGGGCTGTTCATCGGTCTCGCGGTGGCGCCCACGCTGGCCTTCTACGCCAACCAGGACCCGCAGGCCCTGTGGCAGGCCGGCGGCGCCACGGCACTGTTCATCGCCGCGTTCGGCTCGGCCGGCTACGCCACGCGGCGCGACCTGAGCCAGGTCGCCCGGTTCGCGTTCTGGGCGCTGCTGGCGCTGATCGCCTTCAGCATCGTGCTGATCTTCGTGAACATCCCGAACGGCGCGCTGATCTACTCGATCATCGGGCTGGTCATCTTCGCCGCGCTCACGCTGGTCGACTTCCAGCGGCTGCGCCGCAACACGGACATCGACTCGGCGCCCCTGCTGGCCGCATCGATCTTCCTGGACATCCTGAACGTCTTCCTGTTCTTCCTGACCATTTTCAGTGGGCGCAGCGACGACAGGTGACTGAGACAACTGGCTGAGAAACTGAACATCTTCGGCTACGCCCCGTTGCTTCCGGTGAAGGCAGGTGTCGGAAAGGCGACGGGGCGAGTTCGTGGACGCGGCGTTGAGTTATGTGCTGATCGGTCTGGCCGACGGCAGCACCTATGCCGTGGTCGGCCTCGGCATCTCGCTGCTCTACCAGGTCACCGGCATCATCAACTTCGCGCAGGGCGACTTCGTCATGCTGGGCGGGCTCACCTACGCGGTGACGGCCGGCACCGGAGCGCCCAAGATCGCCGCGGCGGCGCTGGCCCTGACCGTCACGGCCGCGGTCGGCGCCCTCATGCACGTGGCCGTCCTGGCCCCGGCCCGCAAGGCCGGGCCGGACCGGCTGATCATCCTGACCATCGGGGCCTCCATCCTGCTGCAAGGGGTGGCGCTGCTGGTCTTCGGGGCCGAGCAGCACCCGGCCGATCCGTTCGGGGGGAACAGGCAGGTCAGGCTGTTCGGCACCTTCCTCTCCACCCAGTACCTGTGGTGTGCCGGCGCCACGCTGCTGGCCGCGGCCGCGGTGTGGGTGCTGCTGCACCGCACCGGCTGGGGCCGGGCGATGCGGGCGACAGCGGCCGACCGCGAGATGGCCCGGCTCATGGGCCTGTCGCCGATGCGGATGGGCTTGATCGCGATGGTCCTGGCCGCCGTGCTGGCCGGCGTCGGGGGGATCGTGCTGGCGCCGCTGCAGCCGCCGGACCCCACGGTCGGGGTGCCGCTCGGGCTCAAGGGCTTCACCGCCGCCGTCCTCGGCGGTCTGTCGTCGCCGTTCGGCGCGATCGCCGGCGGACTGGCCGTGGGCGTGGTCGAGGCGTTCGTGACCGGCCTGGTCAGCAGCGGATATCGCGACTCCATCGTGTACGGGCTGCTGGTGCTCGTGCTGCTGGTCCGCCCCGGCGGTCTGGTGACGCTGCGCAGGGCGGCACGCGTGTGAGGAAGTACGCGCTCTTCGCCGTCCTGCTCCTGCTCGTGCCGGTCGTCTTCACCCGCTCGTCGTTCTACACCATGTCCACCGCCGTGCTCATGGTGCTGCTGGCCATCGGCGCTCTCGGCCTGGTGCCGCTGACCGGGCTGGCCCAGCAGGTGTCGCTGGGTCAGGCCGCCTTCTACGGCTTCGGCGGTTACACGTCGGCCCTGCTCACCACCCGCTGGCACGTGGCCATCGGGTGGGGTGTGCTGGCCGGGGCCGTGCTCGCGGGCGCCACCGCCTGGCTCCTCGGGCTGCTGATCTTCCGGGTGCAGGGGCACTATCTGGCCCTGGCCACCCTGGCCTTCGGGCTGACGCTGGCCGCGCTGGCCAACGAGCTGCCGTTCACCGGCCGCAGCGCCGGCATCACCGGGCTGCCGTCGCTGCCCGGCGGTGATCAGGGCACCTACTACCTGTTCGCCGGGGTGCTGCTGGTCGCCATGATCGGCGTGGATCTGCTGATCCGGTCGCGGCTGGGCAAGTCGCTGACCGCGGCCGGCGACAGCCCGATCGGCGCGGCCGCCAGCGGCATCGACATCGGCGCTTTGCGCCGCACCGCGTTCGTGGTGGCGGCCGTGCTCGCCTCGATCGCGGGCAGCGGCTACGCGCACTGGTACCGCTTCGTCGACCCGAGCATGCTGGGGCTGCTCAACTCGGTCGAGCTGCTGATCATCGTGAGCGTCGGCGGCCGCGACCAGGTGTGGGGCGCCCCGCTCGGCGCGTTCGTGGTGATCAGCCTCGCCCAGGTCGCGAAGGACCAGGTCGGCGGAGGGAGCGAGCTCACCGCGTACGGAATAGCCCTGATCCTGAGTCTTCTCCTGCTGCCGAGAGGGCTGGCGGGTATCGGGAGGCGGCGATGAACGCCGTCCTCGAGGTCCAGGACGTCACGGTGCGGTTCGGGGGAGTGACCGCGCTCGACCGGCTCACGCTGCGGCACGATCGCGGCGGCATCGTCGGGCTGATCGGCGCCAACGGCGCGGGCAAGACGACGCTGATCAACGTGCTGTCGGGGACGATCAGGCCCGAGCGGGGCCGGGCGCTGCTCGACGGCCGTGAGCTGACCGCCCTGCCGCCGCACCGGATCGCCCGGGCCGGTCTCGCCCGGACCTTTCAGAACCTCCAGCTCTTCGGCTCACTGAGCGTCCTCGACAACGTCCTGGTCGTCGACCGCGACGCCGGGCATCTGCTGCACGAGGTGGGCCTGACCGAGGACCTGGGCAAAAAGCCGGGAGAGCTGGCGTACGGGCGTCAGCGGCGCCTCGAACTGGCGCGGGCCCTGGCGCTCGGGCCGCGCGTCCTCCTGCTCGACGAGCCGCTCGCCGGTCTGGCCGGCAGCGAGAGCGACGAGCTGCTGGAGCTGTTCGGCCGGGTCCGCGACCGTGGCGTCACCGTGCTGCTGGTCGAGCACGACGTCCCGAGCGTGCTGCGGGTCAGCGACCGCGTCCTCGTGCTCGACCAGGGCGCGCTGCTGGCCGACGGCACCCCCGGGGAGATCGCCGCCGATCCCGTCGTCCAAGAGGCGTACCTATGATCGAGCCACTGCTGCGGGTCACCGGGCTGGTCGCCGGATATGGGCGCATCGAGGCGCTGCACGGCGTCGACCTGGTCGTGAACGCCTCCGAGGTGGTCTGCCTGATCGGCCGCAACGGCGCCGGCAAGTCCACGCTGCTCAAGTCGGTGGCCGGGCTCGTCCGCCCGCGCAAGGGACAGATCCTGCTGGACGGCCGCGAGATCGGCGACTGGCCGGTGCAGCGCCGCGCCCGGGCCGGTGTGGCCACCGTGCCCGAGGGGCGGCATGTCTTCGCGCCGCTGTCGGTGCACGACAACCTGCTGCTGGGTGGGCGCGGCCAGCCCTCCGGCATGCTCGCGGCCTCGCTGGACGACGTCTACACGAGGTTTCCGCGGCTGGCCGAGCGCCGCCGCCAGGCGGCCGGCACGCTCTCCGGCGGCGAGCAGCAGATGCTGGCGATCGGCCGGGCGCTGATGGCCGGCCCCGAGCTGATCCTGCTCGACGAGCCGTCGCTGGGCCTGGCCCCGCGGGTCATGGCCGAGGTCGCCGAGATCATCTCGGCGCTGGCCGGCGCCGAGACCGGCGTGCTCGTCGTCGAGCAGAACGCCGAGGTCGCGTTCCGCGTCGCCCGCCGGGGCTACCTGCTGGAGCGCGGTCTGATCAGTGCCTCGGGACCGACGAGGGTCCTGCGGGGCAACGCCCGCGTGCGCGAGGCGTACCTCAGTAAGGAATAGCAATGCGACGCTTCATCGCCCTCGCCGTGCTGGCCGCGACGCTCGCCGGCTGCGCCGCCCCGGCCAAGGCCGCCGACGAGATCGTCGTCGGCGTGAGCCTCGAACTGTCCGGGCCCACCGCCTCCATCGGGACGGCGTCGCGCCGCGCGCTCGAGCTCAAGGCGGAGCAGCTCGGCGCGAGCGGCATGCTCGGCGGCCGCCGGCTGCGCCTGGTCGTCAAGGACAACCGCACCGACAACAACACCTCGGTCGCCAACATCAACGACCTGATCAAGAACGACCACGCCGACGCCATCATCACCGGCGGGTGCAGCCAGTGCACCCTGGCCGCCGTCCCGGCGATCACCGACAACCGGGTGCCCACGGTCTCGCTCGCGGCGGCCGGCGCGGTCACCAGCCCGGTGCGCGACCGCCGGTACATCTTCAAGACCACCCAGACGCCGGGGCAGGACGCCCAGCTGATCACCGACGAGCTCGTGCGCCGGGGCGTGGCCCGGGTCGGCGTCGTGGCGGTCAGCAACATCTACGGCCAGGAGGGGCAGCAGGAGTTCACCCGGCGGGCCCGGGCGGCCGGCATCGACGTGGCCGAGACCGAGCAGTTCGGGCAGGCCGACGCCGACATGACCATCCAGGTCTCGAAGATCGTCGCCGCCCGGCCCGGTGCCGTGGTGGTCTGGGCCGTCTCCCCGGCGGCCCCGATCGTGGTGCGGGAGCTGCGGGCGGCCCGCTACACCGGCGAGATCTACCTGGGGGCCGGCGCCGGGCCGGACGTGACCGCCGAGGGTGTCCATCTGGTCTTTCCCCAGACGCTGGCCGGGGCCGAGGGGGCGTACTCCGGCTTCGCCTCGTTCGCGGCCGACGCCCTTCAGCTCATCGCCGACGCGGTCGTCACGACCGGCGGCACCGACCGGGAGCGGCTGCGGACGGCCATCGAGAACGCCCGGCTCGACGGGATCAGCGGCCCGCTCCGGTTCAGCCCCGAGGATCATTCCGGCCTGCGGAGCGACGCCCTCGGCATCCTCACCTACGAGCGGGGGCGCTGGGTCGTCACGTCACCCTGAGCAGGGCGTCCTTGAGGGTGCGCAGGGCGTAGTGGGCCCGGGACTTCACCGTGCCGACCGGCACGCCGAGCCGGGTGGCCGTCTCCTTGGTCGACCGGCCCTCGATGTAGAGCTCGGCCAGGATCGTCCGGTGGGCGTCGCTGAGACCGTCCACGGCCCGGCGCAGGGTGTCCGCGGCGACCACGGTCTCGGTGGTGTCGTCGCCGATCGGCAGGCGGCTCATGTCCAGGCTGCCGGTCTCGGCCGGCCGGGCCTTGCGCATCCGGACCGCGTCGATGGCCACCCGCCGGGCCACCGTGAACAGCCAGCGGCGGGCGTTCTCGTGCTCGGTGGGCACGGTGTCGAGGTTGCGCCAGGCCCGGATCATCGTCTCCTGGAGGAGATCCTCGGCGGCGTGCCGCTCGCCGTTGCACAGGTTGAGCAGAAAGCTCAGCAGCGGCCGGGCGTGCGCGGCGTGCAGGGCGACCATCCTGGCCTCGGCGGCGTCCTGCGAATGGGTGCCCGCCATTGTTTCGGTGTTCACGAGAAACCGCCCGCACAAAATCGAATCGACGTCAGTTGCGAATCGGACGATAGGGCGGTGTTTCTTGTTTTCTAATGGATTGCCACTGGTTGCTCGCGGGTAACAAAGCCGCTTCCGGCGCGGCCGCCCCCAGAAAGCGCAGATCAGCGCCGTGATTTTTCCACTTGAACGCGGGCGGTGACGCAATCGTCACCCGGCAATACGCGGCCGGTTCACCGAATCCTATTGTCGGAATGACGATTAGGAAAGGGCCTCACCCGTGACAACCACGGGGGCGACCACGGTGTCCACGGGGCGCGGGTCACGTGGTCACGGGGGCAGGGTGGTCACCGGGAGTGAACGAGGGGGGCGGACGGGTGATCGGCGAGTGGGAGGCGGCGCGCCCGCGCGTGCTGAGGGCGGCGCTGCACGTCATCGGCGAGCGGGCCGAGGCCGAGGACGTGGTGCAGGAGACCTGGCTGCGGTGGCAACGGGCCGACCGCGCGGCCGTGGTCGACCCGCCCGCGTTCCTCGCTGTGACCGCCGTCCGGCTCGCCATCAACGTCAAGCAGTCGGCCCGGTGGCGTCATGAGACGTACGTCATGACCGAGGCCGTGGAGCCCGGCCCCGGCCCGGAAAAGCTCGCGGAAAGGCATCAGGCGGTCGACTCCGCGTTACACATGCTGCTGGAGAGATTGACGTCCGCCGAACGAGCGGCCTATCTGCTCCGCAAGGCATTCGACTATCCGTACCGCCACATCTCACAGGTTCTGGGTCTGGGGGAGGACCATGCACGCCAACTCGTCCGGCGAGGGCATCAGGCACTCGGTGGCAAGCGACGCCAACCGGTCGACACCAATGAGCACCGGCGGCTCGTGCGCGCCTTTCGGGCCGCCGCCGAGGGTGAGCCGGCCGGGCTGGAGCGCTGCCTCAGGCGGTAGCCGCCATGCCGTCGGGCAGGCTGGCCCGGATCTGCTTGCGCGACGCGATGCCCAGCTTCGCGAAGACCTTGCGCAGGTGCCACTCGACGGTGTGCGGGCTGAGGAACAGCTGCGCGCCGATCTCCGGGTTGGTCAGCCCGTCGCCGGCCAGCCGGGCGATCTGCGCCTCCTGCGCGGTGAGCATGCCCGCGACGGGCGAGACCGCGCGCGGGCGCACCGTCTCGCCGGCGGCCTGGAGCTCGCGGCGGGCCCGCTCGGCGAAGGCCTCGGCGCCCATCCGGCTCAGCGCCTCGAAGGCGGCGGACAGCTGTTCGCGGGCGTCCATCCGGCGGCCCTCGCGGCGCAACCGGCTGCCGGTCGCCTCGCCGATCGCCGTGGACTCGGCGACCAGCGACTCGGCGGCGCCGAACTCGCCGGCGAAGACCCGGTTGGACAGCCGGAGCAGCAGCGCCGACGGCAGCACGGACAGCGCGCCCGCCTCGCGGGCCATGTCGGTCAGCCGGGCCGACAGCGCCGACCAGGTCGCGAACTCCCAGGCGTCGTGGGCCATCCGGCAGGCGAACGGCAGCCAGCCCAGACCCTGCTCGCCGGTGAGCTCCGCGACCGGCAGCGCCGACAGGCCCTCGCGCAGCATCGGCACCCCGGCCGCGTAGCCCTCGGTGGCGATGGTGGCCAGCCCGTCGAGCAGCCGGCCGGTCTCCGGGCCGGGGCCGGGCGGCGCGGCCAGCGTGGCCCGGGCCACGTCGGCGACCTGGGCGCCGCTGGGCAGACGGCCCGCGGTGAGCGAGGCGTAGAGCGCGTCGCGATAGGTCTCGCGGGCCAGCCCGGCGTCGATCGGCTCCAGGCGCCGGGCTGCCTCGACCAGCAGCGGCAGGGCGGCCCCGGCGCTGCGGGAGGCGAAGACGATCTGGCCGCGCAGCAGGTGGGAGGAGGCCAGGCCGCGGTCGTCGAGCGGGCTCAGCTCGGCCGCGTCCAGCAGTTCGAGCGCCGCGTCGAAGCTACCGGCCCGATAGGTGGCCCGCGCGGCGGCCAGGGCGCGTTCACCTCGGCGCACGGGGTCGGGGGAGAGCTCGGCCGAGCGGGACAGGAACGCCGCCGACGCCGCCACGCCGCCCCGGGCCTGCGCCCGGCCGGCCGAGGCCTCCAGTTCGGCCGCGACCTCCTCGTCGGCGCCGACGGTGGCGTTCGCCCGATGCCACGCCCGCCGATCTGGGTCCGACCGGTCGGTGGCCTCGGCCAGCGCGCGGTGCGCCTCCCGCCGATCGTGGGGGCCGGCCGCCCGATAGGCCGCCGAGCGCACCAGCGGATGGTGGAACCGCACCCGGGCCCCGATGGTGATCAGCCCGGCCGCCTCGGCCGCTGACGCCGCCGCGACGTCGATGCCGAGCCGCTCGGCGGCCCGGGTCAGCAGGGTGACGTCGCCGACCGGCTCGGCCGCCGCGATGAGCAGCAGGCGCTGTGTCCCGGGCGGCAGTGCTCCGACCCGGCGCAGGAAGCTCTGCTCGATCTGCCCGGCCAGCGGCCGCGCGTCGGGCCGGCCGAACCCGCCGGCCAGCTCGGCCGGGGTGAGCCCGCGTGGCAGTTCGAGCAGGGCCAGCGGGTTGCCCTGGGTCTCGGCGACGATCCGGTCGCGGACGCGCTGGTCCATCCGGCCCGGCGTGACCGAGGCGAGCAGCGCCCGCGCGTCGGCGTCACCGAGCCGGCCCACCTCGAGCTGGGGAAGGACGCCCAGTTCTTCGTCCGCGCCCTGTGAACGGACGGCCAGGACCAGGCCGATCGGCTCGGCCAGCAGGCGCCGGGCCACGAAGGTGAGGGTCTGCGCCGACACCCGGTCGAGCCACTGCGCGTCGTCGACCAGGCAGATCAGCGGCCGCTCGGCCGACACCTCGGCCAGCAGGCTGAGCACGGCCAGCCCGACCAGGAAACGGTCGGGCGGGGTGCCCGCGGCCAGGCCGAACGCGGTGGCGAGGGCGTCGCGCTGCGGGGCCGGCAGCCGGTCGGTCGCCACCAGCCGGTCGAGCGTCTCGCACTCCCGCTGCCGCCCGAGAAGCCCCGCCATGGTCATCACCCCGGCGCCGAGCGTATACCGCTCAGGGGACGGCCAGGATCGGCGCCGGGTCGCCGTCGGCCCAGGTCTCCGGCAGTACGGCGAGTCCGTCGGCCGCCGCGGCCGCGTGCAGGCCGGCCGCGCTCGTCTCGGCCGCGATCCGCCAGTCCGGGTCGCGGCGCACCGGCACGATGCGTACCCCTCCGGGCATGAGCTTGGCCGTTCCGCGCACCGCGACCTCGGGCAGCGCCGTCGGCGGCCGGCCGCCGAGCGCGGTGAGCAGCGGTTCGAGCAGCGTGAGGGCGGCCACCAGCCCGGCGAACGGGTTGCCGGGCAGGCTGACCACCCAGCGGCCGTCGGGCAGCTCGGCCAGCGCCTGCGGATGACCGGGCCGGCAGGCGACGCCCCGCACGTGCCAGGTCGCGCCGAGCCGGCCGAGCACACCGTGCAGGTGGTCGGCGGCGCCGGCCGACGACGACCCGGACACGACCACGACGTCGGTGCGGGCGGCCGCGAGCTCCGACTCCAGCAGGGCCGCGACGTCGCGCACGTGGCGGCGTACGAGAGGCTCCGCCCCGGCCCGGCCCGCGACGGCCGAGACCAGCCCGGTGAAGCTGTCGCGGACCTGGCCCGGGCCCGGCACCCCGGTGCCGACCACCTCGTCGCCGGTGACCAGCAGCGTCACCGTCGGCCGGGGACGGGCCGACAACCGCTCGACCCCGGCCTGCACGGCGGCGGCGACGATCGTGGCGTTGACGACCCGCCCGGCCGCGACGAGCACGTCACCGGGCCGGACGTCGTCACCGGCCCGGCGGATGTGGTCGCGCCCGCCGAGACGACCGGTCACGATCGTCCCGGCGAGGGTGCTGTCCTCGTACGGCAGAACCGCTCCGGTGCCGGCGGGGACGACGGCACCGGTGGCGATCTCCACCGCGGCGCCGTCCCGCACCGGCTCGGTGGGGGCGGCCCCGGCGAGCACCTGTCCGGTCACCGTCCAGGGGCCGGTGCCCGCCACCGCGTACCCGTCCATGGCCGCGGTGTCGAAGGCCGGGACCGGCCGCGCGGCCGCGATCGGCGCCGCCAGGACACGACCGGCCGCCGCCTCGACCAGGACGCTTCCGGCCGGCAGCGGTTTCGGCGTGGTCGTGGCGATGACGTACGCCTCGAACCAGGCCGTCTGCACAAGACGACCTTACTGGCGACCCCTAGCTCTGGTAGGAGGGGTAGCCCAGCCGCTCCACCAGGTCGTCGCCCGCCGCCTTGACGAAGGCCTCCTGGATGTCGTCGTCGAAGTGGTTGCGCCAGTCGCCCGGCTCGCCCTTGCGGTAGTGCGAGACCGCGCCCGTGCCCTGCCGGTCGTTCATCCGCGAGAAGCTGTAGCGCGACAGCAGCGTCTCCATGTCGTCCGGCGGGATGTGGATGCCGCAGTGCCGCATCAGCGCGTCGACCTCCCGCACCTGGTGCTCACCGGTCAGGTCCTCGTATCGGAACAGGCGCACCTCGTCGGACTCGGGCGCGTTCACCCACGACTTGAGCGAGTTGAACCGGCCCTTGGCCGCCAGGTCCTCGATCAGGAAGATGAGGCCTTCCTTCTTGGGCCGGGCCTGCAACTCGCGGCGCAACTCCAGCACGTCGCCCATCGGCGAGTGGGAGTCGCGGTTGGAGAAGTAACTGGACACCACGAGGTCGCGCGGGTCGCGCAGCACGTAGAAGGCGCGATGCTCGGGCGGCTTGTCGACCTTGTCGTAGCGGTCACGCGCGATGAACAGCGAGAGCGCCACGCGGCCGGGCGGGCACAGGTTCGGATGGCTCCAGTTGTAGTAGCGCGGGTCGTAGGTGAGCAGCCCCGAGTGCCGGAACACGATCGGATCGCTGAAGATCGCCTTCACCCATTGGCTGGCGGTCTTGCGGATCGCGCAGTGGTAGACGTTGGTGAACTCGGAGCGCGCCACGACCGGCACGGTGATCCGCAATTTGGTGTTGTGTGCCTCCAACATGGCCCGTCGGGCGAGCACGCGCGCCGCGTTGGGCGTGTGATGTTTGGCGAACAGGACAGCGCTGTTGAACATCGTCTGAGCCCTTGTCTTTTCGGTGGCAGGGGGAGACGTTTCAACCCAAGTTGATCTTCAAATACGCCGTGTGACCTGCGTAAATGTTGGGTAGACGGACTTTACAACAAAGTCGACCCGATTGGTGCACAACGACGCCTGTGTGGTTGCTGTACGTTTCTCAGTCCGTGGAGAACGGCGCCGGAATGTGCGCGACGGGAAGGTTCGGCTCGCGGTATCCGTTCGCTTTCTGCCGCCGCGGCAGCTTCACGTCGGCCGGCTTCAGCGGCTGATACGGGATGGTGGCGAGCAGATGCGTGATCAGATTGAGCCGCCCGGTCCTCTTGTCGTTGTTGTCCACGACGTGCCACGGCGCCCACACGGTGTCGGTCGCGCGGAACATGTCGTCGCGCGCCCGTGAGTAGTCGTACCACCGGCTGTAGGACCGGAGATCCAGATCGGACAGCTTCCACACCTTGCGGGGATCGTTGATCCGGCTCTCCAGCCGGCGCGTCTGCTCCTCCGGCGTCACCTCGAGCCAGTACTTGACCAGGATGATGCCCGAGTCGACCATGGCCTGTTCCACACCGGGCACGACCCGCAGGAAACTCTGAGCCTGGTCCTCGGTGCAGAAGCCCATGACCCGCTCCACGCCGGCCCGGTTGTACCAGCTGCGGTCGAAGATGACCACGTCGCCGGCGCCCGGCAGGTGCGGCACGTAGCGCTGGAGGTACATCTGCGAGCGCTCGCGGTCACTGGGCGCGGGCAGCGCGACGACCCGGAAGACGCGAGGGCTCACCCGCTCGGTGATCGCTTTGATCATGCCGCCCTTGCCGGCCGTGTCACGCCCCTCGAACACGACGCAGATCTTGGCGCCGGTGTCCTTCACCCACTCCTGCAACGCGACCAGCTCGCCGTGCAGGCGGCGCAGCTCGTGGTCGTACGCCTTGCGCTTCATGGCCTCATCATCTTCGGTGCGCGAATCAGGGCCCCTCATCCGCCCGGGGTGGTTTCGGGCCGTACGGCGTCATGGTCGGATCGGCCATGACCGCCGGTGCCGTGGTGCTGATCGCTCTCGCCGTCTTCGGCTGGGGCGTCGTCTCCGCCCGCCTGGAACGCCTCAACCTGACCGCTCCCATGGTGTTCGTCGCGGTCGGCGTCGTGCTGGCGCTCGCCTTCGACGTCGACCGGCACACCGAGGGCGTGGCCCTGCTGACCGAGGCCACCCTGGTGTGGGTGCTGTTCTCCGACGCCTCCCGGGTCGGCCCGCGCGAGCTGCGCCACGACGCCGGCGTCTACGGCCGGCTGCTCGGCCTGGCCCTGCCGGTCACGGTGGTGGCCGGAACGGTGCTGGCCTGGTGGCTGCTCGATCTGCCCGACCTGTGGCTGGCCCTGCTGATCGGGGCCGCGCTGGCACCGACCGACGCCGCGCTGGGCGCCATGGTCATCACGCATCCCGCGGTCCCGGCCCGGATCCGCCGCGTCCTCAACGTGGAGAGCGGCGTCAACGACGGCATCGTCACCCCGGTCGTCGTGATCGCGCTGGCCGGCGCCGCGTCGGGAGCGCCGCTGCTGACGGCGGTTCTTCAGCTGGCCGGTGGCGCGCTCATCGGGGTCGCCGCCGGCGCGGTGGGTGGCCGGCTGCTGCGGACGGCGGGTGAGAGCTTCGCCGGCCCCGCCGTGCTCGCGCTGGCCCTGCTGGCGTACGCCGGCTCGGTGGCGGCCCACGCCAACGGGTTCGTGGCCGCCTTCGCCGCCGGACTCGCGTTCGGGCACGTGGCCGGGAGGGGCGGCCCGCGCGAGGTGTTCTACGTGGAGCAGACCGCCGGGCTGGCCTCGCTGCTGGTGTGGACCGCCTTCGGCGCGATCGCGGTGCCGCTGCTGCCCGAGCGCTGGAGCTGGACCATGCTGCTCTACGCGGTGCTGAGCCTGACCGTGGTCCGGATGGCCCCGGTCGCGCTGAGCCTGATCGGCGCCCACTTCGGACGCCGTACGGTCCTGTTCGTCGGCTGGTTCGGGCCGCGCGGCCTGGCCTCGATCGTCTTCGCCCTGCTGGCCGTCGAGGAACTGGGACCCTCGGCCGACACCGCGGTCGCCGTCATCGCGCTGACCGTCCTGATCAGCGTGGCCGTCCACGGCCTGACGGCCGGTCCTCTGGCCGCCCGCATGGGATCTCACCACTCAAGCAGTCGTCAGCGCCCGGGCCCGGGAGCGGCGGATCAGCTTGCTCAGCTCGATGACGACCGGTAGGGCCAGGGCCAGCCCGAGACAGGCCAGCCATTGCCGGCCGTCGAGGGGCTCGGAGCCCAGGCTGCTGCGCAGGAAGTCGGCCCGGGTGGCCAGGACGATGAAGGCGACCGGGATCAGGCCGACGCCCAGGGCCTTGAGCAGCGGCGGCAGCAGGCCACTGGCCGGGTCCCGGCGGTTGGCCAGGGCGTTGAAGACGGTGCCGAGGCCCATCACGGCGAACGCCATGGTGACGTTGGGACCGAACACCAGGGGCACCAGGGCGGCCAGGAACAGCGCCACGGCGTACAGAAGCCAGAAACTCACGGCCGTGCGGTTGCTGATCGGCATCCGGGGGTCGCGGGGCGGGCGGTTCATCACCTCGGGGTCGCCCGGGTCCATCGCGATGATCACCACGCCGGGGACGGTGCAGGTGAAGAGCAGATAGAGCACCATCGACGGGGTCAGGGCGACGCCCTCGTTGAGGTCGAACGCGGTGGCCGAGACGAACAGCAGCACCAGCGACAGCAGCTGGGTCATCTGATAGCGGACGTACGCCACGATCTTGTCGTAGACGCGGCGGCCGATCTCGATGGCCTTGACCAGGGTGCCGAAGTTGTCGTCGGTCAGGATCATGCGGGCCGCCTGCTTGGTGACCTCGCTGCCGCTGCCCATGGCGACGCCGATGTCGGCCTGCTTGAGCGCGGCCGCGTCGTTGACGGCGTCGCCGGTCATGGCCACGATCAGGCCCTGCGCCTGCATGGAGCGGGCCAAGCGCAGCTTGTCCTCGGGCGAGACCCGGCCGAACACGTGCAGTTCGGGCAGGCGGCGGGTCAGCTCGTCCTCGCTCATGGCGGCCAGTTCGGCGCCGCTGACCGCGCCCGGGCCGAGCCCGAGGGTGCGGCCGATCGCCTGGGCGGTCACCGCGTGGTCGCCGGTGATCATGCGGACGTCGATGCCGGCGCGCAGGGCGACCTGGACCGCGTCGCGGGCCTCGGCCCGCAGCGGGTCGATGATGCCGACCATGCCCACGAAGACCAGGCCGGTGGTCAGGGCCATGGGGTCGTCGAGCGACTCCGACGGGTCGACGACCCGGGCCGCGAAGGCCAGCACCCGCAACCCGTCCGAGGCCAGCTTCTCGTTGGCGGCGGCGAGCTCGGCCCGTACGTCCTCGATCGGCTGTTGCGGTCCGACCGCCTTGCCGGAACTGGTGCAGCGGGCCAGCACGACGTCGGGCGCGCCCTTGACCAGTTCGATGATCCGGGTGACACCGTCGAGCTCGATCCGGTGGAAGGTGGCCATGAACTTGTAGTCGGAGTCGAACGGCACCTCGGCCAGCCGTGGATAGGCGCGGCGGGTCTGCTCGGCGTCGACGCCCAGCTTGGCCGCGAGCACGACCAGCGCCGCCTCGGTCGGATCGCCCACCACGTCGCCCTGATCGCTGACCGTGGCGTCGCTGTCGAGGGCCAGGCCCAGCGCGAGCCGGGTGAAGTCGGGGACGGGCGCCCCGGCGACCGAGGTGAGCCGGCCGGTCTTGGCGTATCCCTCGCCGGTGACGCCGAACCAGGCGCCGGCCGAGTAGACGGTCGAGACCATCATCTCGTTCATCGTCAGCGTGCCGGTCTTGTCGGTGTTGATGGCGCTGGTCGCGCCGAGCGTCTCCACGTCGGTCAGGTTCTTCACGACGGCCTTGGCCGCGGCCAGGCGTTGCGCGCCCTGCGAGAGCAGCGCCGAGACGAAGGCCGGCATGCCGGTCGGAATGGCCGAGATGGCCATGGCCGTGCCCAGCAGCAGCAGGTCGTCGATGTCCATGCCGCGGATCCACCCGACCACCACGATGAACGCCACGGCGGTCCACGCGATGATCCCCAGCACCTGGGTGAGCGAGTCCAGCTCCTTGCGCAGCGGCGACCGGGTGCGGGTGACACCGGTCAGCATCGTCGCGATCCGGCCCATCTGGGTGTTCATGCCGGTGGCGGTGACCACCATGGTCGCCGTGCCGCGGGTGACCGACGTGTTCTGGAACAGCATGTTCGCCTGGTCGCCGAGGCCGACGTCGTTCGCGTCGAGCGCGGTGGCGCTCTTGGCCACGGGCGCGCTCTCGCCGGTGAGCGCCGCCTCCTGGGTCTCGCAGGTGGCCGAGCGCAGGATCCGGCCGTCGGCCGGCACCAGGTCGCCCGCCTCGAGCTGCACGATGTCGCCCGGCACGACCTCGGGCGCGGGCACCAGCGCGACCTCGCCGTCGCGGATCACCCGGGCCTGCGGCACCTGCATCCGCGACAGCGCGTCCACGCTGGCCCGGGCGGCCAGCTCCTGCCGGGCCCCGAGCACGATGTTGAGCAGGATCAGGAAGCCGACGATGAGCGCCGTCGACACCTCGCCGATGAGGACACTCACCACGATGACGGCCACGAGCATGAGGTTCATCGGGTCGCGCAGCTGCTCCAGCGCCACGGCCAGGATCGACGGCGGCTTCTCGGCGGCGATCGTGTTCGGCCCGTCGCGGTTGAGGCGGTCGGCCGCTTCCGAGCGGGTCAGCCCGCGCTCCTGGTCGCTGTGGACGGCGGCGACCACCTCGTCGGCGCGCTGGTCGTACCAATGGTCGATCGTGCTCGTCATCGCCCTAGGTTGAGCGCCCGGCCACCGCCGCTACCTCATCCGGTGCGGATGAAGGTGATGAACGTGTCCGGAGGCCGGTTCTCCGCGGGCGGGCCGTCCTCGATCTCCCACTTGTCACCGGCCACCTCGGTGGCCACGTCCGACCAGAAGGCCTCGACGCCCGGGTTGTAGCGCTGGAAACCGATCCGCCACCGGCCCGGGAACCGGGAGACGACCTGCACGGCGGCGGAACGGCCCACGCCCGTACGGCGAAGCGCCCGGACCACGAAGAAGGCGGCGATCGAGGTGCCGCCGCCCTCGGCCGGTGCCGTCATGGCGTAGCCGCCGGTGCGCCCGCCGACCGTGATGAGGAAGGCGTGGCGTTCCGGCTCCAGGCCGGTGAGGAAGCGGTCGAGCGGCCGGTCGTTGAACGTGCCGTCGTCGTTGGGCAGGTGGCCGTACCACTGCGACAGGTCGTGGCGGAACAGCTGGCCGAGGTGGCCGAGCACCGCCCGGTGCGTACGGTCGACGGGTTTCACAGCGACCGGCAATGTCATCCGCTCAGCCTGCCACGGCGCCCCCGGGCCAGGACGAAGGCCAGGTAGATGCCGCCCAGGAAGCCGGTCATGGCGCCGACCGGGATCTGCCGGGGCGCCAGGGCGCGCTGGGCCAGCATGTCCGAGGCGAGCAGCAGGACGGCGCCGAACAGGGCCGACGTGAGCACGACGGGGGAGGCCCGGCGGGTGACGCGCCGGGCCAGCTGGGGCGCGGCCAGAGCGATGAAGGCGATCGGGCCCGCCGCCGCCACGCCGGCCGCGGTCAGGGCCACGCCGGCGGCGATGGCGGCCAGGCGCTGGCGGCGCAGGCCGAGGCCGAGCGTGATCGCCTTCTCGTCGCCGATCTCCAGGATGCGCAGGCCGGGCGTGCAGAGGGCGGCCAGGGGCAGCAGGACGGCGACCGCGATCGCGGTGACGGGCAGGTGGCTGCCGCGGCCGTTGAGACTGCCGACCAGCCAGACGGCGGCGTTCTGGGCGTCGGTGATGTCGGCCCGGGTCAGCAGATAGGCGTTGACCGAGGTGAGCAGGGCGGCCACGCCGATGCCGACGAGGATGAGCCGGGTGCCGGTGCCGCCGAGCACCAGCGAGACCAGGGCGACGGCCAGGCCGCCGAGCACCGCGCCGGCGCCGGCCGGGAGCACGCCGGCCGGCAGCAGCAGGATCGCGGCCAGCGCGCCGGTAGCGGCGCCGCTGGTGAAGCCGACGATGTCGGGGCTGCCGAGCGGGTTGCGGGTGACGCTCTGGAACAGCGCCCCGGCCGCGCCCAGGGCCGCCCCCACGGTCAGGGCCAGGCCGATCCGGGGCAGCCGCAGCTCGGTCAGCACGAACAGGGTCTTCCGGTCGGGGTGGAGCAGGTCGCCGGGCGAGAGGGCCAGGGTGCCGGTCGACACGGCGACGACGCTGAGCACGACGGCGGCCGCCACGAGGACGGCGACGGTGAGGGGCAGGCGGCGGCTCACAGCACGGCCACCTTCCGGGCCCGGACCAGGCCGATGAAGATCGGCGCGCCGATGACACCCATGACGATGGCCACCTCGATCTCGCCCGGCCGCGCGGCCAGGCGCCCCGCGATGTCGGCCAGGAGCAACAGCAGAGGGCCCAGGACCACGCTGTACGCCAATGCCCAGCCCAGCCGGGGCCCGCAGATGAGCCGGGCCGCGTGCGGGACGGCCAGCCCCAGGAAGCCGATCGGGCCGACCAGCGCGGTGGCCGCGCCGCAGAGCAGGGCCACCGCGGCCAGGCCCCACAGGCGGGTGCGGGCGGGATGAGCGCCCAGGGCGGCGCCGCCGTCGTCGCCGATGCCGAGCACGTCGAGCGGCCGGGCGATCAGCGCGGCGATCAGCAGGCCGGCCACCAACGGCGGTGCCGCCGGGAGCAAGGCGTCCAGCGGCTGGTCGGCCAGGGTGCCGACGACCCAGAAGCGGTAGTGGTCGAAGGCGCTCTGGTCGATCAGCGTGAGCCCGGCGACCAGGCCGGTGAGGCTGGCGCTGATCGCCGCCCCGGCCAGGATCAGGCGGCCGCCCGAGCGGGCGGTGCCGCCGAGGGCCACGACCAGGATCGCGGCCAGCGCCGCGCCGGCCAGGGCGAGCGGCAGGGGGAAGGGCAGGCCCAGCACGATGCCGAGCACGACGGCGGCGGCCGCGCCCGCGTTGACGCCGAGCAGGCCCGGATCGGCCAGCGGGTTGCGGGTCAGGGCCTGCATCAGCGCGCCGGCCACGGCCAGGGCCGCGCCCACGCACAGGCCGAGCACCGTGCGGGGCAGGCGCACCGTCCACACGATCTGGGCGGCTTCGCCGTGCGCCGCCCACAGCGACGTGATCGGCAGCGAGCGCGCGCCGACGGCGAGCGAGGCCACCGCCGTGCACAGCAGGAGCAGGAGGCAGACCACCCAGCCGGCGGTCAGGCGAGAGCGCACGATCACATCCCGGTGGAACGTTCCATCTTGGGTGAAGTTAGGCTACCCTAACGGCGATCCGTGGTGATCAAGTCCCCCTTCGGAAAGGCCTCATTGCCATGCCCAGAATCCGGCGCCGTGCTCTCGGCGCGCTGCTCGTCGGCGTCCTTCTCGCGGCCGGCGGCTGCGGTTCCCCGGAGCCGTCGCCCGCCGGCCGCGACGACAGCTTCTCGGTCACGATCAAGCACGCGTACGGGGAAACGCACCTCACGAAGAAGCCCGAACGTGTCGTCATCGTCGGCTTCAAGGAGCAGGACTACTACCTGGCGCTGGGCACCGTGCCGGTGGCGATCCGCGACTGGTACGGCGATCAGCCCTCCGCGACGTGGCCGTGGGCGCAGTCGTACCTCAACGGCGCCAAGCCGACGGTCCTGCCGCGAGCCGAACTCGACTACGAGCAGATCATCGGCCTCGACCCGGACGTGATCGTCGGCATGTCGGCCGGCCTCACCAAGGAGCAGTACGACACCCTGGCCAAGATCGCGCCGACCGTGGCTCAGCCGTCCGCCGACGACAACTGGGCGGTGACCTGGCAGGACATGACCCTCAAGACCGGACAGATCCTCGGCAAGGAGGCCGAAGCCACCAAACTCGTGGCCGACCTGGAGGGCCGCATCAAGGACGCCGCCGGCAAATATCCGGCCCTGAAGGGCGCGTCGTCGGTGTTCGCCTCCGGCTTCGAGGGCCAGTTCTACGTCTTCAGCCCCAAGGCGACCGGCTCGCAGGTGCTCACCAGCCTCGGCCTGACCATGTCGGACGAAGTGGCCAAGCTGACCGACAACGCCGACGAGTACTTCACCATCAGCAAGGAGCGCTTCGACCTGCTCGACGTGAAGGTGGCCGTCTGGTCGGAGGCGGCGAGCGACCCGCTCATCAAGTCGCTGCTGGCCAACCCCCTCTACGCGGACAAGGCCGTCCACCAGGAGGGCCGCGACGTCTTCCTCGGCCTGGAGGCCAACGGCGCGCTGTCGTTCTCCTCGGTGCTGAGCCTGCCCTACCTGCTCGACAAGGTCGTGCCCGCCTTGGCCACGGCGGCCGACGGTGATCCGGCCACGACCAGCGAATTCTCGGCCAAGTGACCGGCGAGGCGGAGGTCCTGGCGGTCCGGCGGCTCGGCGCGCGTTTCGTCCGGGTCGAGCTGCGCGCGGATTCTTTCCGGACCATCGGAGCGCCGGACGAAGCGGTGACTTTGGAGTTTCCGCGGGAGGGGCGCAACTACACCATCCGGGCTGTGGACAACGGCGTCATAACCATTGATTTCGTACGTCATGAGCACGGCATCGCTTCCACGTGGGCGGAGCGGGCCCAGCCGGGGGACACGCTGAAGTACGCCCGGCAACGGTCCTGGTACGCGCCGCCCGCCGGCACCGATTGGATCCTGCTCGCGGCGGACCTGACCGGACTGCCCGCGGTGGCCCGGATCCTGGAGCAGCACACAGGCGACACGCCGATCTTCGTCTACGTCGATGCGGACAGCGACGGCTATCTGCCCGTTCCTTCTGTGGAAGGTCCGCTCCTCGCGGGCATGCGCGCCTTCGCGACGCCGCCGGGCCGCGGTTACGTCTGGTTCGCGGGGGAGTGCGCCGACGCCCGCCGCGCTCGCTCGTTCTGGCGCGGCGAGCGGGGTTTCGCCCGCGACCAGATCGCCGCCGTCGGCTACTGGCGGGTGAACGCCGAGGACTGGGAGCGCCGCTACGAGAGGGTCAGCGGCGACATCGAGCGCTACTACCAGGACCGGCTGGACGCCGGCGACTCGGTCACCGAAGCAGGAGACCGGGTGGAGGAGGAGCTGGAGCGGCTGGGCTTGTGAGGACGGTCGAGGAGCGCAGGTGCAGGCGTACCGGATGCTCGATCTCGCCGCCCGGGTCACCGGCCAGCAGCCCGTCGAGCAGCGCCGCGCACCGCCGCCCCGCGTTGAGCGGATCGAGGTCGACGGAGGTGATGGGCGGCTGCCCGAGCCGGGCCGACGTCGTCTCGGTCCCGGTGGCCAGCGAGAAATCGACACCGGGCGTCCGCCCGTGCGCGCGCAGAGCGGGCAGCGCGGCCGGAGCGGTGTCGGTCGGACCGCAGATCAACCCGTCAACCGAGGGGTACGCCTCCAGCAGCCCACCGACCGCGTCATCGATCTGCCGGGCCGTGGGCACCCAGTCGATCGTCGCGATGACCGGCGGCACGCCGTGACGCCCACACCAGTCCCGATAGGCCGACCCCACTTGCGAAGCCCAGTCCCCGGTCTCGGGCGGGATCATCAGGGCCGGCCGCCGGGCACCCCCGGCCAGCATGGCGTCGAGCACCTCGGTGGTGGCCCGGTAGTGGTCGCACCAGAGGACGACATCGGGCCGCGCCATGCCCGCGCCGAAGGGCCGCTCGAAACACACGCTCGGGCGCACGGACTCGAGCAGCTTGGCGGCGGCCGGATCATCCTCGTGCGGATCGGACAGGATCACGCCGTCCATCGGCGGCAGCGACTCACCACCGAGGATCACGGTGTCCCGCCCCTGCGACGACAGATGCTCCATGACCCCGAAGACGAACCGCATGTAGTACTCCGACGTGGACGGCACCCCCGGCACGTAGACCCCGACGGTCCCCGTACGCCCACCCCGAAGCCGCCGGGCCGCCCGGTTGGGCGCATAGCCGAGCTCGTCGACGGCGGCCAGAACGCGCTCGCGGGTGGCCGCCGAGACCCGCCCCGTGCCACCGAGAACGTTGGACACGGTCGACTTGCCCACCCCCGCCCGGCGGGCCACATCATGCAGCGTCGCAGTTCGGCGGTCGGACATCCCCACAGTCTAGGAGCCCCCTGATGCCCCCTTCGCCCCACCACGACCCCACAGCCGCCGCGCCCGCTTCTCCTTTCGCCCCCGCTTCCGTCCCCACCCCGGCTTCCGCGCCTGCCTCCGCCTTTGCCTCCGGGACGGCGCCCGCCTCCGCACAGGCCTTTACGCCCGGTGCTGAGACGCCCGCTCTCGCCGCCTCGCCTGCGCTGCCGGTTGCGGGGCGGGACTTCGGCAACGCGCAGGCGTCGCTGGAGGCATCGCTGCGGCCCGAGACGGGACGGGCGGGCTCGGGCTGGGTGGCTTTCGACCTGCCCGGCGTGGCCGTCGGCACCGCCGAATACGACGCCGGCCCCACCGGCGCCACGGTGGTCTCGTTGCCGCCGCGGGCCCGGACCGCGGTCGACCGCCGTGGCGGCGCGGCCGGCCTGCTCGGCGCCTTCCCGGTCAACGACGCGATCTGCTTGGCCGGCGGCTCCACCTTCGGCCTGGCCGCCGCCACCGGCGTCCTCGACGAGATGCTGCGGCGCAGCGGCCACCGCACCGACTTCGCCGCGCTGCCAGTGGTCTCCGGCGCCGTCGTGTACGACTTCGCCCAGCGCGACAACGCCGTCTATCCCGACGCCGAACTGGGCCGGGCCGCCCTCACCAGCGCCCGCACCGACCTGGTCGCGGTGGGCCGGGTGGGCGCCGGCGTCTCCGCCACCGTCGGCAAGGCCGTCGACACCCGAGCCGAATACGCCAGACAGGGCGCCGCCTTCACCACCATCGGCCCGGCGAAGGTCCTGGTGCTCACCATCGTCAACGCCATCGGCGTCATAGTCGACCGCGCCGGGGTCGTCCGCCGCGGCAACCTCGACCCGGCCACCGGCGAACGCCACCCGACCTATCCCGACTACGCCGCCCGCATCACCCCCGGCGCTGTTTCCCCACCGTCCACGACCGGCAACACCACGCTCACCGTCGTGGTCACCAACGTGCGCATGGACGACTTCGAGCTGACCCAGTTCGCCACCCAGGTGCACAGCTCGATGCACCGAGCCATCCAGCCGTTCCACACGATCGCCGACGGCGACACCTTGTTCGCCGCCACCACGGACGAGGTGACCGTCGCGACGCCTTCCCTGGCGGTAGGTGCTGTGGCCTCCGAACTGGCCTGGGACGCGGTGCTCTCCACGACGTGAGCCCTCGACAATGAGATGATGTCCAGGGTGTCCGCTCTGCTGCGCGTCGCGCTCGCCGTGGTCGTGCTGTGGGCGCTGGTCGTCGCGGCGGCCTGGCTGCTGCAGCGGAAGCTCATCTACTTTCCGGACCGGTCGTCGCCGCCCGAGGCCGCCCGAGTGTTCCCCGCGGCCCGCGATGTCACGTTGCGCACCACCGACGGCTTGAGCCTGACAGCCTGGCTGGTCGAGCCGCGGACACCCGGCCGTCGCCTGGCGGTGCTGGTCGCGCCGGGCAACGCCGGCAACAGACTGTCCCGTGCTCCGCTCGCCACCGCCCTGGCCGGCCAGGGCATGACCGTGCTCCTGGTCGACTACCGGGGCTACGGCGGCAACCCCGGCCGTCCGAGCGAGGAAGGACTGGCCCGCGACATCGAGGCCGCGCGCGCGTTCCTGATCGAGCAGGCCGGCATCCCCACCGACCGGCTGCTGTATTACGGCGAGAGCCTCGGCGCGGCGGTAGTGACCGCACTGGCGGTGAAACACCCGCCGGCCGCCCTGATCCTGCGGTCGCCGTTCATCGATCTGCCAGCGGCCGGCAGCGAGCACTACCCGTTCCTGCCGGTGCGACTGCTGGCACGCGACCGTTTCCCGGTGGCCGACATGGTCGCGCGGGTAGCGTCGCCCACCCTGGTCGTCTACGGCACGGCCGACGCGACCGTGCCGCCGCGCCAGAGCCTGACCGTGGCCGGCAAGGCCCGCGGACCCGTACGGGTGGAAGCGGTCGAGGGCGCCGACCACAACGACGCCTCCCTGCTCAACGGCCCCCAGCTCATCAAGGCCATCACCGCCCTGGCCGACGAATCCACCTGACCCGGGCCCGTGATACTGGCCCGCGTGACACGGAACGGTTGGACCGCTGAGAGGGTCCGCGACTTCGAGCGGCTACCCGGCCGGCGGGTCAAAGCTTGGACGGGCATCGAGATGGCGTTGCGCGAGGGGCCGGCCTCAGACGGTCCGCACTTCGAAGATCCCGCCGTGCCATGTCTACAGCTGAACGTCCTCGGTGCCTTGTTCGACGATGGGACGTTCATGACGATCGGTACCTACGAGGGCGACGCCGTCTGTGGTCTGTGGCTGCGCCGAATGGATGACGGCCGGCCCGACTGGTCGGGTCAGGTCGGCATTTACCGGAGCAGGGCGCTACCGGAACTGCCCACCGGCGAGATCGACCGCGTCTCGACGGTGCTCGACCAGGAGGTCGTGGCCGAGGTTGTCCTGCGCATCGGCGGTCGGCAACTGCTGCTGATGGCGGGCGAATTGCACGAGGGAATGCAGGGGCGGTTGGTTTTCACTCGGTTCGACGAGTCCGTCCTCGCGTTCGCCGACCCGTCCGCAGCCGAATCGGTCGACTGGGTTCCCGGGCGTGGTCGCCGCCGCCTCGGTTAAGACCGTGTGTCGTTTGGGGTTGTTGAATTACAAGGTCATTCGTTGACCTGGCGTGGATGACGTGGAGAAGTACTGCCCGGATGCGTTGTGGCATCTCGCCCAACCGTTGCTGCCTGCGCATCCGGAAAGGCATCAGGGTGGTGGCCGGCGGCGCACTGATGACCGGGCGATGCTCGCGGCGATCGTCTACGTGCTGGAGTCCGGCTGCTCGTGGCGCAAGCTGCCTGGGTCGTTCCCGGTGCACTGGCGTACCGCGCACCGCCGGTTCTCCGAGTGGGTCAGCCTTGGCGTGATGACCCGTCTGCATCAGGCGATGCTGGACATCCTGGGTGTCGCCGGGCAGATCGACTGGTCGCGGGCGAGTATCGACAGCATGCACGTCCGCGCGCTCAAAGGGGAATCTGACCGGGCCCAGTCCGGTAGACCGGGGCAAGCCCGGCTCCAAGATCCACGCCATCAGCGAACGCGGTGGACTGCCTGTTCACGTGGACATCTCCGCCGCCAACCTCAACGACCACAAGATGCTGCAGGACATGGTCGACGGCCTCCGGCCGATCCGTCAGCCCGCCGGCCGCCCACGCAAACGGCCGGCGAAGCTGCACGGCGACAA